>JAKASX010000012.1 GCA_021818865.1 Acidobacteriota bacterium
TCGATCGTCAATCTCCCGATGCAATAAATTACCGTTTCATCGCCCTGCGTGTGCGTGCGGAGTTTCAATCCGGTAATCGCGGCTTCTGGTTGGTCCGAAGACATCACAGCTCCCCCACGGCAAAATGCGCTGCTGCGAAGAAAGGCTTCTCCCACGCCTTGTACTGCATTCACCAGGCGAACGCAAGCGATTTTCGACGCCCTGCCCACTTGCCCACTGGGCGAATGCTGCACGGCCCAAACGGCGCGGCAAGCATGCACGATGCGAAAATCGGCGTTTGCTGCGAATGGATTCTCCCATATGCTTGTGGCCCGGGTTTCCCGCCGGTAAGATGGAGGGAACTTTCCCCGGCCGCGCTGCGTTTGTTAATAATGGGAGCTTAACGTGCGGCCCGAGAGGCTGAAGCGGTTTGGAATCCGACGCGCAACTGGTCGAAAACTGTCTACGCGGCGACCAGGCGGCTTGGGAGGAACTGGTACGACGCCACGCCAGCCGGCTCTATCAGCTTTTCTACCGCTTCACCGGCAATCGCCAGGAAACCGAGGATCTCACGCAGGACGTTTTCTTGCGCATCTATCAAACCTTGCGCAGCTATCGTCCCGCCGAGGGCAGCTTCAAAACCTGGCTGACCAGCGTCGGGCGCAACCTGCTGATCGACCATTACCGTCGCGCACGCCACGATCGGCAAACCAGCTCGCTCGACGACGAGGAGGCGCCGGTGCCCGAGCGCGCTTCGCCGCGTCCCGGCCCCGAATCCGCCGCGCGCAACGAGGAACTCGGCCGCCAGATCGATCGCGCTCTCTTGGAGCTGCGGCCCGAGTTGCGCGAAGCTGTCATTTTGCGCGACCTTCAGGAACTCGAATATCGCGAGATTCAGCAAATCCTCGGCGTCCCCGAGGGTACCGTGAAGTCCCGGATCAACCGGGGCAGAATTGAACTCGCGAGGGTCTTGGAACGTATGGGAATAAGAGCGGAGTAAATGACGATGGCCTGGAACTGCCAGGAAACGGAAGACCGGCTGCTCGACGCTCTTGAGGGAACCCTCCCTCCCGCCGAGCAGGCCGAATGGAACGCCCACGCGGCGGCTTGTTCCCGCTGCTCGGCGCTCGCCGCCGGCGTGCGCGGGGCCGTTGCGTCCCTCCGCCAACTCGAACCGGTCGAGCCCCCTCCCTGGCTCCTGACCCGCATCATTCAGCAAACCAGCGGCCCGCGCCGCGAGCGCCGGCGTCTGGCCTGGCTCGATTTCCTCTTCCATCCGCGGTTCGCGCTGAGCGTCGCCGCCGTTTTCATCACGCTTTCGATCCTGGTCCACACCTTTGCCGGCGCGCCCGGTTCGGTCGCCGCCCTCAGCCCCGTTGAAGCTTTTCGCCAGTTCGACCGCCGCGCTCATCTCGTCTACGCGCGTGGCGTGAAATTCTTCAGCGACCTCCGCGTCGTCTACGAAATCCAGTCCCGCTTCCAGCCGCAAACCACCGGCACGCCCGCGCCTTCTTCCCACAAGAAAAGTACCGGCCAGACCGAGCAGCTTCTCTACAATCGCCTCGAAAGCCGCCTGCGCGCTCCGGCCGTCGCCGCGCATGACGTTCCAGCGCCCGCGCGCCGCGCGCCGCGCGCACATTCTCATCCCGACCGAGGGAGATCCGCATGAACTGCGCCACCCATCCCGATCGAGAAACGGCCGCCTATTGCCGCGTTTGCGGAAAGCCGCTCTGCAGCGAGTGCGTCCGCAACGTTCGCGGCGCCATTTATTGCGAGGGCTGCCTCGCGGCTGTGCTGAGCGGCGCTCCGGTGAGCGCACCGGCCGGCGTTCCCGCTGGCCCGCACGCGCCCAATCCGGCCGTGGCCGCGGCGCTCGGCTTCATTCCCGGTCTCGGCGCCATTTACAACGGCGAATACGTGAAAGGCCTGATCCACGTCGCCGTCTTCGCCGGAATCATTTCGATTCTCAATTCCGTTTCCAACTCAGGCTCCGGCACCGCGGGACTCGGCGCGTTTTTCGGCATCGGCCTCGCCTGCTTTTATTTCTACATGCCGATTGAAGCTTATCGCACAGCGCGCATGAAGCAGGCCTCTGCCTACGCCGCCTACGCTCCCGCCCCGCCAATCGCTGCGCCGCTCGTTTCCCCCGCCGGCGCGCCCGCTGCGACACCCGGCGCTGCTCCCTCAGCCGGTTTCGCCGCTGGCCCGGCCGCGGGTCCAGGCGCTGCTCCTCCCGTTGCGCCCGCGCCACAAGTGCCCGCGCCGCACCCACACAGTTCCATGGCCGGAGCCATCGTCCTGATCGTTCTGGGCGTGCTGATTCTTTTCGCCAATCTCGGCTGGCTCACGCGCTTGTGGGTGGGCCATTGGTGGCCGCTGATTCTGATCGGCCTCGGTGTGTGGCTGCTCTGGAAACGGTTCCACGAAACCTCCGGCGCCGGAGGCCCGCGTCTATGACCGCCTGGCGCAACTGTGCGTGCGCTCGCTGCCGCACGCGAGGCCTGATGGGTCCGGCGGTTCTGATCACGCTCGGCGTCCTGTTTTTCGCCAGCCAATACAGCCGCTATTCTTTCGGCGACCTGTGGCCGATCCTGCTGATTGTGATCGGAGCGGTAAAGGTGGCCGAAGCGCTCGCTTCGAGCGAAGGCCACGTCGGCCCGTGAGCGACCGATGAGCAACGGTTACGGCTACCCCCGCAGACGCAGTTCCATTTTCGGCGGCTTGCTCCTCATCGCGATCGGCCTCATTTTCCTGCTCCACTATCTCCGGCCGGGCCTCGTGCATCTCGGCCAGATTATCCGCTTCTGGCCCGTCCTGCTGATTTTGTGGGGACTCGCCCGCCTGTGGGATCATTTCGCGGCGAATCGCGCCCACCAGACCGCGCCGCCAACCGTCAGCGGCAGCGATCTGCTTCTCGTGCTTCTCGTGATCGTCGGCGTCGTCGCCATCGTCGCCTACGACCGCATCCATCGCCGCATGGGCTGGGAGCCGGGTTTCGATTTCTTCGAAACTCCGTACACCTTCACCGCTACGCTGCCCTCCGCACCCGTCGCTCCGGCCACGCGCATCGATCTCCGGACGCCGCGCGGCAATATCAGCGTCCATCCCCAGCCGTCGAAGGATCTCAATATCGTCGTCACGAAAATCGTTCGCGCGCGCGATCCCAACGCCGCTCGCCAGGCCGCCGACGCCACCACCGTTTCCGTCACGCCAGTCGATGGCGCCCTCCGCGTCGAACCGCAAATCCCCTCCGGCCGCGACGTCCGCGTCAGCTACGACGCCGCCGTTTTGCCCAACACGTCGCTTTCCGCTTCCACCGGTGGTGGCGACGTCCACGTCACCGGGATTCAAGGCGATATTTCCCTCAGCGCCGCGGGCCAGGTGGACGTGTCGCAAACCGGCGCGAACACCACCGTCAATATGCACCGCGGCGACGCCAGCATTCATTCGATTTCCGGCAACGTCTCGATCAACGGCCGCGGCGAACAGGTAAGCGTCGGCGAAATCGGCGGCAGCGTCGCGATCGACGGCGAATTCTTCGGCCCGATTCGCGTCCTGCGCGTCTCGAAAGCCGTTCAGTTCAATTCCTCGCGCACCACGCTCAGCGTCAGCGGCTCGCTCGGACGCCTCGTCATGGATTCCGGCCGCTTGATTCTTTCCGATTCGCCCGGCGACGTCTCGCTCGAGACGCGCGCCAAGGATATTCGCGTCGAAAACGTCACCGGTGCCGTGCACGTGGCCGATCGCGACGGCAACGTAGAATTGCGCTACAGCCATCCGCCGCGCCACAAAATCGACGTCACCAACCGCTCCGGCGATATCGAGCTCTTCTTGCCCTCCGATTCCTCGTTTTCCATCACCGCGTTTTCCCGCTCCGGCGATATCACCAGCGATTTCTCCTCGCCCTCGCTCCGCGTCGTCGAGACTACCCCCAACGCCCGCCTCGACGGCTCGACCGGCTCCGGCGGCCCTTCGATCACGCTGACGACCACTTACGGCACCATCCACATCCGCCGCGCGCCGCCCACTCCCGCCGCGCCGCCATCGCCGCCAGAAACTCCTTCCACTCCGCGCACACGCAAAACCCGCTAGCGCTCAAGCGCCTTTTCAGTTGTCTTTAGCCGTAGTGTTGGGGCCGCGGTGTTGGTTGGTCGCTCACTCGTTGCGAAGAGACGTCACGGGATCCACCCGCATCGCCCTTCGCGCGGGAACGTAGCAGGCGAAGATGGCGACGCCAAACAGAACAGCGGTCGCCCCGAGAAACGTCGCCGGGTCGCCCGGAGACAATCCGTAAAGCAGGCTCGCCAGCATGCGCGTGAACGCGAGCGCTCCGGCAATGCCGATTGCCACGCCAATCAGCGCCAATTTGAGGCCGCCTCCGACGACCATCCTGAAAACGTCACCCCGCTGGGCCCCGAGCGCCACGCGAATCCCAATCTCGCGCGTGCGGAGCCTCACTGAATACGCGGTAACACCGTAAAGGCCTATGCAGGCCAGGAACAGAGCGAAAACACCATAGAGTCCGGTCAGTCGTGAAATCAGCCGCTCTTCGTTGAAATTTTCCGCAATCTGCTCGGGAAGACTGACGATCTTGATCGCGGTCAGATTGGGATTAGTCGCAGCCAGCGCGCGCCGCACCGCGGGCTCCATCCCCTCCGGGCTGCCCGCAACGCGCAATTCGATGTCGCCGATATACTCCAGAAAGCCCATCCCTGATGGCACCCTTTGCAGAAGCGGCAGGAAGAACATCGGATGGTCGCGCCGGTAATAATACTTGGCGTTCTCCACCACCCCCACGATCTGATAATTCACGCCTTCCTTCACATCCGCGAAACCGAAATGCTTCCCGATCGGGTTTTTTCCACGGAGGTACTTCCTGACGAAAGCCTCGTTGACTACGGCAATTGGCCGCGACGCGGGCGTGTCCTCCGCGGTGATATCGCGCCCCAGGAGAATCCGCGTGCCCATGGTTCTGAAGAAATTCGGGCTGACCAGGTCGAAACACGAAAAGATTCGCTCGCCGGGCTCGCGCCCCTCCACGTGTATCGGCCACTCGAAGTTGGTGTCTTCCATCGGGCCGTACGCCGACAAAGAAGCGCTCACCACGCCCGGGATTCGCGGAAGCCGCTGCGTAAGCTGTTGGTAAAGGCCGTAGAGCTCTCCCGGCTTATATCCGGCAGTGACAGGATTAACCTCCGCAACCAGACGACCCTCGGGCTCAAAACCGAATTTCTGTGTTTCGAGATTGCGCAGGCTGCGCATCAGCAGGCCGGCGCCGACCAGCAAAATGACCGAAAGGGCCAGCTGGAGCACCACCAGAAACCCACGCGCGGATGAACTGCGGTCGCTCGCCGAGCGGCCGGCTCCGTGCAAGGCTTCGGCTGGCTCGGAACGCGATCCAATCCAGGCCGGCGCCATGCCGAATACAACGCCTGTCACGAGGGAGAGCAGAAAGGCGAAACCGAGCACTGCCACCGACGGCTCGGCACTCACGGGGACGTAACCAACTCCGCGGAACTCGAGCAACAGAATGACGCGCACCACGACAAACGCAATGAAGAGCCCTGCAAGGCCACCAGCCAGCGCTAGAAGCACGCTTTCCGTGACGGCCTGGCGGACCAGCCTCGCGCGCGGCGCGCCCAAGGCGACCCTGACCGCCGTTTCAGCGCGCCGAGCGGCGCCACGCGCCAGCAGCAACGTGGCGACGTTGGCGCAGGCGATCAAAAGCACCATCGCGGAAATGATTGCAAGCAGGAAAAGTCCCGAAGCATTCTCGTGTTGCAGGACGTCGATGCCCGCTGCCGCGGGGGTCAGGATGATTCGAGTTTTCTCGGCCTTCGCGCGGTCGTGGCCGCCAAGCCCGATCTGGACGCTCAGCCAGTTCCGCAATTCGACTGTCAACTGCGATTGCACGGCGGCGGGGTTTGCGCCGCGCCCGAGCCGTCCGATGACGTATAGCCAGTTCGAATCCGTTCGGTTCAGTAACGCGTTTGGCCCGTCCAGGATCGGCTCAGTGGCCAGAGGCAGCCACAGGTCGGGCGGGCTCGCGATCATTCGGTCGCCATAGAAGCCGGGTGGTGCAATCCCTGCGATGGTGAACGGCACCGTATTGACGACGAGCGTTTCGCCGACCACGGAGGGTTGGCCACTGAAGTCCTGCTGCCACGCACGGTAGCTGATGACGGCGGCCGGCAGCGCGCTCGCTCTGTCGTCTGTCGAATCGATCAAGCGCCCGGCAAACGCGCGAAGTCCGAGCATCGTGAAATAGTCGCCAGAGACAAATTCGCCCACAAGAGGCTGCGGGGGAGCATCAGAGCCGCCGCGCCGTACGGCGAAGTTGTCAAGGCCGCCGGCGAAGGCTGCCATCTGGCTGAATTCCGGGGTGTGCTCGCGTAACTGCCGATAAAGGGGGTAAGAGAATATGCTCCAGCGACTTTGCACGCCGCCAATATTGCAACACTGGTGAGTGTCGCCGAGACGATAGAGCTCGGCAGGTTTGGACACCGGCAAGGTCCGGAGCATGATGCCGTCGATTAGCGTAAAAATCGCCGTGTTCGCGCCGATGCCGAGCGCGAGCGTGAGAATCGCGACTATGGTGAATCCCGGCGATTTGCGCAGAACCCGCAGCGCGTAGCGGACATCAATCAGAAAGTTTTCCAGACGCGGCCAGCGCCAGATTTCGCGGGCATTCTCTTCCGTGATCATGACGTTGCCGAATTCACGCTGCGCCGCGTGCTCCGCTTCCTTGCGCGTCATGCCAGACGCGACAAGCTCTTCGACCTTTTCGTCGAGATGCGCACGAATCTCTTCGGAGAGATCGCCGTAAAGTTGCTTTCGCCGGAAAATGCGTTTCAGCCAGCTCATCTTCCACTTTTCCCGGGCACGGCCAAGAGTGGCTGTGCTACAAAAGTTCATTCGTTCCGCAGCGCCGTAACGGGATCTACCTTCATCGCCCGCCGCGCGGGGATGTAGCAGGCGGCCAGCGCAACGAGCAGGAGCAGCACGGCGACGCCGACGTAGGTCAACGGGTCAACGGGTCCGATCCCGTAAAGCAGGCTCCGCATGAAACGGGTCAGGAACAGCGACCCGGCAATGCCGACCGCTGCGCCGATAGCCGCCAGCCGCAAGCCTTCGCCGACCACTTGGCGGACCACCTCTCCCGGCGACGCCCCAAGCGCCATACGCACGCCGATTTCTTGACGCCGGCGGCTGACCGAATAGCCGAGCACGCCGGAAATCCCTATGGCGGCCAGAACGGTGGCCAGCCCGGCGAAGATACCGACCAGCGCGGTTCGAAAACGCTGAGGGGCGACCGCGCTATCGAAAGCGCGGGCCAGCACGGACACCTTCACGGGCAAGTCAGGGTTGACCGAACGGATCGCATCGCGCAACAGAGGGGACAAGGCGGCCGCGCCCTGTGGCCCTCGGGCCAGGAACGTGGCCATCCAGAACGGCGCCTGATCGAAAGGAACGTAAATCGCGGCGCTGGGCGGCTTGCCAAGCCAGGTCACCACATCGCCCACCACGCCGACGATCCTGCAGAGCGGTTCTTTCCCTGACTTCAGAATATGGCCAAGCGGGTTCGTGCCGCGGAAGGAAGTACGAACAAGGGCATGGTTGACCGCGCAAACGGGCGCGCTCGACGCCGAGTCGCTCATGCTAAAGTCACGTCCGGCCAGCAGCGGCACGTGCATTAACGCGAAATAGCCGGGAGTAACCGGGCGATACGCAGCGCCCTCCGGCCGGCCAGGCGGCTGTCCGGCCACGGTGTACCCGAAGGTGAACTCCACCCCGAGCGCGGGCGCCCCCATCGCCGCCGCGGCCTGCGTCACTCCAGGCTCAGCTCGCAGCCGGTCGAGCGTCGCCGAGACGAATGCTCGCCACTGTTCCCTCGAACGATGGATCGAGCGCGGGAGGGTGACCGAAGCCGCGGCGATTCCGTCCGCGTCGAAACCGGGGTCGGTCGAAATCAAGCGGGAGAAGCTGCGAAGCAGAAGCCCGGCGCCCACCAGCAACATCACAGCCAAGGCCACTTCCAGGACAACCAAGGCCTGCCGCAGCCTTCGGCGACCGCTTCCACTGAGGCCTCGGCCGCCCTCCTTGAGCGTGGCGTAGATGTTCACCTCCGACGCATGCCAGGCGGGGAACGAGCCGAAGAGGATTCCGGCGATCACAGACACCACGGCAGTGAATTCAAGGACGCCGGTGTTCACCGTAATGCCGCGGAATGGAGTGACCGACTGCGGAATCCAGTTGCCAAGCGTGCCAACCGCGAGGAAGGCGAGACAGGCGCCAAGGGCGCCGGCCGCAAGCGAGAGTTCCGCGCTTTCGATAAGCACACTACGCACGATTCGGTTCTTGCCCGCGCCAAGCGCCATGCGCACAGCGGTCTCACGCTCGCTCGCACTGGCCCGGGCCAGCAGTAGATTCGCCACGTTCGCGCAGGCGATGAGCAGCACCAAACCCACCGCGCCGAACAACAGATCGAGCTCCGTGCGATAGCTTTTGGAAACTTCGTTCTCCAGGAAAGTCACACCCAGCCTTACACCGGCTCTGTCCCGGAAAGTCTTCCGCACGTCCGCCCCACCAACAGCGGCAAACTGGGCGCGGGCCTGCTCGATAGTGGCGCCGGGCTTGAGGCGCCCCAGGAGCTGAAGGTAAGCGACGCCTTGTCCTCCTCCCATGCCTGCGGCGAACGACTTGATTGCCGGGTCGGAAGCCATCGGCAACCAAACGGAAGGCGACTGAGCCAGTTCCGGGAAGCGAAGATGACCAGGGAAAACGCCGACGACCGTGAATGGCTCGCCCGCAATGACGACGGTTTTGCCGAGAACCGAATGAGCTCCGACGAAGCGGTTCTTCCACAAGGACTCGCTGATCAGCGCCACGGGCGCCGCGCCCGGGCGATCTTCCGCATGGGTGAAAGGCTGGCCGATGACAGGGCGGACGCCGAGGACGCGAAACAAGTTCGCACTCGAAACGATGCCGCCCTCTTCCGCAGGCTTGCCCGGAGAGGAGATGGCGAACGACCAGGTGTGAAAGGCGCTCAGGTCCTCGACGGCTGGCAAACGGCCGCGAAGGCGGGTGAAGAAAGGTCGCGAGAAGATGAGGCTGTGATGGTCCCGATAAAAAGTGACGATACCGCCGGAATGCGGATAGGGGAGCGGGTGCAACAAAGCGGCGTCCACGACACTGAAGATGGCGGTGTTGGCACCTATGCCGAGAGCGAGCGTGAGAACCGCGACGACACTCAATCCCGGCGATCTGCGCAGAACCCGCAGCGCGTAGCGGACATCAATCAGGAAATTTTCGAGCACGGGCCAGCACCAAATCTCGCGCGCATTTTCTTCTGCGAGCGTCACGTTCCCGAATTCGCGGCGTGCCGCATGCTCGGCTTCTTCTCGCGTCATGCCCGACGCGACGAGTGCATCGACTTTTTCGTCCAGGTGCGCGCGGATTTCTTCGGAGAGATCGCCGTAAAGTTGTTTTCGCCGGAAAATGCGTTTCAGCCAGTACGTAGTCTCCCTCCGGCACAGGCTGAAGCCTGTGCTACTCGGGCTCATTCGTTGCGCAGCGCCGTCACCGAATCCACTTTCATCGCCCGGCGCGCCGGCACGTAGCACGCCAGCAGCGCGACGCCTGCCAGCAGAACCGAAGCGCCAAGGTACGTAATCGGATCAAGCGGCGATACGCCGTAAAGAAAGTCGCCTACGAGCCGCGCAATCGCGGCGGCCGCCAGGATGCCCGCAACGAGGCCTGCGCCCACGATGAAGACTCCCTGGCGCAGAACCATTCGCAGAACATCCGCCTGCTGCGCGCCGAGCGCCAGCCGGATGCCAATTTCGTGCGTTCGCTGGCTCGCGCCATAGGACACGACGCCGTAGATGCCCACAAGGGCGAGCGCGAATCCCAAAATTCCGAGCAACGATGCCAGCCCCGCGCCAATCTGGAAAAGCTGGAAGCTGTTGATGTTGTACAGCTCGGCGGTCATCGTCTGGATATCCATCACCGGGATTGTCGGAGCGAGGGAATGAACGGCGTCCACAACCTCGCGCTCCATGGCGGCAGCAGGGAGGCTGGCGCGTACCTGCAGCGTCACCGGCATTCGATAATCGTAGTTTTGCGACAGCGGAACGAACAGGAATGGCCCGACTCGGCGCCAAAAATCGACCCTCCCCCTGCTGTTCCCCGCCACGCCGACAACCTCAATCGGATGTTTCGGGTCATCCGTTCTCGAGAAATGCCTCCCGATGGGATTTTCGCCGGGCCAGTATTCCTTGGCCATCGCCTGGTTGATGACAGCCACACTGGGCGAGGTCCTGGCGTCGGAATCGAGAAAGCCGCGGCCCGTCAGCAAGGGAATGCCCATGGTTTTGAAATACTGCGACGAAACCGCGTTGTAGCCTGCCGACAGAGGGCTTCGCCCCGCAGGCGGCTGCCGGCCTTGGATTTTCAAATCCATTTCAAGGTCCACGGGCCCCATGGGAACGGTTTCCGCAAGACTCGCGCTGCCGACGGCGGGGAGAGCCCGCACGCGTGCGAGCAGGCCGCTCAGAAAACTGCTGGCCTGAGCCTTGTCATACCCGGCCTGACGCGGATCGATCGTGAAATTAAGGACGTGCCTGGGTTCAAACCCCAAGGGCGCGTGCTCGGCGCTTTCGAGGCTTCGCACAAACAATCCGGCGACGATTAACAGCATCAGCGAGCCGCCAACTTGGGCGACAACGAGAATGCTGCGAGTCCGCTGATGGCCGGCCGCGACCGTCCGGCCACCCTCGTGGAGAAGATCATTCAGATTGCCCCGCGTCGCGCGAAGCGCCGGCGCGATTCCAACGATAAGAGCGGTCACGAGCGCCGTTCCAAAGGCGTAAGCGAACACCCGCCAATCGAACCGAAAGTCCAGCGCAAACGGGACAGATGCCATCAGCCTGATCGAACCGAGCCATCGGCTCGCGAGCAGACCCAAAGCGATCCCGCCCGCGCAACCCAGCAGCGCCAGAAGAAAACTCTCCGTCAGCAACTGGCAGACCAACCGCTCGCGCCCGCCACCGACGGCGGAGCGGAGGGCCATCTCCCGCTGACGGGCGGTACCGCGCACCAGCAACAAGTTCGCGATATTCAGGCAGGCGAGAATCAACACCGACCCGGCGAGCGTCAGAAAAAGCGCACTCAGGAGGGCGATTGCATTCATCAGGCTCGGGTCGCTGACCGGGCTCAACGGGCCCAGCGCGTAAGCAACCAGGTTTCTCCACTTCCTGTCGGCCGGGTGCTTCTTCGCGATCCGCCGCGCAAGCACGGTCAGCGCCGGCTGAGCCGAGGCAAACGTAAAGCCCGGTTTCAATCGAGTGACGACGATCAAGCCGAAGCCGGTCGATTCCGGATTGGTTCGAAAATCCTTCTTCAGATCGCCCGTCACGGCCGCCATGCCCAGCGGCAAATAACCCTGCGCATCGATGAGTGCCGTGATACCGTGAAATCCCTTCTGCGCCACGCCAATGACGGTGACCGGATGCCCGTTGATCAGCACCTGCTTGCCAATCTCTCCGGGGTCGCCGCCGAAATGCGCCTTCCAGTAGGAATAGCCAAGAACAATCACAGGTTCGTCATCAAAACGGCTCCCGGCTGCCGGCTTGATCAAGGTCCCCAGCGCCGGTTTCACTCCCATCGTTTTGAAGAAGTTGCCCGTGACATAATCGGTCCAGATTGGCTCATTGCTGCCTCCGGCGCTCAACCCGTCCCGCTCGAAGGATGTCGTACCCGCCACTGCGGAAAACACGGCAGTCGATTGGTTGCGGATTTCTACATAATCGGGATAGGAAAATCCATTACCGTAGTCTCCCCTCGCGTACTGCTTGGCGAGCGTGGCCACTCTCTCAGGCTTCTCAATCGGTGGCTGCCGGAAAGCCAATAAGTCCACCACGCTGAAGATGGCCGTGTTCGCGCCAATCCCCAGCGCCAGCGTGAGAATAGCCACCACGGTGAATCCCGGCGATTTGCGCAGCACGCGCAGCGCATAGCGCACGTCAATCAGGAAATTCTCCAGCCACGCCCAGCGCCAAACCTCTCGAGCATTTTCTTCGGTGAGCATAACGTTCCCGAATTCCCGCCGCGCCGCATGTTCCGCTTCTTTTCGCTCCATCCCATTTGCGACGAGCGCTTCAACTTTTTCATCGAGATGCGCGCGAATCTCTTCCGACAAATCGCCGTATGTCCGCTTTCGCCCGAAAATCCGTCTCAGCCAATTCATGATTTCGCCGGAGCCAGCACCCGCGTGATGCCTTCGAGCATCTGCTCGAATTTCGAGACTTCCCGTTCCAGATGTTTCGCGCCTTTCGCCGTCAGCCGGTA
This sequence comes from Acidobacteriota bacterium, assembly GCA_021818865.1. Lineage (GTDB taxonomy): Bacteria > Acidobacteriota > Terriglobia > Acidiferrales > UBA7541 > JAKASX01. The sequence continues at coordinate 12,328 of JAKASX010000012.1, forward strand.
AATCCGCACGCGCCGGCCGCTCGCCGAAACGCCCCATTCCGCCGTCACCAGACCCTCTTTCAGCAGCCGCTGCAGCGCCGGATAGAGCGAACCCTCCTCGACGCGCAGCAATTCGTCCGAGCGCTCGCGGATGTGCTGCACCAGCGCGTAGCCGTGGAGCGGCCGGCGGCGCAGGATTTCCAGCACCATCATTTCCAGCGCGCCGGGAAACAGGTCGCGCGGCTCTTCTTTTCGTTTCGGCATCAACGGGCCTCTTTGCGGATCGGGCGTTCGGCCTATTTCAGTCTAGGCCTAGACCAACATAGTCTCCTGATGTGTTGGTGTCAAGAGGGAGATCGCATGGGCGGTTTTCAACCCCGCGCCTGACGGCTGAGATGATCGTGGCGCCGCGACGAGGGGTCGCCGGGAAGATGGCGCTGGCACGGCAGCAGGAAAAGCGGCTGGCTGGAAGCCGGTGCTACAACAAGCGGCGTACGACACAAGATGGCGGGGTGTGACGATACGAAAAGACGCCGGCTGGAAGCCGGCGCCACGACAGACGGCGCTACGATGGACGCGCTACGACAGGCTATAGGTCGAGCGTGCCGCGGACGACGTTGTCCTCGAGATCGTGCTGCAGCGAAAAGCCCAGCCGCTTGCACACCGCGCGCATTTCGAAATTTTCGGGAAGGATATTCGCAATCACTTTCTTCAGTTTTTCCGCCCGCGCCGCTTCAATATTCCGCCGCACCAGTTCCGTGCCGAGGCCGCGATGCTGGAATTCATCCAGAATCACCACGGCGATTTCAGCCGCGTCGGTGCCATGAATCTTGCTCAAGCGCGTGACGCCCAGAATCCGCCGTTCGCCGCTCTCGGGGTCGCGCCATTCGCCGACCAGCGCGAGTTCGCGGTCGTAATCGATGAAGCAGATCCGCGTCAGCCGCTCGTGCGCGGTGCGCGTGGAGAGTTTCATCGGCTGGAAATAGCGCAGGTAGACGCTGCGCTCGGAAAGTTTTTCGTGGAATTTGATGATGAGCGGCTCGTCCTCCGGCCGAATCGGCCGAATCGTGATCGGCGTGCCGTCTTTCATCGTCCATTCGCCGGCGTACTGCGTCGGATACGGCCGGATCGCCGGCCGCGGCAACTGATCTTCGGCCACATCCGCACCGTGGAGCACCACGCGCGCGTCGAGCGCCAGCAAACGCTCGGGCGTGGCGAGCAGCGGATTGATGTCGATTTCCCGAATCCACGGTTGTTCCACCACCAGTTCGCTGAATCGCACCAGCAAATCCTCGAGCGCCGTTAAATCCACCGGCGCGCGTCCCCGCACGCCCTGAAGCGCGGTGAAAATTCGCGTCTGTTCCATCATCCGCCGGGCAAGCGTCGAATTGAGCGGCGGCAGCGCCAGCGCGCTATCCCGCGAAATTTCCACCAGTTGCCCGCCGGCGCCAAAAAGCAGCACCGGGCCGAATTGCGCATCGATGGAGCTGCCGACGATCAGCTCGTATCCATCGAGTTTGGCCATCGGCTGCACCGTCACGCCCAGGAAATGTCCGGGCCCTTTTTTCTCTTCCACCAGGCGTCGAATCTCATCGAACGCGAACCGCACCTGTTCTTCCGTTTTCAAATTCAGCTGCACGCCGCCCACGTCCGTCTTGTGCGAAATCGTTTCCGAATACAGCTTCACGGCGACCGGATACCCGATTTCGCCGGCGATGCGCGCGGCCTCGCGCGCGCTTTCCGCGATTTCCGTGCGCACGCACGGAATCCCGTACGCGCTCAAAAGCTGTTTCGACTCGTATTCGGTGAGCAGCGTGCGGCCGGCGTCGCGCACGCTTTTCAAAATGCTTTCGGCACGCGTCCGGTCGACCGTCTCCTCGCGCCGCAGCGAAGGCGTTTCGTACAGCCCTTTCAGGTTGTACGCGTATTTGCGCATGTAGGTGAACGCCTTCACAGCGCTGTCGGGAAACGGAAACGTCGGGATGCCGGCGCGATTCAAAATCTCCTCGCCGCCCGCCACTTCCGCGCCGCCCATCCAGCTCGCCAGCAGGGGTTTTCCCGTCGAACCCGCGTACGGCCGCAGCTGTTCGGCGATCTGCGTGGGTTTCGTCATCCCTTGCGGCGTCAAAATCACCAGCATGCCGTCGATACCCGCGTCTTTCGACGCTATTTCGAGCGCCTTCGCGTAGCGCTCTGGATCGGCGTCGCCCAAAATGTCGATCGGATTGTTGTGGCTCCAGTGCGGCGGCAGAAACGCGTCGTATGCCTCGAGCGTCTCCGCCGAAAGCTGCGCCAGTTCTCCTCCCTGCGCGACCAGCGCGTCCGTCGCGAGCACGCCGGGCCCTCCCGCGTTCGTCAGAATGGCCAGCCGCGGCCCACGCGGCAGCGGCTGTTTCGCCAGCACCTCCGACATGTAGAAAATGTCCGCAATCGAATCCACGCGCAGCACGCCCACGCGCCGGAACGCCGCATCCAGCACTTCGTCGCTGCCCGTCAGCGAGCCGGTATGCGAAGCCGCCGCTTTCGCCGCCGCCGCGCTCCGCCCGGCCTTGATCACGATCACCGGCTTCGAAAGCGTCACTTCGCGCGCCGCCGAAAGAAACGACCGCGCGTCGCCCACCGATTCCATGTAGATGACGATGCTTTCCGTCCGCGCGTCGTGCCCGAAATAATCGATCAGGTCGCCCCAATCCACGTCGAGCATCGAGCCGATCGAAACGAATCCGCTGAAACCCACCAACTCGCGTAAGCTCCAATCCAGCACCGCCGTGCACAGAGCCCCGCTCTGGCTGATGAACGCCACGTTCCCAGGCCGCGCCATCGCGCTCGCAAACGTGGCGTTCAAGCCGCCGATCGGATTCATCACGCCCAGGCAGTTTGGCCCAATCAGGCGCATTTTTCCGCGAATGATTTCCGCGATCTGCCGCTCGAGCCGCTGGCCCTCCTCGCCGTGCTCCTTGAATCCCGCCGAAATCACGATCGCCGAGGGCACGCCCAATTCCACCGCCTCGCGCAAAATCCCCGGCACCGTCGCCGCCGGCGTCGAAACCACCACCAGATCCGGCTTCTCCGGCATCTCCCGCAAATCCCGATACGCGCGAATCCCCAGCACGTTCGGTCGCTTCGCATTGATCGGATACACCGTGCCGCCGAAGGGCGAACTGAGCAAATTCCACAGCACGCTGCGTCCCACGCTCCCCGCCCGTTCCGTCGCGCCAACCACCGCTACGGTCTTCGGCTGAAAAATCGGATCGAGCGGATGGCCCTCCACGCGCAGAACGTCGTGGGCCGGATCGAGGGTGATTTTTCCTGAACCGGTTTTGGGTTGAAGCCTTGCAGTGCGCGTGTTCATGCGTTCCTCGCTTTACCGGAAACCCGTTTCGCCGCCGCGTCCATCGTGATTTTTCGCGATTCGCAATCGCCGCCGCAGCGGTGTGGAATGGCGGGTTTCTCCTGCATGGGAAGCCTGTCGAAGCAATTCAGGCGATGCCGGAAGCACGGCCGCCTGTTCCTCATTCGAGTGTAGCGAGCCGCGGCGCGCCTTGACAGGAAATTTTACGGCCGTACGCTCCGCGCTCGCCCGCCACGCAAAATGGCGGCCTCGTTCCGCAATCGGTTCTGTTAGAATCGCGCCGCCGCGCGCCCTCGCCCGCCGGCGACGCGAACGTTTTTTCTGCGGAGGCTCTCGTTATGCGCAAAACATTTCCCTGGCTGCTCCGGATACAGGCCGCCGCACTCCTGCTCGTGCTTTCCTGCGTCTCCGCGTTCGCGCAAAAAGCCCAACCGCGCGCCGCGGCCAAGCCGTCTTCGACGCCGGCCTATCTGAATCCCAATCTCCCCGTCTCCGTTCGCGTGAAGGATCTCGTTTCCCGCATGACGCTGGCCGAAAAAGCCTCGCAAATGATCAATAACGCCGCCGCGATTCCCCGCCTCGGCGTTCCCGCCTATCACTGGTGGAGTGAAGCGCTGCACGGCGTCGCGCGCTCGGGCGCCGCAACCGTTTTTCCCGAACCGATCGGGCTGGGCGCCACGTGGGATCCGGGGCTCGTGCACCAGATCGCCCGCGCGATCTCCTACGAAGCACGCGCCAAATTCGAATGGGACCAGCGCTCGGGCAACACGCGCGACGGCCGCGGCCTCGATTTCTGGGCGCCCAACATCAATGTCTTCCGCGATCCGCGCTGGGGCCGCGGCCAGGAAACCTACGGCGAGGATCCCTTTCTCACCGGCCGTTTCGCCGTCGCCTTCGTCACCGGCATGCAAGGCAGCAATCCCCGCTATTACCGCACCATCGCGACGCCCAAGCATTTCGCCGTGCATAGCGGCCCGGAAATGATTCGCCACGTTTTCGACGCCCGCGTCTCCCCAGAGGCTCTGGAAGGCACCTATCTCGCCGCGTTTCGCGCCGCCGTCACCGCCGGCCACGCCGGTTCGATCATGTGTTCGTACAACGCGGTGGATGGCGCTCCTTCGTGCGCCTCGAAAATGCTCTTGCAAGATCATCTCCGCGACGCCTGGAAATTCCACGGCTACGTTGTTTCCGATTGCGGCGCCATCAGCGATATCTGGGACAATCACCACTACGCCCCGGACGCAGTTCACGCCGTCGCAGACGCCGTCGAAGCGGGCACCGATCTTTCCTGCGGCAACCAATTTCTCGCCGTGCCCGCCGCGGTCCGCGCCGGCCTTCTGAGCGAGCAGGACGTCGATCGCGCTGTCGAACGCCTCTTTCGCGCACGGTTCCGGCTCGGCCTTTTCGATCCGCCGAGCATGGTTCCCTACGCCCACACGCCTCTTTCGGAAATCAATTCTCCGGCACACCGTGAGCTGGCTCTCGAAGCCGCGCGCGAATCCATGGTTCTCCTCAAAAACGAAAATTCCATTCTTCCCTTCGGCCCCAGCGTTCATTCCATTGCCATCGTCGGCCCCGAGGCCGATCTGGTCGCCTCGCTCCTCGGCAATTACCACGGCACGCCGGTGAATCCCGTTACGCCGCTCGCGGGCATGGTTCGCCGCTTCGGCAAAAGCACTCGCCTGCTCTACGCCCAGGGCTCGAAACTCATTTCGCTCTTGCCCGTGCCCGTCCCCGCGAGCGCGCTTGCTCCGCCCGGCGCGCCACGCGCGGCGAATTCAGCCGCCATCGGTGGCCTCATCGGCGAATATTTCGACAACGCCGACTTCCGCGGCGCGCCCGTACTCACCCGCACTGACACTTCGGTCGATTTCGATTGGCAGGGCGTGCGACCGTCGCCGAAACTCGAGAAAAGCTCGTTTTCCGTCCGTTGGACCGGCACGTTCACGCCGCCCGCGCCGGGCAATTACGCGCTGGGCGTGCACGTCGACCGCTGCTACGGCTGCCGCGCCGGCGAGTCCGACGAATTTCGCCTGTATCTTGATGGAAAACTTTTCGCTCAGCGCGACACCACGCCCGATCTGATGATTCCCATTCATTTCGCGAGCACGGCGCCGCACGCGATTCGCCTCGATTACGTTCATCCCGGCCCGGATCAGGACGCCGGCGTCACGCTGCTCTGGGACGCTCCCGCCAGCGCGCTGCGCGATCAGGCGCTCGCCGCGGCCAGGCAAGCTGACGTCGTCGTGGCGTTTCTCGGCATCGATTCCAACCTCGAAAGCGAAGAAAATACGAGCATGAACTTGCCGGGCTTCCGTGGGGGCGATCGCACGCGCCTCTCGCTGCCGCAGGGGCAGGAAAAATTGCTCGAAGCGCTCGGAACCACCGGCAAGCCGATCGTTCTCGTGCTCGAAAGCGGCAGTGCCCTCGCCGTGGATTGGGCGAAAGCTCACGCCGCCGCGATTCTAGAAGCCTGGTATCCCGGCGAAGAGGGTGGCACAGCCATCGCCCAAACTCTTGCGGGCGACAACAATCCCGCCGGCCGTTTGCCCGTCACCTTCTATCAATCCGTCTCCCAATTGCCGCCGTTCGAGGACTATTCGATGCGCGGACGCACCTATCGCTTTTTCACCGGCCAGCCGCTCTATCCTTTCGGCTTCGGGCTGAGCTATTCGCATTTTTCCTACAGCGATTTGCAGCTTTCCTCAACCGCGGTCGATGCGGGCCAGCCGCTCGAAGCGAGCGTCACCGTCCGCAACACCAGCGCGCGCGACGGCGACGAAGTGGTGGAAGCGTATTTGCGCTTTCCGCCTTCGCCCGGCGCTCCCATTCGCGCCCTGCGCGGGTTCGAGCGGATTCACTTGAAGGCGGGGCAAGCGGAAACAGTCCATCTGCGGCTCTCGCCGCGCGATTTGAGTGAAGTGAATTCAGCGGGGGAAACCGTAGTCGCGCCCGGAACGTATCATCTGAGCGTCGGCGGCGCGCAACCCGGGAGCGGCCTGCCCACGCTGGAAGCTACGTTTGCCATTCGCGGAGCCAAGACGTTGCCGCAGTGAAGCGCGGCTGTACGCGATATTTTCGATCGGTGCGCAGTTGGGTTGTAGCGGCTTGGCGTAGGGTCGGGATCCTCCGGGCCCGGCCCCGAAGGATCGGACCGGGCCCTCAGGATGACAGCCACGATTTCTTGCGGCGGGAACGGCGGCTAGCCGCCGGCAATCGCGGCGATTACGTACAGCGGCTCCTTGCCCGAAGCGATGGCCTCGGGCAACGGAGCATCCAGCGGCTCGTGCGAAATATCCTCGTCGCAGGCGAAAAAACGCAGAAACGGCCGGCGCTGCTGCGTCGCGTGATCGCGAATCGTTCCGGCGAGGCTCGGATACCGCGCTTCGAGCGCGTCGAGCACGCTGGCCACGGTCGCCTGTCCCTCGATCTCCAACTGCACTTCGCCGCCCGTTCCGCCGAGCTTCCGCAAATGCGACGGCAGCACGACGCGAATCATGGCAGCGTTTGCGCTTCGACGCTCAGCACCGAGGGCAGATCGCGCACGATCGCTTCCCACGAGTTCCCCGCGTCGGCCGAAGCGTAAATTTGTCCGCCGGTGGTTCCGAAATAAATCCCGCAGGGTTCCAGCCGATCCACGGCCATGGCGTCGCGCAGCACGTTCACGTAGCAATGCTCCTGCGGCAGCCCTTTCGTCAGCGGCTCCCAATCCCCGCCGCCAGTGCGGCTGCGGTAGACGCGCAGCTTCCCTTCGGGCGGGATGCGGCCGGCATTCTGGTCAATCGGAATGACGTAGATGGTTTCCGGTTCGTGCGAGTTCACGTCAATCGGGAAACCGAAATCGCTTGGGAGTCCCGTGCCGACTTCTTTCCACAAATCGCCCGCGTCGTCCGTGCGCAGCACCCCGCCATGCAGTTGCATGAAGAGATGGCCCGGCCGCGCGGGATTCATCGCGATGTGGTGAACGCAGAAGCCGACTTCGGCGTTCTTGTCGGGCAGATAGTCGGAATGCAATCCGCGATTGATCGGCTTCCACGTCTTTCCGCCGTCGTCGCTGCGGAACGCTCCGGCCGCGGAAATGGCGATGTAGATCCGGTTCGCGTCACTCGGGTCCAGAATGATCGTGTGCAGGCACATTCCGCCCGCGCCCGGCTGCCATTTCGGCCCGGTGCCGTGCCCGCGCAGGCCGGCGAGTTCCTGCCAGCTGTGCGCGCCGTCGGTCGAACGAAACAGCGCCGCGTCCTCCACTCCCGCATAGACCGTCTCGGGATCGTTCGGCGACGGCTCCAGGTGCCACACGCGCTTGAATTCCCAGGGATGCTGCGTGCCATCGTACCACTGGTGCGTCGTCAGCGGTTTGCCGGTCTCGGCGGAAGCGTCGTAGACGAATCGGTTGCTCTCGCCCATCGGCCAGCCCTGTGGCGATTTGCCAACTCCGCCGCCGGGCGCTTCCCACGTCTTGCCGCCGTCGCTCGACCGCTGAATCACCTGGCCGAACCAGCTGTTCGTTTGCGAAGCGTAAATTCGATTGGGATCGGCGGGAGATCCCTTCATATGGAAAATTTCCCAGCCGTTGAAGAACGGCCCGCTGACGTCCCAGGTTTTCCGTTTTCCATCCGCCGTCAGGATGAAGGCGCCTTTCCGCGTCCCCACCAGCACTCGCGCTTTGCTCATCGCTCGTCTCCCTCTTTCAAGTGATTCAGCCGCAATGCCGTCGCCCATCGGCCCCGCGCCGCATTCGCGCCGACTACGTTTTACCGCGCTCGCTTCCCCAATCGGGCAAAATCCATTTCCCATCCACTTGCAACGGAGCCTGGTCGTCTTCGCGCCATCGCCGACGAACTTCCGCCAGAATCGCTTTCCGGTGCTCCGCCATCTGCTCGATCAGGCCGCATGGCGCGCCGGTTTCTTCATGCCGCGCGCCCCAAATCAGCAGTTCCAGCAGCACCGGCGCGAGATCGATTCCCTTTTCCGTCAGCCGGTAGCTGACTTTCCGCCGGTCTTCGCCGTCGGTTTCCGCGACGATGATGCCCGCCGCTCCCAGCCGCCGCAATCGCTCGGACAGGATGTTGCTCGCGATGCCTTCGCCAGACTGTTCGAACTGCTTGAACGTCCGGTAGCCGCGCACCATCAAATCCCGCACGATGAGAAGCGACCAGCGGTCGCCAAATACCTCGAGCGACGCGCTTACAGGACAGCCGGACCGCAATTTTTTTCTGGACTTCCCACGCACTCGCGGCAAGATACCCGTCTTACTTGCAAAATGCAAGTTTTATTTTCACGAAGCATGCGGCGTGCTCGTCCAGCAGGCCAGTTACGCTTCCTTGATTTTTGTGTGGCCCGGCATTGCGTGACGAACTCCTGTGGTCCGATGGCCGCGCGGCAGGTTCGAGGGTGGCGTGGGAGGGTGACACACCCTGTCGAGCAAAAAATCCGGTAGGTGGTTTTGTTTCAGCGAGATAATTATTGCAGGGTGTCACTTTTTGGGCCTCTTTTACGTGGACGACGAGGCCTGAAATCGGAGTTACGGCCCTCCTTGGGCGGGCGAACCGCATTCCTCTCCATGCGAGCCTCGGCATGTGACGCTTCCTCCTTTGCGCGGGTAAAGGGCCGCTGTTTTTCCGCACGCGACGGCATTTTCGCGCGATGCGGATGCGAGCGCGAGTGGTGGTTCTACGTAAGGCATGGTCATTGTTTGGGCCGTGTAGATGGCTGTTGGGGCGATTACGCCTGAAGTGATTCACTGCGACCCTTCCGGAGCTTCGGTCTTCAACCTCTCCGGGCAACCGAGCGGTCCTTTTCAGCGCCGGTACGATCCGCTGCGCCTTGACAACAGCTTCGTTCTTATCAAGGGGAGACCGTCGGGGCTGCTTTCGGGTTAGAGTTTTCGGAGGCTCAAAGCCGGCTCCCACCGGCAGCGACTGCGGAAGCGACCGGCGGCTAATGGAGCCGCTCACGCAGCCGCTCGAGAAGCGATCCCGAGCGCATGCGTCGCAGCGTCGCGGCCCAGCGGTCCTCCACGCGCAGTGTTCTCTGCATATCTCTCTCTTCCTGCCGCATCAACTCGAGAACTCTGGTGTCCTCGTCGTTCTCAAGCCAGTACCCGTGCTGATTCTCACAGAACTCCATCTGCAGATCGTAAAACCGGTACTGGAAGCGTCTCAGGGGAGCGGCGCATTCGGGACACTTCGAGGCCGTCGGGACCGAGCTTGGAACGAGCGTGCCCTTATCATGCTCGCCGAAGTCGAAGGCCTCGTTCTCAAGCTCTTCCAGTTCCTGCCGCTGGAACCACATTCCTTTACAGGAGGGACAAGACTGCACAGCGATTTTGTGCCGAACCGCGGGTGTCAAGTCCACATTACAACTGGGACATTTCAAGTCGACCTCCGAGCGAAACGGAAGCTGTAACCAAGTACATGCTCCGTCCCGCACAGTTTGAAGTCAAGGTCAGCGCCCTTTGCTCGATGCCTGGGGCAGCGGGGACCGGGAGAGCGAGTCATGGGATGGCCTCCTACAAGGCGGCGTATCCCCGGAAATTTGGGTGGTCTGGGGCTCAGCGTTCGGCGAGTTGCTCGATTGTCTGGAAAAATGCGGGGAAGGAAACGCCGACGCATTCCGCGTTTTGGATCGTCGTTTCGCCCTCGGCCGCGAGACCGGCCACGGCAAACGCCATCGCGATCCGATGATCGCCGTACGGCTCGATTTCGGCGCCGTGGAGCGGCCCGGCTGAGCGACCGGCCACGGTGATTCCGTCGGGAAAGGATTCGGCGCGGCCGCCCATGCGGCGGATATTTTCCACGAGCGCGGCAATGCGGTCGGTTTCCTTCACGCGCAGCTCGCGCGCGTCGAGAATGGTGATGCCGCGCTGGGTGAACGGCCCGAGCGCGGCGAGCATCGGCAGCTCGTCAATCATCCGCGCAGAGACGCCGCCGCTCGCCACGCCGCCATCGAGCGGCGCGTGGCGGACTTCGATATCGCCGCGCGGTTCGCCGCCAACCGTGCGCTCGCCGCTGACGCGAATTTTCGCGCCCATCGAAATCAAGAAATCGAGCACCGCCGTCCGCGTAGGATTCAGCCCGACGTGCCGGAGGCGCAATTCGGATCCGGGCAGGAGCAGCGTGGCGGCAATCAGAAAGGTTGCCGCGGAAAGGTCGCCCGGAACTTCGAGCGTGCGCGCTTCGAGCGGCGATCCGCCGGCGATGGTCGCCATGCCCGCCGTCGCAGCAATGCGCGCGCCGAATTCCGCGAGCGCGCGTTCGGTGTGGTCGCGCGTGGCCACCGATTCGGTTACCGTGGTCGAGCCTCGCGCGTAAAGCCCGGCCAGCAGCACGCACGATTTCACCTGCGCGCTCGGAATCGGCATTTCGTAGCGGATCGCCTCGAGTTCTCCACCGCGAATGCGCAGCGGCGGAAATTCTCCCCGCTCCGCCTCCACCTTAGCGCCCATGCGCGTGAGCGGCTCGACGATGCGTTTCATCGGCCGCCGCCGCAGTGAATCGTCGCCGGTCAATACCGATTCGAACGCCTGGCCTGCGAGCACGCCAGCCAGGAGCCGCAGCGTGGTTCCCGAATTTCCGGCGTCAAGCGGCGCCGCAGGCGCGCGCAATCCGTCGAGGCCATCGCCTTCGATTTCCACGTGTCCGTTTTCGCGCCGCACGCGGGCCCCGAGGGCCTCGATGCAGCCAAGCGTGCTCGCGCAATCCGCCGCAGGTGAATAATTTTCGATCGTGCTGGCGCCGCGCGCGATCGCGGCCAGCAGCGCGTAGCGGTGAGAAATGGATTTGTCGCCCGGCAACGAGGTTTCGCCGCAAATTCGCCGCACCGGCGTGATTTTCTGTTCGCTCATGCGCGGATTCTAGCATGCGCCTCGCCCGGCCCACGGAACGCGGCCGCGTGCTTCCGATTCGCACTCGCTGCTGAGCGATTTCCCTCTCGGCCGCGTAAAAGGGCGCGGTCCGCCGACCATTGAGCAGACCCGGACTCGCCAACCAAACCGTATTCACTTGCAATGATTTGACTTAGCAAAACCCCGCCAAAACGCCGCTGGCACCCCGATTGCTGTCCTTACCAGTGAGTGCGGGGCGCTGTTCGCAAGACCGGCCCCCGCAGGGAATCTGGCTCGATTCCGAGAAGCCATTTTCGGGCCATTTCCCTGGGACCTTTTGCGACTGCCTCCGGACTCGACCACGCGTTACGGAGGTGAGCGCCATGGGCACCCACACATTCCCCGTGATTCTCCCGCCGGAAACACAAAAACCGCAGCCGCGCAAAATCGAGCTCTCCGCGCCGCCGGCGAATGACGCTTTCCTCGCCGCTATTTTGCACTCGCAGCTCGAAGAGAAAAGGCGCAGCCCGCTCGATTGGTTGGTTTCCGCGATCGTCCACACGCTTTTGATCGTCACGCTTCTGCTCATTCCGCTGTACTTCACGCAAAAGCTCAATCTGGTCGAGCTGCAAGGCGCCTGGCTCGTCGCGCCGCCGCCCCCTCCGCCACCACCGCCTCCAGCCGCGCCTCGTGCGCCCGCCAGCCAGCCGCCGAGTTTCGTGCACCGCGGCCAACTCGTCGCGCCGACAGCCATCCCCAAAAAAGTGACGATCGTGAAAGAATCGGCGCAACCGCCCGAAATGGGAGCCGGCGTGCCAGGCGGAGTTGTCGGCGGGGTGCCCGGTGGACAAATCGGTGGAGCGCTCGGAGGAATTCTCGGCAGCGTGGGAACGCCAGCCGCCGTTCCGCCGCCGGCCGAGACGCAACGCCCGCGGATTCTGCGCGTGGGCGGCGAAGTGAAGGCGCCGAAACTCATTCATTCGGTCGACCCGGTTTATCCGTCCGTGGCAAAAGTTGCCCGGATTACCGGCAGGGTCGTTATCGAAGCGGTGATTGACGAGCACGGCAACGTCGTTCGAGCGCAGGTGCTGAGCGGCAATCCCATGCTGGTTCAGGCGGCGCTCGACGCCGTCTCTCAATGGAAATACGAACCCACGCTTCTGAATGGCCAGCCGATCGCCGTCGAAATGAAGGTCTTCGTGGACTTCGTGCTTCGGGACTAGGTTGCGGACCGGGCCCGTGCTCGGGCGGGAGGCAGCGGCGAATCGCCCTAGCCGCCATAAAACGCGGACAGGATGCGCCACACGGCGAGAAAACACCTCCCGAAATTCTCGCGGGAAGTGACCGAGATTCTCCGCCGTGAGATGTGATCCCTGGCTCGTTGCGTTCCGGCGGCTTGCAGCGCGCCCCCCACGTCCCTCAAAACGTTGGCAGCCGGCATGCCGATGAGCGCCAACCGGGGTTGCCAATGGAGATTCGGGTTAAAAGAGCTTCGGGAACCGTACGGGTACCTGGGCTCATCGGTTATGGCAGGTTCGCGGGGCTTGTTTCTTTCCCAATGTTTAGCTTAGTATGTCGGACACTGGCAGGCCTGCGGACCTATAAGCGGAGTGCTTCGGAGGAGGAGAAATTCGGCACCTGCGCCTGTTTTGGGGGACAAAGCGGAGGCGAGGCAGGCAACGTGCGTTTTGCTTGCTGCGTTGGTTTGTCCCTCTCTCTTGAAGTTGCAGCCGCGGTCTGGAAGTTTTCCGCAGCCGGCATAGCGTAAGCTCCGCGATGCGCTCGACGGGACCTGCGTGGGGGGTGCGCTTCCTGGTGAAGTAAACGGGAGGGGGAGCTGAGGGAACGGGTGTGACGTTCCGCGGCATTCCACGGACGAAATCCTCGAAAAAACAATGGGGGGAGAAAACCTATGGAAAAGATCCGGCAGCGGATGTGCACGATCGGAATCCTGGTGCTTTTGTGCGCCGCAGGCGGCATGGCGCCGCGGGCCTTGGCGGCGACCTTGTGCGTGAACGCGAAAAACCCGGCCTGCTACGCGACGATTGGCGCGGCGGTGTCGAATGCGGTTTCGGGAGACACGATTCAGGTGGCGCCAGGGACCTACCATGAGGACGTGGTGATTGGTATTCCCCTTACACTGATGGGAAGCAATTCCGCGAACACGATCATTGATGCCACGGGCTTGGCCAACGGCATCTATATCGACGGCCTGGATAACGCGGGACTGAGTGGCGTGACCGTCTCCGGATTCACCGTCCAAAACGCGAACTTCGAGGGCATCCTGGTCACAAGCGCCTCTGACGTGACCATTCAGGGGAATCGGGTCATGGGCAACGACGCCAGTCTGGTTTTCGCCACAACGTCGTGTCCCGGCCTGCCATCTTTCGAGACGGCCGAAGGCGAGGATTGCGGCGAGGGGATCCATCTCTCCGGCGTCACCCAGTCGTCCATAACCGGCAACCTGATTCAGAGAAATTCGGGAGGGATTCTGATCAGCGACGAGACAGGCCCGACGCATGACAACCTGATCGCCAAGAACGTCGTCAAGAACAATTCGTTCGACTGCGGAATCACGATCCCTTCGCATCCGCCGGCCGGCGGGTTGAATGGCGGGCACCCGTTTGGAGTTTACGACAACACGATCCAGCAGAATACCGTCCTCAACAATGGCGGCAGCGGTGTTGGCGCCGGAATCGGCTTGTTCGGATTCCTGCCCGGCGCCCGCGTCTCCGGCAACCTCATCTCGAACAACGTGATCATCGGCAACGGCCTGCCCGGCGTCACCATGCACGCCCATACGCCCGGTGAGGACATGAATGGCAACACGATTACCGGGAACTATATATCCGGAAATGGGCCCGACTCCGCAGATGCCGCCACGCCGGGACCGGCCGGGATCAACCTGTATATCAACGTGCACGGCGCGACCGGACCGTCGGGGATCGTGGTCACGAAGAATGTAATCAAGGACGAGGAAGACGACGTTGTGGTGCACGCGCCGGAAACGGTGGATGTGCAGTGGAACAACCTGAACGGCGTCGGCGACATGGGCGTCGTGAACCTGGGAACGGCAAGCGTGGACGCTTCAAACAACTGGTGGGGATGCGCCGGAGGTCCGGGTGCGTCCGGCTGCTCGGAAATGCAGAGTGCGAACGTGACGGCGACGCCCTGGTTATCGTCGCCGGCGGTTCCAAACGGCTCCCCACAAGCGCAACAGTGAGATAAGATCGGCTTGGGGCGCGTCCCATCGCGCCTGCGGGCAAACGATCGGCGGCACGTGGGGTGGGTTGGAGACGTGGCCTCTTGGCCATTGCCCGTCGGCGATAGCTCGCGCCTGATCGTCTTGCGCGATCGCCGCCCCATGCTGCCGTAAGAAATGCAGACTAGCGCGACAGCTTGGTGTATTCGGATTTGGCTTGCTGGAGCAAGGCGAGATTGGGATCGGCTGAGTGCCAAAGCGCGAGGAAATTCTGATAAGAAGTCCGCGCGGCTCCGGTTTCGCCCGCCATCGCCTGGGCGCGAGCCAGATCGAGCTGAGCGAGCGCGCCAATCTCGAAATTCCCCATGGCGCTGCGATGGTCAATCATTTGTTGGAATGCCGCGGCGGCCTGGGCGCCCTGTTTTTCCTGTAACAACGCCAGCCCGCGAAGATAGACGGGATACATTGACGCTACGCCGCCGAGCGGCGACGGGGTAGCCAGAGCATAAGGCGCGGTGGGATCGAGAGCCTGAACGGCCTGTGCCGCGTCGTGATGATCGAGCGCAATGGCGGCGCGGATGCACGGCAGCCAGTAATTATTGAGCATGGTGTCGCTGGGATATTGCTTCGCCAGGCTGTCGGCAACGGGCTGGGCGCCCGCGGCATCGCCGGCGCGAGCAAGAGCAAGCGCGGACACCGCCTGCGTGTAGCGATCGAGACCCTGCGTTTTGAGAAGCGTCGTAGCGATTTGAATTGCGAGAGCGGGATTACCCATTTCGGATTCGCGAATCGCCGCGTCGAGATTCCATTGCCAAGCATCTTCCTCCAAGCCGTCGCGCTTGGCCGTGGCAACGGCTCGATTGTCGAGCGTTCGCGCCTGCGCCAGATGTCCGCCATAGGCCGCGGTGTCGGCTTGCAACGTGAGAAAGACGTCCTCGGCGCCCACTTTTCCCACAGCCCATGCCGCTTCCTTCCGCATCAGTGAGGGATTGTTTTGCAGAAAGCCGAGCGTATAAAGGGGGAAATGGACGGTAGGCGCGTCGAGGTGGCGCGACAACGCCTGTTCGGCGGTCGAGCGGGCTTCGTCAAAACGGCCAAGCACGATATAGTCGGACGCGAGATTGCCGTAGCCATTGACGTTGTCCGGATTGAGCCGGAGGGACTGGAGCGTTTGGTTCACCGCGCCGTCCCAGTTGCCGGAGTCCGAATACACGGTGCCCAGATCCAAGTAGGGGATGGAATCCCGTGGATAGGTTTGCTCCCATTGCAGCAAGCTCCGCTTCGCCTTGTCAAAATCTCCCAGCGATTGCATGTAATACATGCTTTCGATGTGGAAACGCTCGCGCTCGGAAACGCGATTGCGCAGGTCGTAGGCTTTGGTGAGGTTCTGTGCGGAAAGGGCTAATTCGCCCAGATTCCCATACGAAATGCCCATCGCCGCGTAAGCCATGGCGAAATTCGGATCGAGCTGAATGGCTTGCTGATAGTAGGGAATCGCGCTGGTGTCGCCAACCTGGAAATTCATTTTGCGGCCCGTGGTGTAGGCCTTCAGCGCCGGGAGCGATGACGTCGTTGCTTCGGCCAGCGGCGCATTGAATTTTTGGATCGAAGCGAGCGATTCGCCCAGTTTTCCGCGCAGCTTCGTCACCGCCGTTCCCAGCGCTGCCAGAACGTCTTCCGGCCGGTTCGCGGTCACCTGCTCCTGCGCGATCGAATTTCCATTCTGGCAATCCAAAGCGTTCAAGCCGACCACAAATTCGCTGCCAATCAGCGATATCGAGCCGTCAATCGTCGCCGTGCTTGACGTCCGCTCGCAGATTTCCCGCGCGATGCTGCCGGTAATTGGGGAATTCGCCGCGCGGCCCATCAGCCGCAGCGTTCCTTCCACTTGCCGGTTCGGCAGAATATTCAGAAATGGCGATTGCGCGAGTTGGACTTCGAGCGCCTGCTTCATCGTCCCGTCGAAAACTGTTTGCCCGGTGGTATTCGAGAAATCGGCCAGAACGATCGTATCCTTCGACGTGAGTTTTGGCCCGCGATGCAGGAAGAAATACGTCCCACCGGCAATCGCCGCAATCACCACCATCGCGGCAGCCAGGATCGGCCAGCGGCGTTTCGGCGCGGGCGGCGCGATGACCGAGCCGCTGGAGAATCGGGGCGTGGTAGCACCGCTCTCGGGATCCTTCGCCCGCTGCGGCGGGCTCAGGATGACATCATTTGAGGGTGCCGCGGGAGCCTGAGCTGGTGGCGTTGCGGCAGCCGTTGTGGCAGCGGTCGTCGCCGTCGACGTGGTTCCCGCGGCAGGCATGGCGGCCGTGCGCGCGGCGGTGCGGCCGGAATCGAGATCGCGCTTGAGCCGCTGAAGTTCAGCGCGCAGATCCGCCGCCGTCTGGTATCGCAGCGCCGGATCCTTATCAATCGCGCGGTCGATCACGCGATCGAGATCGGCTGGAAGCCTGGGGTTGAGCCTCGACGGCGGCGCGGGTTGCGCATGCAGAATCGCATCGAACGTCAAGCCGACGGTGGAAGCGGAGAACGCCGTGGTTCCCGCGGCCATTTCGTAAAGCACCGCGCCAAAACTGAAAAGATCGGAGCGATTATCGAGCGGTTCGCCGCGCACCTGCTCCGGCGACATATACGCGATGGTCCCGACGGTGGTGCCGGGACTGGTGAGCATTTCCGGCGCGGCGGTTGCAAGCGTCGGCTCATCGGCGTTCCCCGCGCCGCGCGGATTGGTCACTTTTGCCAAGCCGAAATCGAGGAGTTTCGCGTGGCCGCGGTCGGTAATGAAAATATTCGCCGGCTTGATATCGCGATGCGTGATCCCGCGCGTATGCGCCGCGTCGAGCGCGTCGGCGATTTCGATGCCGATTTCCAGCTGCCGCTCGATGCGAATCGATCCGGCTCCGATCACGCGGTTGAGCGGCTGCCCTTCGAGCAGCTCCATCACCAGAAACGGCTTGCCCTGCCATTCGCCGATGTCGTGAATCGTGCAGATATTCGGGTGATTCAGCGCGGCCGCGGCCTGCGCTTCGCGGCGCAGGCGTTCGAGAGATTGCGGATTCCGCGCGAATTCTTCGGGCAGGAATTTCAACGCGACGGCGCGGCGCAGGCGCGTGTCCTCGGCCTTATAGACCACGCCCATTCCGCCGGACCCGAGCCGTTCGAGTATGCGGTAATGCGAAACTGTCTCCCCGATCAATTCCCCCACCTTCTCCGCGCCAGCATCCTACGATGCGCCACGGGGAGGGTCAAGGGAAACCACCCCAAACGGCTGTGGCCGAGGGCGAAAACAGCCACAGGAAGCACGCCGCGCATGGAAACCGCTCTCCACAGCCGTGCGGGAGCAAAGCGCGCCGCGCAAAGGCGCCGAGGTCGCCGGAACCGGGAGCCTCTTGGGCATTTTCGCGCTCACAACCGCGCCATTTCGCCATGCTCTTGCGTTCGTCCTGCGTCCAAACCGCGCTCTAACCCATAGATTCCGCGTGCAAAAGGATATATCGCCGATTTCGCCTCTACTGGCAGGAAACGTGCACATCAGGAAGGCAATTCGAGCCCGAACTGGGCGAACAGGGGGACGAACTCGCTCGGCTCGGTTTCGTTCGGCAGGCAAACCTGCCGCCATCCCTCGCCGCACGAGGAGCGAAAGCAATGAAAGAGCAAGTCTCTCCACTCGCCACAACGGGAGGCATCACTCCACTCCGGCTTACCAGCATGGAGAACATTTTCCAGGATATGCGCGACGCTTTCGACGCCATCGCGCGCCGCGCCTACGAAATCTTCGAAGCCAACGGCCGCCAGTTCGGCCGCGACATGGAAGACTGGTTCCGCGCCGAGCGTGAACTCCTCCATCCCGCTTATCTCGAAATCACCGAATCCGATAGCGAGCTGGACGCGAAAATCGAAGTGCCCGGCTTCGACGCCAAGGAACTCGAAATCAGCGTCGAGCCCGGCCGCGTGACGCTCGCCGGCAAGCACGAAACGGCCAAGGAAGAGAAAAAGGAAAAAATGCTGTACTCCGAGCGGCGCGCCAATCAAATCTTCCGCTCGTTCGAACTTCCCGCCGAAGTCGACCCCGAAAAAGTCACCGCAACCCTCAAGGACGGCGTGCTCAACCTGAAAATGCCGAAAGCCGCTGCCCCGAGGAAAATCAAGGTCGAGCCGAGGGCGGCATGAGCCGGAAATCCTCCAGCCGCTCCTCACGCAAGCAAACCGGCGCCGGCGTGACATCCTCCGCCGGCCAGCCCTGCTCCTGGCACTACGCCCGCACTCTTCCCGTGCAAACCCGGCTGACGCGGGCGGGCAAGAAGAGCCGGGCGCGCGCCGCGGCCGCGAAATCGCGGTCGCGCGGATAGAAATTCCGGGCGCGGCCATTCGCGGCCCAATCCCCGCGAATGCATCCGGCGCTCGAAACCGGTGTGATGCCCGGCCGCGGCTCCCAGTCCGCCCCTAGGGAGCGCATCCAATCCCCCCCTGACGGCGGCCGGCATCCAGCCCCGAGACCGGCGGGCAGTTCGCAAAGCGAATTGCCCGCCGGCTTCTCTTCCAATCCTTTTCCGCGTCCGCGTCATCTCAAGAAGTGGCTGGCACGCTCCGTTTCCACCGTCGCCCATTCTCCAGCCCGGACGGGGTGGCGTGCAGGCATCACCCTCCCGTTGGGCATTTGATTGCCGCCCGGCGTCGGAATATCATGGGAGACAGATCTATGAGCAGGCTCGTGTTTCGCTCCGTTGCGGCCTTGGCCGCGCTGTTGTTCACTTGCTCTCTTCTGGCTGCTCCCACGCCGGCTCTTCTGCCGCTCAGCCAGATCAAACCCGGCATGACCGGCGTCGGGTACACCATTTTCTCCGGCGATAAAATTCAACCTTTCAACGTCACGGTGATCGGGGTCTTGCCGAATCTCGTCGGCCCGAAGCAAAACGTCGTGCTGGTGAAGCTCTCGAGCCCCGAAATCACCCAGAGCGGCGTCGTCGCCGGCATGAGCGGCAGCCCCGTCTACATCGACGGGAAGCTCGCCGGCGCGATCTCCTACAAATTCGGCACGTTCACCCGCGAAGCCATCGCCGGGATGACGCCCATTGAAGAGGAACTCGCCGTCAGCGGCTCCCGCGAGCCCGCTTCCGGCGCCCTAAGCGCCAGCGATTCCTCCGCGGACCGGCATTACTCTCTGCCCGGCGGCTGGGCTCAGCAGGTCGGGGTCGGCACGGGCGCTTATCTCGAGCCGATTGCTTCTCCGCTCGTCTTTTCCGGTTTTTTGCCGTCGGTGATCGGCCGCTACAGTTCGCAACTCGAGAAATACGGCATGCTGGCCACCGAAGGCGGTTCGGTTCCCGCCAGTCCTTCGGACGCTTCTCTCGAGCCCGGCGACATGGCGGGTCTCGTCCTCATCAGCGGCGATCTATCCGTTTCCGCCGGTTGCACCGTCACCGCGCGCATCGGCAACCAGGTGTATATGTGCGGCCATCCGCTCTTCGGCTTCGGCAAGGTTCACATCCCGATGGCCCGCGCGCACGTCGTGGCCACGCTCGCCTCCGCGATGAGTTCCACGAAAATCATGAATACCGGCGGCCTGATCGGCTCGATCACCGAAGACCGCATCACCGGCGTCATGGGCCGCCTGGGTCCGGCTCCGCCGATGATTCCGCTTTCGCTTTCCATCGAATCCGGCGGCGCGGTGAAGCAGTTTCATTTCCAGGTCATGCAGAATTCGAAGCTGACGCCACTGCTCGTCTCGATGGCGACGCTCAACGGCGTTCGCTCGAATCTCACCTACAACGAAGGCACTACGTTCCGGCTCGAGGGCACGATCGATATCGCCGGCCACGGCTCGGTCCATCTGAGCAATATGTTCGCGCCGACCGACCAGCCGATGCCCGACGCTTTCCCCATCGCCGCGCAGGTGGAGGGCGTCTTCAACGAAATCTTTCACAATCCTTACGAGCAGCCCCACATCACCGGCATTCAGTTGAGCGTCAGCAGCCTGCCGAACGCGCGCTGGGCCTCGATCGACAACGCCTGGAGCAGCAAAAAGGAAGTTCATCCCGGCGAAACCCTCACCGTCAAGGTCGCGCTGCGCCCCTATCGCGGCTCGCCGTACCTCCGCGAAGTCCCCGTTACCATTCCCGCGCAGGCTTCGCCCGGCGTTCTTCACATTCTCGTGAGCGACGCCGCGACGCTCGACCGCATCGAGCAATATTTCCCGTTTGGGCCCACCGCCCGCCTCGCCGATCTGAATCAGTTGATTCGGCTGCTCAACGAGGAGCGGACGAACGACCGCCTCTACGTCGCTCTGCTTCAGGCCAGCCCGACGATGCTCGTCGAGGATAAGCGGCTGCCCAACGTTCCGCTCTCGGAAATCAACGTGCTCGGCGAGCGCAATCCCGGCCGCACCACCGTGCTCTGGCAATCGGAGCTGGGTGAGCGCTCGGTGCCGATGCATGAAGTCATCACCGGCCACCAGTACCTCACGGTCACGGTGAAATAACATCCCCGAAGGAGACGCCCGGATGCCACGCGCTTGGCGAATTCGTGCGGTGTGCCTCGCTGCCGCCTTTCTCATCTGCCTGCCGGTTTTCGCCGAGCACACCCGCTTCTGGCGAACCACCAACTACGCCGATTTCGAGCGCGGCACCGCCAAGGACGTCGCCCTCTGGAGCGACGGCAAAATCGTTCCCGCCGCCGAATTCAAAACCTTCTCCGATCCCAATCTCGCCTATCTCTGGTCCCTTCGCGCCGATTCCAAGGGCCGCCTCTACGCCAGCGGCGGCTCGAACGCCCGCGTTTTCCGCATCGAACCCGACGGCCACGCCAAGGTGATTTTCCAGTCGCCGGAACTCGCGGCCCAGGCGATGGCCTTCGATTCTCACGACGATCTCTACGTTGGCACCTCGCCCGACGGCAAGGTCTACAAAGTAACGCCCGAGGGCCAGTCCAGCGTCTTCTTTAATCCGAAAACGAAATACATCTGGTCGCTCGCCGTCGCTCCCGATGGCGTCGTTTTCGTCGGCACCGGCGACAAAGGCGAAATCTACGCCGTCACGCCGCAAGGTAAGAGCGATCTCTTCTATAAGAGCGACGAGCGCCACATCCGCGCACTCGCTCTCGACGGCCACGGCCATCTGATCGCCGGCACCGATCCCAGCGGACTCGTGATTCGCATCGGCATTCAGCCCGGCGCCGCGGGCGCTCCGCCGAAGGCCGGCCGCGCGTTCGTCGTCTACGAAACCGCGGGCCAGGAAATCACCTCGCTGGAATTCGGACGTCGCGGCAATCTCTACGTCGCCTCGATTGGCGCCAAAGCCGGCGTCCAGCCTGGAATTTTCGCTTCGCCCACCGCCGGCGCGTTCGTCATCTCGGCGACGCCCACGGTCACCGTCGTCGCCGGAAACCAGAAACCGACGACACCCACACCGGCTCAAGTCGCCGCGCCTCAGGTCGTGCCTTTCGTTCCTTTCGCCGCCACTCCCGGCGGCAGCCACGTCTATCGCATCGCTCCCGACGGCTCGCCCAAGCTTCTCTGGCAGTCGCAGACCGATCTCGTTTACGCGCTGGGTTTCAGCAAATCCGGCAAGCTGCTGCTCGGCACCGGCAACAAAGGCGACGTGATCCAACTCGAAGGCGACGAAATCTTCTCCAAAGTCGCCGGCACCTCCACCGGCCAAGTCACTGGTTTCGCCAGCGGCCCCGACGGCCGCGTCTACCTCTGCACGGCGAATCCCGGCAAAATTTTCTCGCTCGGTCCCGGCATCGCTCCCGAAGGCACCTTCACCTCCACGCCTTTCGATGCCCACATCTTCTCGCGCTGGGGCCGGCTGAACTGGTGGGGACGCGACGCCAGCGACGGCCGCGTCAGCTTTTACGTTCGTTCGGGCAACACCTCCAACCCCGACAAAAACTGGAGCCGTTGGTTCGGCCCTTACACCACACCCGAGGCCCAGCCCGCTGGCTGTCCGCCGGCGCGTTTCGCCCAGTGGAAAGTGGTCTTTCATCCCACTGCCGGCGTCACGCCCACTCTTTCCTGGGTCAGCCTCGCCTATCTCCGCAAAAACGTCGCTCCCGTCATTGACGACGTGGTGATGGAGGATCCCGGCATTCGCGTTCGCATGCTCCAGCTCGGCCAGATTTCGAGCGAAATGGCACGTCCGGTGCAGCTGCGCATGCCTTCCACGGGCCAAGTCGGCCCCAATCGCATCGTCGCTCCGGAAAGCGCGCCCACCGCCGCCGTCCAATTCGAGGCGCCGCCGCAGGGCTTTCGCGACAAGGGATGGCAGAGCGTCCTCTGGAGCGCGCACGACGCCAATGGCGATACGCTCGAATATTCCGTCTACTATCGCGGCGAAGGCGAGCAAAACTGGAAGCTGCTCAAGGACCATCTCCGAGTGCCCTATTATTCCTGGGACACCGCAACGATGCCCGACGGCCCCTACTATCTGAAAATCGTCGCCTCCGACGCGCCTTCGAAC
The DNA here is from genome assembly GCA_021818865.1 of Acidobacteriota bacterium. Taxonomy (GTDB): domain Bacteria; phylum Acidobacteriota; class Terriglobia; order Acidiferrales; family UBA7541; genus JAKASX01. The sequence goes on from JAKASX010000012.1 coordinate 35,148, forward strand.
CCGCCCGCGCAGGCACTCGATGACTCCCGCGTCGGTCCGCGTTTCGTCGTTGACAACACGCCCCCGGTCATTTCCGATCTCCACGCCGTGGCCACCGGCGACGACGCCGTCGTCGAATTTTCCGCCAAGGATCCCTCGAGCACGCTCTCCCGCGCCGAATACAGCGTCGATGCCGGCCATTGGACGCTCGTTTGGCCCATTGGCGAGCTGAGCGATGCGCCGCAGGAAAGCTACCGCATCCAGCTCAAAAAACTCGCGCCCGGCGAGCACACGATCACCGTGCGCGTCTTCGATCTCTACGAAAATTCCGGCATCGCCAAAACCACCTTCGATGTGGGCTCGGCCGGCGCCGGCGCTCGCTGATGCGCCGCCCGTTCGCTTCTTTGGAGTAAAACGGACCGATGGCTTCCGGCCCCGATTTCGAACAGATCCGCCAGGCGCGCGAGCGCATCGCGCCCTACGTCTATCGCACCCCGGTCCTGCGCAGCGCCTCGCTCGATCGGGCCTCCGGCGCGCGCCTCTTCTTCAAATGTGAAAATTTCCAGAGAACCGGCTCCTTCAAAATCCGCGGAGCCACCAACGCCATCTATTCGCTCGGTGAGGGAATCGCCTCGCGCGGCGTCGTCACGCATTCTTCCGGCAATCACGGCGCGGCCGTCGCCTACGCCGCTCGTGGCCGCCACATTCCGGCCTGGGTTGTCGTTCCGGAAAACGCGCCGGAAATCAAGCGCCGCGCCATCGCCGATTTTGGCGCGGAAATCGTCACCTCGAAACCCACGCTGGATTCCCGCGAATCCGCCGCTCGCGAAATCCTCGATCGCACCGGCGCCACGCTCATCCATCCCTACGACGACGACCGCATCATCGCCGGGCAGGCCACTGCCACTGTCGAATTGATCGAGGAAGCCGGCGAACTCGACTACATTTTCGCTCCCGTCTCCGGCGGCGGCCTTCTTTCCGGCACCGCGATCGCCGCCCAGTCGCTCCAGCCGCGCATTCGCATCGTCGGCTGCGAGCCGGCTCGCGCCGACGATGCGTTTCGCTCCCTTAAGTCAGGTCATCTCGAAAAAAACGTGACCGCCGATACCATCGCCGACGGCCTCCGCGCCTCGCTCGCTGAGCGCACCTTCGCCATTCTCCGCGAGCGCCTCGACCGCATCATTCTCGTCGAGGAAAGCGAGATCATCGCCGCCATGCGCCTCGTATGGGAACGCATGAAAATCATCATCGAGCCTTCCTCCGCCGTTCCCGTTGCCGCCGCGATTTCCGGCAAACTCGATCTCTCCGGCCGGCGCGTGGGCATCGTACTTTCCGGCGGCAACGTCGATCTCGCCCGCTTCTTCGACTCGTAAAGTGGCGCAGGCTTCAGCCTGCGGCCGACTTTCTTCCTCCAAACCAACTGCCCGCCTTGACCCAAACGAGCCGAGGCGTTACCTTCCTCTTGCGTGGGGGATGCGTACGTGAAGTGGCGAAGCGTGGTGAAATCCGCCGCGTTCGCCGCACGCACCGCCTCTTCTCTACTCATGCAGCGTTTCAGCATCGCCGTGCTTTCTCTCGCCGCCTTGGGCGTCGCCATGGCGACCGTCGCCGTTGCGTCTCCCGCGCGCACTACTGCCTCGAGTCGCTCGCGATTTGAACCCTCGGCGTCGCGCCTCTCCGCTCCCGGCCCCGATTTTCCCGGCCTGACCTCGATGGACGTGAAGGCACCCGATTTTCCCAAGCCCGGCGCCAAGGTCTCCGGCACCACCTGGATCGATTCCCCTCCGCTCACCCTCGCCGAGTTGCGCGGCAAAGTCGTCATGATCGATTTCTGGGAATACACCTGTATCAATTGCATTCGCACGTTCGCCCAGAGCAAAGAGTGGTGGAATCGCTACCGCAAGTACGGCTTCGAAATCATCGGCGTCCACGACCCCGAATTCACGTTCGCCTACAACGTCGCAAACGTCCGCGCCGCGGTCGCGCGCTTCGGCATTCCCTGGCCCGTTGTCGCCGACGATTGGTTTTCCATCTGGAAGTCCTACAACAACAATTCCTGGCCCAGCCGCTACCTGATCGACGCGAATGGCTACATCCGCTACAACCGCGTCGGCGAAGGCGCCGACCGCGCCTTCGAGCAGGCGATCCGTTATCTGCTCATCCAGGCCCATCCCGGCCTGAAATTCCCCGCCAGCTATACCCTCCCCAACTATGAGGACGTTTTCGCTCCCGGATGCGGCGGCGTTCCCACCGACGAAATGTACGTCGGCCCCACCTACAACCGCGGCATCGTCGCCAATCCCCATCCCTACCACCCCGGCGAAACCGAGAATTACAAAATGCCCTCCCAGGTCGGCGACGGCCGCGCCGGCCTTTCCGGCAAATGGGAAACCGATCCGAGTGGCATGATTTTCGAAGGAAAATCGCAGCAACCGGGCCCCAAAGCCGGCCGGCTCCGCATGCGCTACCACGCCGCAGAGCTCTATTCCGTCATGCACGTCCCCCAGGGCGAGCCCCAGCGCCTCTACATCCTCCAGGACGGACGCTGGCTGACGAAAACCAACCGTGGCGTGGACGTGAAATTCGATCCGGAGGGCCGTTCCTATATTGATGTCACGAGCGGCCGCATGTATTACCTCGTCTCGAATCCCTCCATGTCCGGCCACGAAGTCGACCTCATCCCCTCCGCGCCGGGCCTCATGATTGATTCCTTCACGTTCGGCAATAATTGCCAGCGCGATTTCCCTCATCTCTAGCGATTCGCCGTCCTCGCCGAAGCCGGTTTTGCGGTCCCTCGACATTCTGCTTGCTCGCTGAAAGCCCGTGGCGAAAAACCCTTCTTGACAATGGGAATTGACAAGGGTAGTGTCTGTCGAATCATTCGTCTCTGTTCTGTTGGGGCGACGGCTCAGAAACGCTATTTTTCGTTTGTCGAAGTGGGCGAGTTCACAGGACCGAAGTCGGGAGGGGGGCGGGTTCCTGTGTTTGGGGCGAACGGTAGTCGGGCGGGTAGCATCTTCGCATCCGATCGAGGCGGGGCGGCCTCTGCGGCTCGGTTGCGCCCGTCGCTTTCGGCTGAATTCCGCTCGGCAAGCAGTCATCTCCTCGCATCTTTTCCCGAATATTGCGGCATCTTGGCATCTTTCCTTCTTGGGGAATGTGCGAAAGCAATCGGCCTTCGGGCCTTTGCGGAGGTGTCTGCGTGCGAAAGTGGCGTTCGGTTTGGCTCACTTTTTTAACTGTTAGTTTGCTCGCGTTGTTCCCCGTTGGTCTGTTCGCCCAGTCGGCAACCACGGGGATGGTGCAAGGTATTGTTGCCGATCCCACGGGCGCCGTGGTGCCTGGCGCAAAGGTGACGCTCACCAATAAGTCCACGGGCGTCGCCCTCACCAGCAGCACCGACGCGACCGGACGTTTTCTCTTCCCCGCCGTCAATCCCGGCGATTACACCGTCCAGGTCATCGCAACCGGATTCCAGCGCTTCGTCGTCGCTCAGCTGGCGGTTTCGGTCACCAAAACCTACACGATCCCGGTCAAACTGAAAATCGGCACCGCGTCACAGACCGTGACGGTCAAGGAAATCGCCGGCGCCGAACTCCAAACCACCAACGCCTCCATCGGGACCACCCTCGGCGGAAACACACTCCAATTTCTTCCCACCGCTCAGCGCAACGTCAGCTCGCTCCTCAGCCTGCAGCCCGCCGTCGCCCCGATGATCGTCGGCAGCGACGTTCGCGGCGGTCAGGTGGCCGGCGCCGATAGCGACCAGACCACTTTCCTCGTTGACGGCGGCGACGCCACCAACGACCTGGAAGGCACCGGCAACTACGAAGCGATTCCCGGCCAGACCCAACCCGCGCCGGCCATTGCCGTGAACGTGGAAACCACGCAGGAATTCCGCGTGGTGGACGCTGGCCCGACGGCGGGGCTAAACCGCTCGTAGGGTGGCCAGATTTCCATCGTCTCCAAGCACGGCACCAACCAGTTCCACGGTTCCGTCTACGAGTACTACACGGGAAGCACGCTCGGCGCCAACAGTTGGTCCCTCAATCGCATTGGCCATCCAAAGCCGCACCAAGTCAATAATCGTTTCGGCTTCACCTTTGGCGGTCCGCTGCTCAAGAACAAGCTCTGGTTCTTCGGCAACTACGAAGGCCGCCGTTTCCGCCAAAGCGCCACCGTGGGCACCGATGTCCCCACCGCCATGGCCCGCCAGGGCACCCTGCAATTCAAGGACGCCTCCGGAAACGTCGTTGCTTACAACCTGGCCACCTCCACTCTCTGCGGCACCTCCGGCACCACCCTCTGCGATCCGCGCGGCATCGGCATCGATCCCACCATCCAGACCTATTGGGGCAACGAGCCGCTGCCCAACGTACCCGGCACCGGCGACGGCCTCAACAGCGAGGAATATCTGCAGTCCATGGCCGAGCCCGACAACGAAAACTACGGCCTGCTTCGTCTCGACTACGCCATCAATTCGCGCTGGCATTTCTTCGCCACCTACCGCGAACAGAAAATCCTCTTCAACACCGGCGATCAATTCGATATCACGCCTGGCAGCCAACATCTGATCAGCGCCACGCCCGTTCAACCGCATTTCGCCACGTTCATGCTCACCGGCCAGATCGGCTCCCACCTCACCATGCAAACCCATGGCTCCTATATGCGCGATTGGTGGGGATGGAATCGCGCCTCGCTCGCGAATCCTTCCAACGTAACCGGCCTTGGCGGCACCCTCCAAGTTTCGGGTGAAGGACAAACGGGCAACGCCGGCGCAAGCAAGCCCTGGGCCGACCCCATCAACTTCAATACGCAGCAGGGCCGCGCCCGCACCTGGGATGGCCGCGATTGGTACCTTGCCGAGGACGATAGCTGGCTCCACGGCAACCACACCTTCCAGTTCGGCGGCGCCTGGTATTTCTGGAACATCCAGCACGTCCGCACCGACGACGTTCTCGGCGGTCTCACCAGCGGGCCCATCTATTGGGTCAGCTCGATCAATTCCTCGAGCGGCTCCTACGTCAACACGCCTTCCAGCGAGCGCCCGCCCACCTGCAGCAGCACGCTCACGTCCAATTGCCTGCCCAGCAGCCAAGTCACCGTCTGGAATGCGATGTATTCCGCCATGCTCGGTCTGGTGGATCACTCTTCCCAGGTCGCCACGCGCGACGGCAATTTCAACGCGTTGCCGCTCGGCTCGCCGCTTGTCGACAACGTCCATGTCGGCGCCGTCTACACCTACTGGCAGGACATCTGGCAGATGAAGCCCACGATCACCTTCACTTACGGGCTGAGCTGGGGCCTCCAGTTCCCGCCCAAGGAGATCAACGGCAAGCAGGCCCTCCAGCTCTTCTCCGCTACCGGCCGGCCTGTCTCCAACATCAACGCCTATTTCCAGGCGCGCCAGCAGGCGCTCGACGCGGCCAATTTCTCCGCCCTCCAGGGCCTCGACAACTTCAACTTCGCTCCCATCGGCTCTGTTTCAGGCTACACGCGTCCGGTGAACACCTATTGGGGTTCCGTCGGGCCGCGCGTCGCCATCGCCTGGCAGCCGCCATACCACAACCGTTTCTTCGGCAACCGTGAGACCGTCATCCGCGCCGGCTACTCGATCGTGTGGAATCGCACGAACGCCGTCGGCCTCGTCATGACGCCTCTGCTCGGCACCGGCCTTGCGCAGATCATCGGCTGCAACGCACCCACCGAGGCCAATGGCGCCTTCAGCGCGTGCAGCGGCGGGAGCACGGATGCCACTAACGCGTTCCGGATTGGCCTTGACGGCAGCTCGCTGCCCTTGCCAACCCCTTCGAGCGGCTACCCGGTCACGCCGACGAGCCCCTTCGGCTCGCACTACGGCTTCAACCTCGATCCCGCCATCACCCCGCCGTGGTCCCACAACGTCACCTTCGACATCCAGCGTTCCTTCCCGCACAACTGGCTGGTGGATGTCGGCTACATCGGCCGCTTCAGCCGCAACCTCGAAAACGGCGGCGATACCAACTCCTCCGATATGTTCGCCAGGGACCCCATTTCCGGCCAGACGCTGGCGCAGGCCTTCGACGCGGTTTCTCAGTTCCTGCGCGGCGGCGGCAAATGCACCACCACCGGGGGAATTGTTTCCTGCCCGGGTTTGGCGCCGCAGCCCTTCTTTGAAAACATGGCTGTCGGCACGAGCGGCAACCCCAACTATTGCCAATCCAAGTACGGCACCTCTTGCACCGACGTCGCCGCCGCGCGCCAGCCGGGCTACGCCATCAATGGCGCTCTGGCCAACTTCATGGACTTCGGCTACGACCTGATCGCTTACCAGCCCATCGACCCGATGCAGTTCAATTTCAACTTCTGGAACTTCGGCGGCGGCTGGGCCAACTACAACGCCGGCTTCATCTCCGTCCACAAGGCGTTCAGCCAAGGGTTGAACTTCACGTTCAATTACACCTGGTCCCACTCCCTGGGCACTCAGGGTCTCAACCAGCAGTACATCATCTATGGCAACCCTTCGCCCTTCGACCAGTCCACGGGCTATGGCAGTGCCTCGTTCGACCGGCGCAACGTCTTCAACGCGACCTGGTATTACGTGCTGCCCTTCGGTAAGGGCCAGCGCTTCTCCACCAGCAACGCGTTCTTCAACCACATCATCGGCGGTTGGTACAGCTCCGGCATCTGGACCTGGCAATCCGGCCTGCCCATCTGCATCGGCGCCGATGGAAACTACGGCGATCCTTCCGGCGGTGCCGTCAACAACACCTGTGCGCAAAGCACGATGTCCCTCTTCGGCCTTTCCGGCCAATACTCAAACGTCGCCGGCTCGAACGGCATCGGCACCAACGGCGATCCGGCCAAGGGCGGCAGCGGCATCAATTTCCTTGCCGATCCGGCCGCTGTCTACGCCTCTCTGAGCCGTCCCCTGCTGACGCAAAACCTGCGGCCGTTCGACCCCAATTTTGCCGCGCCGTCGTCGTGGAACGTGGACCTCTCGGTTGGCAAGAATATCGCCTCCACCGAACGCTACAAGGCCTACTTCACCGCCGACTTCTTCAACGCGTTCAACCTCTTCCAACCCGCCAATCCCACGCTCGATATGAACGTCCCATCCGCCTTCGGCGTTGTTACCGGCCAGGCGAACAGCCCGCGCACCATCCAGCTCGGGTTGCGGTTCGAGTTCTAACCTTAGCCTCTCGCGGCCCCGGCCTGCCGGGGCCGGGGAGCCTCTTTTAGGGGCAGCACGATGGCGGCGCGGCTCGCCGCGCCGCCATCTCCTTCTTTTCCATCGCAAAACCCACCCTTCGGCCCGGTTTCCCCGTCCCTATGTTCGCTCGGAAATTCCCACTTGACAGCCAGGGTCCCAAGGGCTACCTTCTACCCCGACAACAGTATCCCGGGCTTTGGTGGGGCAGCGGCCCAGGTAATGTTTAAATCGTTCACCCAAGGGCGGATTCACGGGACCTAAGTAGAAGTGGTGGGGGCGGAATCCTGTGGTAAAGGCGAACGACATTTGGCCGGGTAGCTGCTTTTCCGTGGGTTGGCGTGCGGCGCTTCTTCTCTGGTCGTCGCAGCCAGCTGCTCCGGCCGTGTCTTGCACGGTGCATACGCTACCCCTTCTTCTTTCTCACCTCGCCGTAGTTCCTGGCGATTCGGTTCCCATCATCTCCTCTCGGGTGTGCGCAAGCTAACGGGCTTCTTGCCCGTCCGGAGGTGTTTGCATGCATAAGAGGCGCGCTGCATTGCTCGCCTTTGTCTCTGCCTGCCTGTTGGCACTCTTCCCGATCGGTTTGCTCGCTCAGTCGGCAACCTCGGGCGTAGTGCAGGGCACAGTGATGGATCCCACCGGGGCGGTTGTGCCTGGCGCAACGGTGACGCTCACCAATAAATCCACTGGCGTCACGTTGAGCACCAGCACGGACGCGACGGGGCGCTATCTGTTCCCCGCCGTCAACCCCGGCGATTTCACTCTGAAAGTGACCGCAACCGGCTTCCAGACGTTCGTCGTCGCGCAACTCACGGTTGAAGTCACAAAAGCCTATACGGTCCCGGTGAAGCTGAAGATCGGCACCGCGTCACAGACGGTGACGGTCAAGGAAGTCGCCGGCGCCGAACTCCAGACCACCAACGCTGCCATCGGCACGACGATCAGTGGTAGCACGCTCCAGTTCCTGCCCGAAGCCCAGCGCAACGTGGCCGCGCTGCTCAGCCTTCAGCCGGCCGTCGCGCCGGAGACTGTGGGCGGCACGGTGCAGGGCGACGTCATGGGCGGGCAAGTTGCCGGAGCCAATAGCGACCAGACCACCTTCCTCGTTGACGGCGGCGACGCCACAAACGATTTGGAAGGCACTGGCAGTTACATCGGCATTCCCGGCCAGCCACAACCGGCTCCGGGCATCATGGTCAACACCGAGGCCACGCAGGAATTCCGCGTGGTTGACGCCGGCCCGACGGCCAACATGAACCGTTCGCAGGGCGGCCAGGTTTCCATCGTTTCCAAACACGGCACCAACCAATTCCACGGTTCCGTGTACGAGTACTACACGGGCGACGCGCTTGGCGCCAACAGCTGGACCAACAACACCTACGGCGTTCCAAAGCCTCACACCGTGAACAACCGGTTCGGATTCACCTTTGGCGGTCCGCTGCTCAAGAACAAACTATTCTTCTTCGGCAACTACGAAGGACGCCGATTCCGGCAGAGCGCTTCGTTCAGCACGGACGTGCCCACGGCGACGGCCCGGCAGGGCATCTTGCAGTTCCAGGACCAAGCCGGAAACGTCATCGCCTACAATCTGGCCACTTCAACCCTCTGCGGCGCCAGTAACAACCAAGCCTGCGATCCTCGGGGCATCGGCATCGACCCGTTGATTCAGCAGTATTGGAGCAACGAGCCGCTGCCCAATCAGCCGGGTTCGGGCGACACATATAACAGCGTCGGCTTCGTTCATTCGTATGCCGAGCCGGATAACGAGAATTACGGTATGCTTCGGCTCGACTACACGATCAATTCCCGCTGGCACCTGTTCGGCACGTATCGCGAGCAGAAAATTGTCTTCAGCACTCCAGACCAAGTCGACATCATCCCTGGCCAACAGCAACTGATCAGCGCGACTCCGGTACAGCCGCACTTCGCCACCTTCATGCTCACCGGCCAGATCGGCTCCCACCTCACCCTCCAGACGCATGGTTCCTACATGCGCGACTGGTGGGGATGGAACCGCGCAATCCCCGGGAACCCCTCGAACGTGACGGGTCTCGGCGGCGTGTTGCAGGTTTCCGGCGAAGGCCAGACCGGCAGCGGCGGCTCAACCCATCCGTTTGCCGATCCGATCAACTTCAATACCCAGCAGGGCCGCGCCCGCACGTGGGACGGCCGCGACTGGTATCTGGCTGAAGACGCCAGTTGGCTGCACGGCAACCACACGTTCCAGTTCGGCGGCGCATGGTATTTCTGGAACATTACGCACATCCGTACTGACGACGTTCTGGGCGGCTTGACCAACGGCTTGATTTACTGGGTCGAAAACGGGAGCCCGAACAGCGGAAGCTTCGTCAACGTAACGGCCTCTCAGCGGCCGCCCACTTGCGCGAACTCCAGCCAAACGAATTGCCTGGCGCCCGGGTTATCCTCCATCTGGGATGCGGAATACTCGTCGATGCTGGGCCTGGTGGACCACTCCTCGCAGATTGAAACCCGGAACGGCCAGTTCCAGGCGAATCCGCTGGGCACACCGCTCGAAGACAACGTTCACATCGGCTCCGTGTACACCTACTGGCAGGACATCTGGCAGATGAGGCCGACGATCACATTCACCTACGGCTTGAGCTGGGGTCTCCAGTTCCCGCCGGAGGAAATCAACGGCTTGCAATCCATCATGGAATATTCCGCGAACGGGCAACCGTTTTCCAACCTCAACGCCTATTTCCAGGCACGACAACAGGCGATGGATGCGGCCAATTGGACGGGGATCAATGGTCTCAATAACTTCCAGTTCGCCCCGATCCACGCCGTTCCTGGGATCTCGCGTCCGCTAAGCACCTACTACGGCGCGCTCGGCCCGCGCGTGGCGATCGCCTGGCAACCGCCATACCACAACCGCTTCTTCGGCAACCGTCAGACCGTCATCCGCGCCGGCTACTCGATCGTGTGGAACCGCACGAACGCCGTCGGACTCGTGATGACGCCTCTGCTCGGCACCGGGCCGACGCAGATCGTTGGCTGCAACGGACCCTTGATGAGCGGGGCATGCAGCAACGGGAGCACGGACGCCACTAACGCGTTCCGGATCGGCATTGACGGCACATCGCTGCCTCCGCCGGCACTGACGAGCGGCTACCCGGTCTCCGTGGCTGCTCCGTTCGGAAGCGCCTACAACTTCGGGCTCGACTCGGCGTGGACGCCGCCGTACTCGCACAACGTCACGTTCGACATCCAGCGTTCGTTCCCGAACAACTGGCTGGTTGACGTCGGCTACATCGGGCGCTTCAGCCGCAATCTCGAGCAGGGCGCCGATTTGGGCGCTTCGGACATGTTCGCCAAGGATCCGATTTCGGGCCAGACCTTGGCACAGGCATTTGACGCCGTCTCCCAGTACCTCCGGGGCGGCGGGACTTGCACGGTGCCGAACCCGAACCTTCCCGCGAGCGCCACGAACGTGGCCTCGTGCCCCGGCCTTGCGCCGCAGCCCTTCTTCGAGAACATGGCTGCGCCGGGGACGGGCGGACCTGCCTACTGCCAATCGACCTATGGCAGCTCTTGCACGGCGGCAGCTGTGTACACCGATCCGAGCGACGCTTTTAACGGCAGCTTGGGCGGATTCATGGAGTTCAACTACGACTTCATTTCCCAGCAATCGCTGGATCCCCTCCAGTACGTCTTCAACTTCTATAACTACGGCGGCGGCTGGGCAAACTACAATGCCGGGTTCATCTCGGTGCACAAGGCGTTCAGCCAGGGACTGAACTTCACGTTCAACTACACTTGGTCGCACACTCTGGGCACCCAGGGACTGGACCAGCAGTACATCATTTTCGACAACCCGTCGCCTTACCAGCCCTCGACCGGCTACGGCACCGCGCCCTTCGACCGGCGAAACGTTTTCAACGCAACCTGGTACTACGCGCTGCCCTTCGGCCACGGCCAACGGTTCGCGTCGAGCAATTCGTTCATCAACCGCATCATCGGCGGTTGGTACTCGTCGGGAATCTGGACGTGGCAATCGGGCTTGCCGCTGTGTATCGGCGCTGACGGCAACTACGGCGACCTCGCCGGGGGCTCGACGATCGCCGGCACCTGCGCGCAGAGCACGATGTCTCTCTTCGGCCTCTCCAGCCGGCACGACAACATCAGCGGTTCGAGCGGCATCGCAACGGCCGGCAATCCCGCAAACGGCGGCAGCGGGATCAATTTCTTTGCCAATCCCGTCGCCGTCTTCAACAGCCTCAGCCGACCGCTGTTGACCCAAAACCTGCGACCGTTCGATCCCAACTTCGTTGAACCATCGTCGTGGAACGTGGACCTCTCGTTCGGCAAGAACATCATCGCCACCGAACGCTACAAGGCCTACTTCACCGCCGACCTCTTCAACGCGTTCAACATCGTGCAGTTCGCCGATCCGTCGCTCGACATGGGCAACGCCGCAGGGTTTGGCGTGGTGACCGGTCAAGCGAACCAGCCGCGTTCGATTCAGCTCGGCTTGCGTTTCGAGTTCTAACCTTAGCCTCTCGTGGCCCCGGCCTGCCGGGGCCACGGAGCCGATTTTTCGGTGGGGCAGCATTGGGGCGGCCCGGATGTTCGGGCCGCCCTCATTTATTTTGGGGAGCGAGGCCCGTCTAGCGGCTGACTTCAGCCCGCCATTCCTTGCGTCGCAGCAACAGCCTGCCGCCCTCCCGACTGCTTTGCGACACATTCCAGACGGCGCTACACACGCTCCTTCACGGCGCGGACGCCGCCGTATCGCCGTGGCAATTGTGCAGCGGCGGGCTTCAGCCCGGCATTGCCTCTCGTTCGCTTCAAACACCACATGCCGCCCTGAAGGGCGGCGCTACGCCCGGTCTGCGTGCCCGCTACGCTTCCATGGCGGTGACCACAAGGGCTGCTTAACAATGCTTTGCGGCCAATCCAGCGTCATGGAGCCCGAGTGCGGAAAATCGCGCGGGTCGGTGGATAGACCTCTTCGAACAGGGTTCATCCAGATATACCAAGCAACCTGTTCCATTGCAGCTTCTCGCCGCAGGATATGGTCATAGAACCTCGCCCGCCAAAGACTCAGCCCACTCCGCTTCCGGTATTCAAACGCGGTGAATTGCTTGAACCGGGCCACGAAAGAAGGCAGCGAGCTGTTCTGCCCAAGTCCTTCGGCCAACCAGTGAACGTGGTCCGGCATGAAGCGGAAGGCGTGTACGCCAAATCCACACGAAATCGAGGCTTCGCGCAGCCGTGCAAGGCAGCAGGAAACCCAGTGCGGGTCCGCGAGGAAGGACCCGCGGCGATAACAGCAAATCGTGACAAAGTAGAGCCGCCGTCCGACGTACGCTCGTGCGGGAAGGCGAATTCGTTTCCGTTGGAGGGGCGTCTTCTAAGGCTCTTCACCACTGGCGTAGCGGCGGCTTCGGCCCGCCATTATCCCTCATCCGCTTCAAAAAGCGTGTGCCGCCCTCAATGGCGGCGCTACACAAATTTCGCGCTGGTGCGGCCGGTTATCGGGAGGAACGCAGAGAGGCCTGGAGCGCCGTGCGCACTTTCCGCAGTTTGGGCGCCTGTGGATTCTTGGGAAAATGACTGAGGAAACTGTTCAACTCATTCAGCGCCTCCTGATTCCGCCCGAGCAGAATCAGGTCGTCGTAATAGAGCAGGTGCGCCGAAGGCAGATCGGGCCGCAGCTTGCGCGCGGCCGATAGATAGGAATACGCGCCTTTCGCATTTTTCTCGCCCAGGAGGATGCGGCCCATCTCGAGCTGCGCCAGCCAGTCGCTGAATCGAAGCCGGATCGCGCGGTTGAACTGCTTTTTCGCCTCGTGCGGCTTCCCTTCCTGCATCCGCAGGTACCCGAGGTAGGCGTAGACGCGCGAGCTGTTTTTCTTCAAGTGCATCGCGCGGTCGATCATCTTCTGTGCCGCGTCGAAATGATGCTGGTCGGCTTCCGTGGCGGAAAGTCTCAAATAGCTGTCCACGTAAAACGGGCAGATCCCCACGGCCTTCTGGAAATAGGTTGTCGCCTTCGCCGCTTGGCCGGCGTTCATCGCCGAAACCCCCTTCGCATACTGCGAGAGAGCTTCTTTCGGAACCGTCGGATCTTTCGCGGCTCCGCCCATGGTCGCCGGCGTCAGCGTGATAAAGAGCGTTCGCGGCGCCATGTCGCAGGAAACCACCGAATCCACGTATCGCGCGTAGCCCTGCGCGTCCACTTCGATTTCGTAGTAATTGTCGCCGTCGGGAAGGTCCAGGAAATAGAAATAGCCGGTCGGGTCCGTCGTCGCCTGTTTCAACGCGGCGCCGTAGGCATTTTCCAGAGTCACCGTCAGGTTCGCTCCCGGCTTTCCATTCGGCAGCCGCACCTGCCCCTGCACGGTCTCGACACCAGTTTGAGTGGGAATCTGGGCCCCGGGCACGGGAATCGTCATACCCGCCTGGGCGCGAGCGGAAACACCCCAACCCAGCGCCAGAAAAACGAATAGAAGAGCGCGTGACCTCATTGCGCCTTCCCCCATCCCTCTCATTTACACCCCCACGGCAACAAAATCAAGGGCGAAAATGGCGGGGGCCATTGGGCACGGTCGGTTCTGGGCGCTGGAGTCGAATCCCGTCCGCCGGCCCGCGCTTACGCGCGCGGTTGCGGGAAAACGATATGCCAGAACCCCGCCACCGGCGAATCGAACTGCACCAGGGCGCAATATCCATCCGCGTGTTTCGCCGGAACCGAACTCAGGCGGAATCCCTGGCGATCACCCGTGAACGCGATCTTCAATTCCCCGCTCCGTCCTTCGGGCACGCTTTCCTGCGCCACCACCAGGGCCTCCCGATCGCTCACCCAGACGGTGTAAGCGGGAACCGAAACCGTCTGTCCCCGTTCGCTGTATTCGAGCGTCACGCCGATCCGGATCGTCAATCGGTGTCGCCGCAACCGGTCCAATCCGAGGTGCAGACGGCCGCTCGAAGAAGGCGTCGCCGTCCGCGCCACGGCCTTCTCCGTGGTTTCCATGGCACAGATCACCTGATTCTTTCCCGGGGTGCTGGAGACGCAGCGGCAAGAACGCGGACGCGGAGGCGCTGTTTCCCAAGCTACCCTGCAATCTGACAAAACGACATGGGAAAGATAGCCCGCCCCACCCGCCGGGCCAATGGTACCTCCGGCTCATTTTGTCACAAGGCTGAAAGCAAGTGCCGCACGCGTCCAGCGGCTGGAAGAGCCCTCCAGCCGTCTGCATGGATTCTCAGCCTGTGGCTCGGCCACACGCCAAGTGGCAGACTTCCAGCCTCTGCCTGTGGCCTGCCTCTATCCAATTTGAGTCGGGTAAAAAAACCTGCGCCAGGGCGGGCCTGCTACAGCCGTCCGCCCTCTTCTTCTCCGCCTGTCACCATCACCGCATCGCCGCCATGGCCATTTCCATTGCCTTCGGCGCCTATGGCGATAGGAACGAGTTCGGGCGCCGGCTTGCGCCGCAGCCGCCGCACCAGGCCCACCAGCGATTCCATGTAGAGGTAGAAGACCGGCGTCAGGTACAGCGTCACGATCTGGGCCAGGATCAGCCCACCCACCACCACGAGTCCCAGCGGCCGCCGCGATTCCGCGCCCGAACCCCAGCCCAGTGCGATCGGCAGCGTGCCCATGATCGCCGCCATCGTCGTCATCATGATCGGCCGGAATCGAATCACCGCGCCCTGATAAATCGCTTCCCGCGGCAGCTTGTTTTCGCTTCGCTGCGCTTCCAGCGCGAAGTCAATCATCATGATCGCGTTCTTCTTCACGATCCCGATCAGCATGATCAGGCCGACGAATCCGTACAGGTCCAGTTCCTTGCCAAACACCATCAGCGTCAGCAATCCGCCAAAGGCTGCCGCCGGCAGGCCCGAAAGAATCGTCAGCGGATGGATGAAGCTCTCGTAGAGAATCCCCAGGATGATGTAGATGACCAGCACCGTCACGATCAGGAGGATTCCCAGCGTCTGCAAAGATCCTTGAAACGCCTGCGCCGTGCCCTGGAAACTCCCGGTGATCGTCGCCGGCAGCACTTCGCGCGCCAGCCGTTGCACTTCGTTCACCGCCGTGCCCAGCGAAAAGCCCGGCGCCAGGTTGAACGACAGCGTCACCGCCGGCGATTGCCCGATGTGGTTCACCGTCAGCGGCCCGTAGCTCCGCGTGATGTGCGCAACCGTGTCCAGCGGCACCAATTGCCCACCCGACGAGCTGACGTAGAGCAGCGAAAGCGTCTGCGGATCGTTCTGGAATTTTGGCTCGAGTTCCGTTTCCACCCAGTATTCGTCGTTCGGCGCGTAAATCGTCGAAATCTGCCGGCTGCCATACGCGGTGAACAGCGAGTCCTCGATCTGTTCCGCCGAAAGCCCCAGCGCCGACGCCTTGTTCCGGTCGATCACCACGTTCACCTGCGGATTCTTCATTTGCAGGTCGCTCGCCACGTCCACCAGTCCCGGCAACTGCCGCATCTTGTCTTCGAGGATGGGCGCGTAGTGGTACAGCTCTTCCGTATCCGGGCTCGACAGCGCGTATTGATACTGGCTCTTCGTCATGTGCCCGCCGATATTGATCGGCGGAGGATTCTGCAAGAACACGCGGATGCCCGGCACGCTGTTCACTTTCGGCCGCATCTCCGCCATCACTTCGTCGGTGCTCAGGTGGTGCGCGATCCACGGCCGCAGATCGCTCACCCAGCGCTCGAGCGTCGGATGCCCGGCAGCCTTCGC
Organism: Acidobacteriota bacterium; assembly: GCA_021818865.1. Classification (GTDB taxonomy): domain Bacteria; phylum Acidobacteriota; class Terriglobia; order Acidiferrales; family UBA7541; genus JAKASX01. The sequence continues at coordinate 51,037 of JAKASX010000012.1, forward strand.
CTTCAGCCAGTTATAGGTCGGCGAGGGAGCCCACTGGCGCTCGTTCAGCGGTTTCAGGTGCGCGAACAGGTGTCCGGTGTTGTTGGCGCCCATAAATCCGCCGCCCGCCGTCGAGAAAAACTGGTCCACGTTCGGATCGGCGATGACGATTTTGTTCAGCGCCATCTGGTACTTCTTCAGCATGTTGAAGCTGACGCCCTGCACCGCCTCGTCGTACACGAGAATCTCGCCGCTGTCGCCGCTCGGAATGAACCCTTTCGGAATTTTCACGAACTGCCACGCCGTCACCGCTACCATCACGCCCGCCAGCGAAATCGTCAGCAGCCGGTGATCCAGCGCCCAGCGCAGCGTCCGCTCGTACCCGCCCAGCATCGCGTCGAAGCCACGCTGCGTCCCCCGGTACATCCGCCCGTGCCTCGCCGTTTCCTTTTGCTGCCGCAAAAACCGGCTGCACAGCATCGGCGTCAGCGTCAGCGAAACGAATCCCGACACCACCACCGCCATCATGATCACCACGGAAAATTCGTGCAGCAGCCGCCCCAGAATCCCGCCCATGAACAGCACCGGCAGAAACACCGCAGCCAGCGACAGCGTCATCGAAACGATCGTGAACCCGATTTCGCGCGACCCGCGCAGCGCCGCTTCCATCGGCCGCTCGCCCATCTCCATGTGGCGCACGATGTTTTCCAGCATCACGATCGCGTCGTCCACGACGAAACCCACCGATAGCGTCAGCGCCAGCAGCGACAGATTGTCGAGCGTGTACCCCAGCTCGTACATCACCGCAAACGTCCCCACGATCGACATTGGCAGCGCCAGGCTCGGAATGATCGTCGCCGAAAAATTCCGCAGGAACAGGAAAATCACCAGCACCACCAGGCACACCGCCAGCCACAGCGTGAACTTCACGTCGCTCACCGACGACCGGATGTCCTGCGACCGGTCGTACAGCGTATCCACGTGCACCGAGGGCGGAATCTGCGAAATCAGCTGCGGCAGGATCTTCTTGATCCCGTCCACCACGTCCACCGTGTTCGTCCCCGGCTGCCGCTGGATCGCCAGAATCACCGCGCGCTGGTTGTCGTATCGCTGCGTGTTGAACCAGCTGATCGCCTTGTCGTTCTGGATGCTGTTCAGCACCTGGCCCAGATCTTCCAGCCGCACCGGCGATCCGTTCCGGTACGCCACGATGATCGGCCGGTACGCCGCCGCCGTATTCAATTGCCCGGTTGCCTGCACCGTGTAGGCCGTGTCCGGGCCCCAGAGCGTTCCCGTGGGCAAATTCGCGTTGGCGTTTTGCACCGCGGTGATCACTTCGTTCAGGCCGATCTGCCGCGCCGCCAGTTTCAGCGGGTTCAGCTGGATGCGCACCGCGTATTGCGCCGAGCCGTAGACGTTCACTTCGGCCACGCCGCTCACCATCGAGATGTGCTGCCCGAGCAGCGTTTCCGCGTATTGGTCCACTTGGTAAATCGGCAGCGTGCCCGAACTCACCGCCAGGTACAGAATCGGCTGGTCGGCCGGATTCTGCTTCGAGTAGGTCGGCGGGCTCGGCATGTTCGGCGGGAGCTGGTGGCTGGCGCTCGCGATCGCCGCCTGCACGTCCTGCGCCGCTGCGTCTATGTTCCGGCTCAGCTTGAATTGCAGCGTGATCGACGTCGAGCCCAGCGAACTCTGCGAGTTCATCGAATCCAGGCCCTGAATCGTCGAAAACTGTTTCTCCAGCGGCAGCGCCACCGAAGACGCCATCGTCTCCGGGCTCGCTCCCGGCAAACTCGCGTTCACATTGATCGTGGGAAAATCGACGTTCGGCAGGTCGCTCACCGGCAGCGACAGGTAGCCCAGAATGCCGAAGAGCAGGATGGCAAACATAGCCAGCGTCGTCATCACCGGCCGGCGAATGAAAAGTTCGGCGATGCTCATCTCTCTGGTCCCTCGCGCCGCCTACAGGCTGGTGCGAATCTCCACTTTCGAGCCCGGCACCAGCCGCAACTGCCCTTCCGTCACGACCGTCTCACCCGGCTGCAAACCGCTGGCGATCACCGCCTGGCCCTGTTCCTGCCGCTGCACCGTCACCGTCCGCATCTGCACGGTGTTGTCCTTGTCCACCACCCAAACGTATTTGCTGTCCTGGCTGTTCTGGAGCGCGATCGACGGCACCACGGTTACGCCCGATTCCTCGCCCAGCTGCAAATTCACCGAAACGAATTCCCCCGGCCACAGCCGCCGGTCCGTGTTCGCAAACGTTCCCTTCAGTTTGATCGTTCCCGTCGTCGCGTCCACGCTGTTGTCGATGAAGGTCAGCCGCCCGATTTCGGGATGCTCGGTGTCGCTCTGCGTGTAGACTTTGACCGGAGCTCGCGCCGCGAGCGCCAGCCGCACTTTCCCCAGCAGATTCTCCGGCACGGAAAAATCCACGTAGATCGGATTGATCTGGTTGATCGTCACCAGCGCCGGCGTGCTGTTCGCCTTCACCACGTTCCCCGGGAAAACACCCAGCGATCCCGTCTTGCCGTCCATCGGCGAATAGATTTTGCAGTAGGAAAGCTGCAGCCGCGCCGCTTCCACCGCCGCCTTGTCCGCCACCACCGTCGCGTTGGCGGAATCCGCCTGCGACTGATACTGGTCGTACTGTTGCCGCGAAACCACCCCTTGCTCGAAAAGCTGTTTGTACCGCGCCGCCGTCACCACTGCGATTTGGGCCTGCGCGGTGTCCCGTTCCATGTCCCCGGTCGCCTGGTCCAGCACCGCCTGAAACGGCCCCGGATCCAGAGTGAACATCAGTTGCCCCTTCCGAACGAAATCCCCTTGCTGGAAAAACACCTTTTCCAGTTGGCCGGTGACCAGCGTCTCCACCTGCACGTTCGAATACGCTTCTCCGGTCCCGATTGCTTCCACCGTGATCGGCAGGTTCTCCTTCACCGATTGCGCCACGCGCACCGGCACCGCCGCCGGCGTTTGCGCCGCCACGGGCGCCACCTTTCCGCTCGTACACCCCGCCAGCCCGGCCAGCGCCGCGAGCGCGGCGGCGATAAGCAGTCTTCTCCCCGTCTCTCGTTTCATCTCAGAACTGGGTAAACACTTTCTTGGACGGTTCCCAGGCCGCGCAAGTTTCGTCCTTTCCGCGCGCCCTGGCGCCGGCAATTTCGCCTGCCGGTCTCGCGTTCAAACGTTTTGGCCCGCAACGGTTCTTTCCGGCGGGAAACACTCTGCAGATCATGCCCAGGCAAGGGAAAAACGCCGCCTCCGAGGGGCGGCGGTTTCGGTTCTCCTCTTATTAAAGTTATCGCTTGGCGAGCCAAACGGTCAACTCGGGCCTTCCCTGTGCTAACATCATGGGCTTGTTCGTGCAGTCCAATCTCAATCTGGAGACTCCCTTGGCCGCGCCGAAAGGATTTTTGCTTGCTCCGAAACCGCTCGCTTCGCTCGACGACTACATCGCCATCGGCGGCGGCCAGGGGCTCAAGCGGGCGCTCACGATGACCTCCGCCGATATCATCGCCGAGGTCAAAAAGGCCGGCCTGCGCGGCCGCGGCGGCGCCGGTTTCCCCACCGCGATCAAGTGGACCACGATCTCCCAAAGCCCCTGCCCCACCCGCTACCTGGTCTGCAACGCCGCCGAAGGCGAACCCGGCACCTTCAAGGACCGGACCATGATTCGCCGCAATCCCTATCAGCTCGTCGAAGGGATTCAGGTGGCCGCTCTCGCGATCCACGCTAAGAAGTGCTTCATCGGCATGAAAACCAGTTTCGAGCGCGAATACCTGCGCCTTTCCGCCGCCATCGACGAAATGGCCGCTCATGGGCTCATTCACACTCCCGTGCAGATCGTTCGCGGCCCCGAGGATTACCTGCTCGGCGAGGAGCGCGCGCTGCTGGAAGTCATCGAAGGCAAGGAAGCGATGCCTCGCGAGGCCGATAACCCTCCCTATCAGATCGGCCTGTTCACCCGCACCATGTTCGACGTTTACGAACCCAATCCCACCGACGTCAACAACGCCGAAACCCTTTCCAACGTCGGCCACATCCTCCGCGAAGGAGCCGACTGGTTCCATTCCATGGGCTCGGCCGATACGCCCGGCACCATGGTCTTCACCATCTGCGGCGACGTCCAGACTCCCGGCGTCTACGAATTGCCCATGGGCACCCCGCTCCGCGAACTCGTCGAAGTCCACGGCGGCGGCACGCGCCCCGGCCGCAAGGTCAAAGCCATCTATTCCGGCGTCACCAATCCCGTCATCACCGCAGACCATCTCGATACCCCGCTCGATTTCGGCTCGATGCGCAAAATCGGCGCCGGCCTCGGCTCGGGCGGCTACATCGTCTACGACGATTCCACCTGCATGGTCCGCGTCGCCCATCGCTACGCAGAATTCCTCTGGCTCGAATCCTGCGGCCAGTGCAGTTCCTGCAAGGACGGCGGCCACACCGCAACCATCCACCTGCGCAAATTGGTGGAAGGCACCGGTAACTCCGTCGATCTCGCCGCCGCCATTCAGGCTGCCGTCAAGGCGCCCAGCGGCACCCGCTGCTTCCTCCCGAGCGAACTCGCCAACATCGTTCCCAGCACCGCCGACGCCTACCACGACGAATTCGTCTCCCATTTCTATCGCGGCTGCCAGGGCCACGCCGATATCACGGTCCCCAAAATTGCCGATTTCGACGAATCCGCCCGCAACTTCATCTACACCCACGGCCGCACCACCCCCTGAGCTTTCGCCGAACGCTGTGTTTGGCCCCGACCGAGTTTGAGCCATCGGAGCAAAGCCCCGCTGTCCAGCACGCTTGCCGCACCGCCCAACCTGCGAGCCTGCACGCATGGTTTCTCCGGAAGGCCTTTCCTCATTGCCGGCGATTCGTGAAAGAGTTCTTTTCCCCGACGAATGAGCGAGAACTACGGCCATCAGCGGATTCGGAATTTGAGCCCAAACCGGAAATGTGACAGTATACGTTCCCCGCTCGCGCGGGGATTCTTGTGAAGGGATACAGATATCATGACGCGAATTTCGCGGGTTGTGTATTGGGGGCTGGCTCTCGCCAGCATGTTCGCATTCAGCTTGTGCGCCGCGGCGCAGCAGGTCAATCCCGACCTCTACGCCGGCCTCAAGTGGCGTAACGTCGGACCGTTCCACGGCGGCCGCATCTCCGCCGTCACCGGTGTCATCGGCCAACCCGGTGTTTTCTACGTCGGCACGCCACTGGGAGGCGTTTGGAAAACCACCAGCGCCGGCGTCACGTGGTTCCCCATCTTCGACCAGGTGAAGAGCGTCGATAGCATCGGCGCCATCCAGGTGGCTCCTTCCGACCCCAACATCATTTACGTCGGCGCCGGCGATCCCATCCTCGGCAGCCTCGGCAACGGCATGTGGAAGTCCACCGATGCCGGCAAGACCTGGCGCCACATCGGCCTGGAAGACACGGTGAAGATTGATAGCATCCTGGTCGATCCCACCAACCCCAATCTGGTGATCGTCTCCGCCCTCGGCGATGCCACCCACCACGGCGGCGGCGTCTACCGCTCCACCGATGGCGGCCAGACGTGGACCAACGTCCTCAAGCCCGCCGGCTATGACGGCACCCGCCAAGTGGCCTACGACTTCGACGATCCCAGCATCATGCTGGCCGACACGCAGGGCACGGGCGGCTTTCACTTCGGTCCGCCCTCGAAGAAAAAGCCCAAGCCGCCGCTGGTCTTCAAATCCACTGACGAAGGACTGACCTGGCATCAGATGAAGATTCCGCCCTTCCCGGGCCGCGTCGCTGTCGCGATCGCCATGCACACGCATGGCCAGCGTATTTACATCGTCGGCAACAACATCGAAAAAGGCTCGGGGTTGTTCCGCTCCGACGACGGCGGCGCCACCTGGCAGCACATGGCGGGCAAGGACACCCGCATCAGCAACGGCCAGGGCGCCTATAGCTGCGGCGTCTTCGTGGACTCGCAAAACCCTGACGTCCTCTACACCTTCAGCACCGCGATGTACCGCTCCACCGACGGCGGCGTCACGTTCCACGCCTTCAAGGGCGCGCCCGGCGGCGAGGATTACCACAATCTCTGGATCGATCCCACGAACGGCAAGCGCATGGTGGTCGGCGCCGATCAGGGCGCCAGCGTCACCCTCGATGGCGGCCGCA
>JAKASX010000117.1 GCA_021818865.1 Acidobacteriota bacterium
CGCTTTTTAAGATGGCTGCTAGGCGTATTCATGCCGAGGCGAGGCGAGGAGGGACCGCGTTACTCTTCGTACGCGCGGACACTATGCATTCCGCTGCGCGAAGAAAAGCTCGATTCTCTATTTCCGCTGCGGAAAAAGTTCCGGGTGAATGGCACGAGCGCGAGAACCGGCTTCGGCGACCGTCACATGCACCGAAACGGGAACCTCGACCGGCGGCAGGCACATCGTGTTGTTGCACGCCTGATAGCGGAGCGTGAGCGGCAACTCAAGCGCACCAAGCGGAGCGTCGCGTTCCGCCAGAAACCGCAGACGCAGAATCACGCTGCCCGTGTACACGGCGAGTTTGCGCTTCGAAAAGGAAAATTGGCGAAGTTCACCCGCAGGATATTGGGTGGAAAGCAGCCGAAACCCGGCGGGAGCCTTCGCCTCGATCTCCGTCGGAATCAGATACTCTTCGAGGACCTTGTGGGCGTTGATGTGGTACGCCGACTGGATTTTCGCCACCACCGCGACATCGAACGCTCGGCCGCGAGGCACCGGCTGAAGCGATACATGACTCCGCGACGAAACCACGGAACGAGCCATTTGCGGCCCGGTTTGCGCCCCGGCTGCAGGAATCAAGCCGACAATCAGCACTGCAACCACCGAAAACCATCGCGATTTCATCGCTACACCTCGACGCTCGAACCGAGCTGCTCGCTGAGCAGCCGGCTCATTACCTGATCGAGCGTTTCGTTTGTCTTTTCGAGCGCGAAAGCGCCGGCCGCATCCGACCACCCCAATTTGAAGCTGGTGGAAAGCGCGGAAATCCAGATCTGGCGCGCCGGCGAATTGGGACTGATCACGAATCGTGCCTCTTCCGGCTCCTCGAATACCACTTCGAGCTTTTCCGCTCCGCCCTCAACGTCGAAGCCGTGCTCGTCGGCCAGTTCAATGAGCCGCTTTTCGAGCCGCTCGAGCGCCTCGTCGGAACGCGACCGGAATTCGTGCTCGTCCATCGCGGATCCTCACAACAGCTTCTGAATGAGTTCGTTCACCGACTGGGGGTTGATCGGGCCGATCACCTTTTGCACCAGCTTTCCGTCCTTGGAAATGATGTAGCTGGTGGGAAATCCGATGCAGCAGCTGAATTTTGAAGCCACATCCTGATTGCCGAGCACGACCGGATAATTCATCGCCACTTTCTGCCCATCCACGTCGAATTGCGGCTTCGCCACGAAGGATGCCACCGTCGCCTTGCCGTCTTCCATCGCCACGCCCAGCACGGTGAATCCCTTGCTGCCGTACTCCTGCTGGAATTTGATCAGGGAGGGGATTTCCGAAAGGCAAGGCTCGCACCAGGTGCCCCAAAAATTCACCAGCACCACCTTGCCGCGATAGGCGGAAAGGCTCACCGTCTGCCCGTCGAGATTCTGGAAACTCACCTCCGGCGCGGCTTGCAGACTGGCCGTCCCTTTCGACAGGTCCGGCTTGTCCAGCAGCGCGTTGCTGCGGTCGCAGCCCACCGCGATCGAGAGCAGCGCCAGCACCAGCGCGATGTTCAACCAACGATTCTTCCGCTCGCTCATCCGTCCCTTGCTCCTACCGAGAAAATACGTTCAGAAAAGAAAGCTTACCGGAAAGCCATGTCAACTGGTTCATGTAAATCAGCCCGCCCACGGCCAGCAGCAGCACGCCGCTGAAAACCTCCACCGCGTGAAGATGCCGGCGGAAACGCTTGTAAAAATGCAAGAAACGACTCAAGCCGAGCGCGGTCAGAAAAAACGGCAGCGCCAACCCAGCCGAATAGACCGCCAGCAGGCCCACGCCGCGCGCGATGGTCTGCTCGGTCGCGGCCAGGGCCAGCACTGCGGCCAGAATTGGACCGATGCACGGCGTCCACCCAAAGGCAAACGCAAAACCCATCAGAAATCCGCTCACCACGCCGGGCTTCCCTCCCAGATGGCGAAAGCGAACGTCGCGATTCAGCCAGCGGGAAAGGAACGGACCAGCGAGAAAAATCAGCGACAGCGAAGCGAGGTGTACCGGCTCGAGCTTGCCCCCAACCAGCGCGGGTTCCACGCCCACCGCAATAGCCGCGGCCACCAGCAACCCGCCAATTACCAGGCCGACTTTCACGGGAATCTTCACTAGCCAGCCGATCAGATGCAGTCCAAAAAGCAGGATGACCGCGCCGGCGATTGGCGCCAGCATCGCCCTGTTCTGCACCAGGAACTGCCCGATCGCACTCGCCGATGCACCAAACGCGATGAATACGATCGAAAACCCGAAGATGAAAGCCGTGGCCGAGGCCAGCAGCTGTCCCTGAGGCTTTTCGCCCTTTTGCAACTGGTCGACGCCCAGCCCCGAAAGCATAGAGATGTATCCAGGAACCAGCGGAAGCACGCAAGGCGAAAGAAACGAAATAATGCCGGCGACGAAAGCGGTCAGGATGGTGACGTGCTCAGCCATGAATCTCCCGTCTTTCGATGCGACGGCCGGGGATTTCGCTTCCTCACGGGTGCTGAAACGAACACTTCAGCCCCCTTGCGGCGAGTTTCCATTGTAGCAAGACCGGCCCCGATTCAGATGCTGTCGGGGTGTCGATCGTGCCAAGAGGTCGCTTGTTCGTAAGCGTATCCGATTCGCAGCAGCCGCTCTTCGCCCCACAACGGCCCGATCAGCTGCAATCCGACGGGCAGCCCTTCGCGCGTAAATCCGCAAGGCAACACCAGCGCCGGAGCACCAGTGAAATTAGCGGGCCGGCAAAGGCGCAGGAGCGCGGCTCGAACCGTTTCCTCGCGGCCGTTAATTTCCACTGTCCTCTGGCCGAGCAGCGGCGCGGCGATCGGCGTCGCCGGAACAAGCAGCGTGTCTAAACCTTCGATCGTTCGATTCCAGTCCCGGCGCGCCTGGCGCATCCGTTCGACGTCAGCGAGGTAGTTCGCCGCTCGAATTTCGCCGCCGCGTTCGAGCAGCCGGCGCACGTCCTCGCCGTACTCGTCGGCGCGAGCTGGGAAATAGCCGGCGCTCTCGTGAAAATTCCTCGCCTCGGCGAACGCGATTTCCGCGGCGTTTTCCACCAAGCGGCCCACCTCAGGCAACGAAACTTCCTCGATTTTTGCGCCGAGCCGCTCGATCGCTCGCGCGGCCGCTTCGACGCTTGCGGCAACGTCGGGGGAGATGCCTTCGAAAAAGTGCTCGCGAGGCAGCCCGATCCGCACGGGGCCCAAAGGCCGGCGCAGGGAACGTGAAAAATCCACGGGAGTGATCGGCGTCAGCCCCGTTGCGGGATCACGCCGGTCGCGGCCGGCGATCGCGCTCAGCAGCCACGCGGCCGCGGTGACGCTGGTCGCCATGGGGCCGACGTGGTCCAGGCTGACGGAAAGCGGCACCACGCCGTAGCAGCTCACGCGCCCGAAGGTTGGTTTCAACCCAACTACGCCGCAGAGCGACGGCGGTATGCGCACCGATCCGCCGGTGTCGGAACCGACCGAGCCCCACGCCAGTCCCGCGGCGAGCGATGCGGCCGATCCGCCGCTCGAACCGCCCGTCATGCGCGAGGTGTCCCAGGGATTGCGCACCGGGCCGTAATGCGGATTTTCCGAAGTGACGCCGTAAGCGAACTCATGCAGATTCGTTTTCCCGATGACGATCGCTCCGGCCTGCCGCAAACGCCGGGCTACGGTCGCGTCTTCGGCGAAAATGTATCCGGCGAGCAAACGCGAACCGGCCGTGGTCGCAACGCCGCGCGTCCAGATATTGTCCTTGAGGGAAATCGGGATGCCGTGAAGCGGGCCGCGCCGTTTTCCGCCTCGCAGCTCTCGCTCGGCCCGAAGCGCCTGCCGCCTGGCTGTTTCGACCGAAACCGCCAGAAAGGCGTTCAGGCGGGGATTCAGCCGCGCGATGCGCCGCGCGGCCACGTCCACAAGTTCCACCGGTGAAACCGCGCCGCGCGCCACGAGCGGCGCCAGATCCTCGAGCTTCATCCACGCGAGCGACGTTTCGTCGAACGAACCTCGCTTCAAAAGATTTTCTCCCGGCGGCCGATATTTCCGAACGTGCCGATATTGGCGATTTGCAGCGCGATGCGAAACTGATTTTCCGTGCGCAGCGGACCGAGCGCCAGACGCCGGTACTCGAATGCGATGCCGCAGCAGGAGCCGTTGTAGCCGATTTCGGCGACCTGGTTCTGGAACAGTTGCTGGCGCGCGTCGTAGCTGATGCCGAACGACGCGTTCCAGCCCGGCCGGCTCATATCGCCGAAACCCGCGAGGGCGCGTATTTGATTCGACCGCGGCTGCAGCAGCGGGTTCGTGTGGATATCGAAGTGCGCCAGAGTAAGAAACGTTTCGCGCCACGGCCGGATTTTCACCAGCGTTCCCGTGGCAAGCAGCTTGCCGCGAATCGGGTCCACGTCCTGGCGAAACTGGATGTCCCAGCGGCCGCCCGGGGTGATTCGCAGGTCGCTGATCACTGGCGAAAAGGAGCGAGCCGCGTCGGCGAAGGCGAAGGGTGTGAGTGCTTCGAGCGTTTGAAAAACGTTGCGCCGGCCGGGAACCAGCGCGCCTCCGAAGGTGGGATCGAAGAAATACTTCTGCGCCAGTTTCCAACTGACGATTTGAGAGGCCGAACCACTGCCCGAGCGATGGAACAACCGTTGCGTGACCGAATACTCGATTTCGTTGGTATCGGTGAGCGTTTCATCCTGGGTGAAGGGGATGATTTGCGAAAAATCATTCACGCCGTTCACGTCGCGATACGTGAAGTCGGGCTCGATCACGTGCTTCCATCGCGAATTCGAGTTGCCCCACTCGCGTGCAAAGGACGGCGGCCGGACGTCGATCGTCAGTTCCTCGGTGGTCCGGTCAAACGGGGCATTGAGCACCTGGCCGTTCGGCTCTTGCCGCGCGCCGTACCGCGTGGTCCGCGCCACAAATCGCGACGTCACACCCAGCCACGGCCCCCAGTGGAGCGGAAGCGTCAGCGACGGCGCCGCTTCAACTCGCTGCACCGCCGGGCCGGTATCGGTCGCCGGCTGCTCGCTCTCGCTCCGGTGCATCGCATCGGCAAACACATCGAAGCCGAAATAGAGCGGCACGTGCCGGAACAGCGGCCGGTCGATCGAGCTGAAGCGAGCTTCGGGCGCCCTGCGCACCACCACCGATTGTTCGGGTGAGATCGTTAGAAAATTGTTGTAGTTCAGCGCCGCGAAATCCAGGCTGTAGCCATTGAAATGGCGCGCCACGAATGCCGAACTGCGCACTTCCGGGTTCACCGCCTGGGAAAACGTCTCGGAAAATCCCAGCCGGAATTGCAGCGAACTGAGCTGGTTCAGGTCGGCGGCCAGCCGCCAGCCATCGCCGAATCGCGCGTTCAGCTCCTCGTGAGCGTCGTAGCCGCCTTGCCGGATGTTCACTCCACCCGGTCCCGCAAAGCCGCGATCGCTGACCCCGAAATAGCTCGCCGAAAATTGCACGTTTTTGGCCGGAGTCGCGCGCAGGTTGCCCATTTCGCTCCAGCCGCGGCTGCTGAAATATTGGCCGCCGAGCGTCATATCCATCCACGTCGTCGGCGCCCAGTAGTAGGAATCTCCCAAAACGAAGCCCTTGAGCGATGAATCGCCGACGTCGGGAATCAGGAAACCCGACTGGCGCAGATTCTTTCCGATCGCCAGCTTCGCGTACGGCAGGTAAAAGAGCGGGATCGAAAACATCCGGAAATCGGCCCCGTGCAGCGTCACCGAGCGGTTCACCTGCATCACCGCGCGCCGCGTGTAGAACTTCCATTTCGGCCGATTCGGATCGCAGACGGTCAGCCAGGCGTTGTGGATCACGTAGGTTTCGTCGTTCAGGCGTTCCACGCGCCGGGCGGCGAAGCTCAGAGGGTTGGGACTGACCAACAGAGCCGGATTCGGCGAGCGGGTGGCGCGAATCGCGCCGCGAACGTTCTCGAACGCTCCCTTGCCGGTGGCCAGGTCGTACCAACCGCTCGACGCCTCGATCGTCTGGCCGCGGTACTCGAGGCGAACGTGGCCGGTGAGCTCCACGCGGCGCGTTTTCTCGTTGTAGCTCAGATGATCGGCGTCGAGCGTCACCGCGCCGTAGCGAAAGACAACGTTCCCGTCGGCGTAGTACATCGCACCGACTTTCCTCTGACTATCCGCTTCGAGTTCGAACGAGCGGATTTTCGAAGGCTTTTGTTGCTTCGGCGCCGCAAACACCGAAGGACAAAACGGCATCAGGGCCAAAACGACAATCAGGAAGCCATGTCTGCTTCGTTTCTCGTGACCCTTCACGCCGTGGCTCACTGGACGCAGGAGGATGCTTAGCCTAGCATGGGCGCGAAAATGCGGGCAACGCTTGCACCGGTGCGAATGCCCCCAGACGCGGCACGGTTGCTTGTTTGGCGACATCGGTCTGCGCTCTTCTATTCCTCTTTCCCTTCGTTTCCGGCTAGGATGGAGTTCCCGCGATCTGCAGCGCACGAGGAAAGACAGTGGGAACGGTGTGTCCACATTGCGGCGCTGCAAGTCCGGGGACCAGCCTCTGGTGCCCGTTTTGCCACGCCCCTCTCATCGCCGGTTCCGGAGGCCAAGGGCGCGCGTCCACGACCCGTGAAAACCGGGCTACGGTCGAGCGCGGCGTCGAGGTTGCCGAAGCCGCTCCTTCCACCGAGCCGCAATGGCGGCTCGAACTTGGCCGCAAGCTGGATGCTTACCGCGTCCGGAATGGCCAGAGCCTTCCCAAACCACCGCAATCGCGCCTGCCATTTCCCGAAATGAAGCCCGGCGAGGCGCGGCGAGCGGCGGCGTCTGCAGTCCCAAAACCCGCAAACCCTCCCGCGAATGTGCAGCCCGCAACGCCTCGCGGACCTGAGCGTCTAGCCATCTTCGTGCACCAGCCAGAGCTCGACTTTTCCGCCGGATCGACCGCGTCGCCCAATCACGGGTTGGTGCCCGTGGCGGGTCTTTCCCGCCGCATGCTGGCGTGGTTTGTCGATGTTGGCTTTCTTTTGACCTGCTGGGCGCTTTTTATCGGCCTGGTGGCCGCGCTGGGCGTCCCAATTGGCTCCAGCCGGGTGGCGCTGTCCATCTGGCTGGCGATTCTTTTCCTGCTCTACGCGCAATATTTCGGCATATTTACCGCGTTTGTCGGCACCACCCCGGGCATGCGGTACGCCGGCTTGCGCGTCGTGAGTTTCGATGGCAACCCTCCCACGCCGCGGCAGTTGCTCTGGCGGACGTTCGGCTATCTGGTTGCCGGAGGCGCGGGAATGCTGGGCTTTTTGTGGGCGCTCTGGGACGACGACAAGCTCTGCTGGCAGGATCGTACCTCGCAAACATACCTGACCGCGCTCGTTCCCGTGCCCGAGCAGCACACTGCGGAAGCCCGCCGGTGAACTCCCTTCCACGCTGAGCGGCGCGAGGCGAGCGCTGCGCTGCGGTTGCCAAGGCTTCCCGAGGCAATGGTTTTGGCGCCGTCCGGTCAGCACGAAAAGCCACCGTTTGGCCGATAGCAAACAACTTGGTTGGTGGAATATTTCCGCCGGGGAGGGTGACACACCCGGTCGAGCAAAAAAGCCTGTAGGTGGTTTTGTTTCAACAGGATAATTTTTGCAGGGTGACACTTTTTGGGCCTCTTTTGCGTGGGCGACGGGGCCCGAGTCAGGGGCTACGGCTCTGCTCGGGCGGGCAGCGCGCATTTCTCTCGATGCAGACCTCGGCATATGACGGTTCCTCCTTCGTGCGGGTAAAGGGCCGCTTTTCTTCTGCGCGCGACAGGATTTTCGCGCGATGCGATTGCGAGCGCGAGGGGTGGTTCTACGTAAGGCACGGTCGCAGTTTGAACCGTGTAGATGGCTGGTGGGACGATTCGGCTGGGAAGTGATTCGCCGTACCGTTCCCGAGCTTCTGTCCTCAGCTTCTCTGGACAACCAAGGGGTGCTTCCCAGCGCCGGTACGATCCACTGCGCCTTGGCAACGCCTTCGCTCTTATGGGGAGGCACCCAACGTGCATCGTCTCGAGCCGAGGTGGGGGAGTTGTTTCAGAACTTCATCGACCATGGCCCGGGTCGCTCGTAGCGGATGGTCCTTCCGCACGCGCTGCGTCGGCGCAAGATAGCTGAGGATGTGATTTTGCTGCTGGTCGTTTCCTCGCATGCACCGCTGGACGCGCCCGAGCTTGCAGCGTTACACAATTTCCGTGTTTTCAGCAGCCTGCTAAAGCCTTAAGCCGCAAGGTTCCACTGCACGACGAGAAAGTTATCCGGTGAAAATCCCGCGCGGAGTGCCGCATCGAGCCATTTCACCTGCGTGCCCCGGATGCGGTCTTTCTTGAAGCGCTTCGATTCCGCGAAGATCATCCTGCCTGCGCCCCAGCCGAGCACGTCCCAGGATCCTGAATAAGATCCGCCGTTCAGCGCGGCGATTTTCTTTAACGAATCTGTTACGGCGCTATCGGTTATCGGATTCTGAATCTGATTTTTATATTTATCGTCCAGCCACGCCGACAAAAACTTCGGCTCCATGTCTCCTGTCGCGTATGTCTCGATCCACCGCGCCTGCCAGCCCGCGTTGATAAAAAGATGCATGATGGCGAGCTCGGCGAACATCGGCTTGCCACCAACATCAACCAACGCCTTTCCGCCGAAGGTTTCTTTGATGGGCTGTCCGGTCCACATCTTGAAGACGAGATGGCATTCGGGAATCTTGACCATCTCCCCGGACGGCAAGGCGATATCTTCAAATGAATTCGGCTTGAATAAATTGCTATCAGGGTTGAGGTTCGTCATGTGTGTGCAGGCGGGTGGGTACAGTTTAGCCGGTTCATTTTCTCACGGCGCGTACGCGTTGGGATGATACCTCGGCGCGGGTTGCTGCGGTAAGATTCTCGCGGTTTGGGCGCCGCTGAACTGCCCTTTTGCCATGCCAACTGCTAGACTGAAAGCGTGAGGCAGCGGTTTCTCAACCAGAAACTGGGCAAGCGCGCGAGCTACCGGGGCCGCTTGCAGAAGGCGGCACAGCCCGCGCAGGACGTTCCTCGATTTCCGCAAGCCCACGGGACGTCATCGAAGGCGCGAAACGGCCAGGGGAAGGACTCGCGGTAACGGGCTGAAAATCGTTCCGGATGGTATACTCACGAAAGCCAAGGTCAGGCGCATGGGACGCACGATTCGCATAGCGGTGTTTTCTCTATCGGTGCTGGTGCTGCTCTACGTGTCTTTCGGCTACGTATTCGGCCAGAGCACGAACGACAAGCCGTACCACTCGCTCACGGTCTACGGCGAGGTTCTCGACCATATTCAGCAGGACTACGTCGACCAGCCCGATCTTCATCTAGTCACCGTCGGCGCGCTGCACGGACTGCTGGAGGCGCTGGATCCGGAATCGAGCTATCTGAGCCCGCGGGAATTCGCGGCCTGGAAGAAGGAGTCGGCGGACCGCGGCAAGGGTTCGATCGGCGTGGAAATTTCCCGGCAAGGCTATATTTTCGTCGTCTCCGATCTGCCGAATAGCCCGGCGCTCAAGGCGAATCTGCACGAAGGCGACATTTTGGAAGCGATTTCCGGTTTCACGACGCAAGACATGTCCATTCAGCAAGCCCAGCTTCTTCTCGACGGACCGCCGGGCAGCACGGTGAAGGTTTCGCTGGTCCGCCGCAGCAGTCTGAAGCCGGTGGACGTTGAGATCACGCGAGCGATTGTGCCCCGGCCCGGCCTGCTGACCACGCGGCTCCAGGACAAAATCGGCTATCTGAGGATCGCTTCCTTCGATTCCGGCGCGGCGCGGCAGATTCGCGAACAGGTGAAGCAATTCGAGCGGCAGGGACTGCGCCGGCTGATCGTGGATTTGCGCGGCTGCGCGTCGGGCGAATCTTCCGAAGCGATTCAAACCGCCCAATTGTTCCTTTCCTCCGGCACGATCGCGACCCTGCGCGGCCAGACGATCGAGACGAAGACCTTTTCGGCCGACCCATCGAAAGTGGTGTGGAAAGGGCCGATGTCGGTGCTGATGTCGGGTAGCACCGCGGGCGCCTCGGAAATCTTCGCAGCCGCCATCGCCCAGAACCACCGCGGCGACGCGATCGGGCAGAACACGCGCGGCATAGCGTCCGAACAGAAGCTGATTCCATTGCAGGACGGTTCGGCGCTGTTTCTCACCGTCGGCGTGTACTACACGCCGGACGGCAAGGCGATCCTGAATAACGGCGTCGCTCCCACGGTCCAGGTGCCTCCGCCAAATTCGGGGCAGGCGCTGCTCGACGCGCAGGACGTTGCGCCCGATCCGACGCCGGGGCAATTGCCCACGCCGAAAGATCCCGTACTGCAGAAGGCAATCGCGATCCTCACCGCTAATTCCGGAAGCAGCGCGACGGCCGCCGCGGCGCCGGCAACCGGCTTCTGATCCCTTCGTTTTCCGCTCGATTGAATAGGTTTTCGGAAAAGCGCCCCCGTTTCCTCTGCGGCTTTGCGCTTTCCGCCGCATCCTTACACTTCGGAGAGAAACTTTCATGATTCCAAGACGAACGCTGGGACGCTCGGGTCCAGCCGTTGCGATGCTGGGACTGGGCTGCATGGGCATGTCGGAATTTTACGGACAGGCCGACGAGGCCGAATCCATCGCCACGATTCACCGCTCGATCGAACTGG
>JAKASX010000013.1 GCA_021818865.1 Acidobacteriota bacterium
CAAGCGTGCCATTGGGGTTGATGACATTGGAAAGGACGGAGGTGCTATTTGAGGTGCCGATGTAGCCGCCTGCAACCACCACAAACGCACTGCTGGAAGTCGCCCCGGGAACGGCAACGGCGCCCATCGCGGAGACGGGAGTGGGCAGAGCGGTGGTGGTGGTCCAGGTGACGTTATTCACGTTGAAAGTAACCGTCGGGACCAGCGTCAGGTTCACCGAATTGCTTGTCCCTCCGGTCGTTTTCACACTCACGGAAACCGTGCCGGGCAGGGTGAAATTTGTCGTTCCGTCACCGGCCGGCACTACGGCCACGATTCCGGTCGGCGACCAGCCGCCGGCGCTCGGCGTGACCGCAGTCGAAATGCTTCCCTGGGTGAAAATCACTTCTCCGGGAGCGCCCTGGAAGCCGGTGCCATTGATCTGAATGGGCAAAGCGACAGGACTTGAGGGACTCGTGGCGTTGTTGATGTTTTGTATCGAGGGAACGGGTGGTGGTGCGGGCGCCCCACCGCCGCCGCCGCAAGCCGCAAGCAGCGCGCAGGCAACGAGAACCGGGAAAACTGAAAAAGCACTTTTGCCTTTTGCCCCGACCTTCATTTTGACCTCACTTCACAACAAGCGGCAGCCGCTCCATGGCGGGAGCGGGCGAATCCTTACTTACGTTGATACCACAGTTTCACCCCAGCCGGCGCCGACGGCTGCCGCAAAGTTTCGTCGGGGATTAACTGGAGAGCAACGGCCCAATTGCTGTTTTTGTCACAAGGCTAAGCGGCCGCGTTCGGAGCGAGCGCGTGGCTTGCATTCCTCGGCGCCGGGATTATACGATGCCGGAACTTTGCCGGCCGCGAGGATCGCCGCGACGGGAAACAGGAGCGGCGAGCGAGCTGCGTGAAACGGGAGAAACCAGATGAAAGCGTACCTAGTGACAACGGGAGCCCTTTTCGGGCTTCTTTGCGTAAGCCACATTTACTTTACTGTCCAAGCGCTAAGCATGGCGCACGGGAGCCGCGGATTCGCGGGACTCGAGGCGTTCGTCGCGCTGGTGAGCGGGGCGTTGTCCATCTGGGCGTGGCGACTGCTCGCGCGAGGAGCGGCGCGGGCTTGATCGAGGAGCAAAACAAAGAGCGCGAGCTTATCCCGTTTCGCACCTCCCGCGGAGCAGGCGCGAAGCGCGTTCCCGTGGCGACCGGAAGAAACGCCGCCGCTTCCCGAGCGATGGTGCTTATGGTGCGTTGTTCACATAGACGGTGGCGCTGAGCGGGTTCGTGGGAAAGGTGGCGCCAGATGCCACATACTGTTCCCCGCCAAAAAGCAGAAAACGCGGGGTATTCGACGGAGAGAGAAGCGGGCTGACGATGGCCGCGGCGTTATAAACGTTTGCGCCGGGCTCGTTGATCGAATTGGTGATTTGATTCCAAGCAGCAAGCGTGCTGTCGGAATTGACGGTTGAATGCTCGAGCTCGCAGCAGCTCGGCGTTCCGTTGTAGGTGCCCTCGGCATCGACGATCTGGCCGAAAGAAAGCCAAGTGACTTGCTTGGAACGGTTCTTCACGGTCGCCGACGTGGCCGTCCAAGCGCCAACAGCCCCGAAAGTCGCGGGAGCATAGCTGACATTGGTCACACCCCCGATATCGGCCAGGCTGGGATTGGTCTCGTTTTGGCTATCTCCGTTGACGACGTAAAGATTGCCTCCAAACCCAAAAACGGTCGGGAAAGCCACGGTGACCAGATACGAGTTGGCGGATTTCGTCCAGGACCCGAGAGTGCCATCGGAATTGACGGGAGCGGAATAGACGTCGGAGGAAGGAATGCCGCTCGTTTGGAGACCGCCAACGACGTAGACGTAACCGTTAAAGAGCGTGACGCCGGGACCAACCAGAGAAACCGGAAGACTATTGGGCAGTTGCGTCCACGTGCCAACATCGCCTGTCGTGGGGTCAACCGAGGCCATGAAAACCGTGTTTGTTCCACCAGGCAGATCGGTGGAAGTCTGCTGGCCCGCAATCACGTAGATGAAACGGGAACTGGTGGATACGAGCGAATTGCCGGGATCGGCCTCCACCATCCCCGCGAAGGCGCGCGGCGAGGGAAGAGGATTCGTTGCAATCGCACTCCAACTGGAGCCAAGCGCGCCACTGGCCGCAATCGTATTGGCAAGTACGGTCGTATTGTCCTTGGTGCCGTCGAAGCCGCCGGCAACGACGGCGAAGGCGGTGCCGGAACTGCTTCCGGGCACGGCAACCGCGCCCATGCCTCTCATCGCCGCAGGTAGCGCCGTCGTGGTGGTCCACGTGAGGTTGTTTACGGCGAACGTGACGGGCTGCACGAGGGAAAGATTGAGGCTGTTGCTCGTTCCTCCGGAAGTCGTCACGCTGACGGCGACGGTGCCGGGAACCGTGAAATTCGTGGTACCGTTGCCGGAAGGAATGTCAACGACGATGCCGGTGCTGGACCAGCCGGCGGCGTTGGGAGTCACGGTCGCGGTGAGGCTGCCCTGGGTGAAATTCACTTGTCCGGGCGCGCTTTGAAAGCCGGTGCCACCAATTTCGAGCGGCAAGCTTACCGCGCTCGACGGCAGCGTCGAATCATTGAGATTCTGGATGACGGGTATTGGCGGCGGAGGCGTGCTGCTGTTGCTCCCTCCACCACATGCGCCGAGAATCAGAAAAGCCGTCAAGACCGGCACGACGGAAAGAATCTTTCGCCGAATCGCCGACGTTTTCATCGCTGCCTCCGGCCGAAGATCGGGTCGAGCCCGAAGCGGCCCGTGAACCTTCTAAATTTACTCAAATATTATTAGATGCAAAGTAATAAAGAGAAGGAGAGAGGACCCGTTTGGCTGTTGTTCCAAACTGTCAATAGGCCCCCCGGCCAATTTATGCGGCGGGTTGCTCTGCTGCCAGCAGGGTTCCGCCTCTAGAGATGGGGGCGCCTAAGGCCCGGCCGAAGCAGGGCACGGACGAAACCCGGTCGGCGTGGCTGGGCTTGCTTGACGCATCTGCGGGCAGGCTCATAAAATGATAAATTACCGATATGACTTGTGCGATTTTCGGCTCTTGGAACAAGCCCAGCGACCACGGCGCTGGGCTATGGCTTTTTTAGGGGCAGAAAAGGGCGCGCAAGAGGGGCTTTTTTTACACAAGGGCTGAACGCCAGCGCCACGCGGGAGTGGCGCGAAAGACCCGAATTGGCCTGGGCGGGATTCGGGGCGGCGTTTTGGCATCCGGGGCGCCGGATGCCTGAGGCGAAGGAGCCAGGATGGTTGACGGACCGATTCCGGAAGCGCTGACGTTTGACGACGTGTTGCTGGTGCCGGCGAGATCGTCGATTTTGCCGGCGGAAGTGGATACGCGCACGTGCCTGACGCGGAAGATCGCGTTGAATATTCCGCTGGTGTCGGCGGCGATGGATACGGTGACGGAAAGCCGGCTGGCGATTGCGATGGCGCGGCAGGGCGGGCTGGGTTTCGTTCACCGGAACCTGGCGGTGGATCGCCAGGCCGAAGAAGTGGACAAGGTGAAACGATCGGAAAGCGGAATGATCGTGGATCCGGTGACGATCGAGCCGGAAGCGCCGCTGCACCGGGCGCTCGAAATCATGCGGAAATACAAGATTTCCGGCTTGCCGGTGACGCGCGGACTGCGCCTGGTGGGCATTTTGACGAACCGCGACCTGCGGTTCGAGCGCGACCTGGATCAGCCGGTGAGCGCGGTGATGACGCGCGAGCACCTGGTGACGGTGCCGGTGGGCACGACGCTGGAAGACGCCGAAAAGCTGCTGCAAATGCACCGGATCGAGAAGCTGCTGGTGGTGGACGAGAATTTCCATCTGAAGGGGCTGATCACCGTCAAAGACATCCAGAAGAAACTGGAATTTCCGATCGCGGCAAAGGACGAGCATGGACGGCTGCGCGTGGGCGCGGCGGTGGGAGCGACGGGCGACTTCCTGGAACGTGCCGTGGAGATGGTGAAGGCGAAAGCCGACGTGCTGGCTATCGATACAGCTCACGGGCATTCGCAACGCGTGATCGACGCGGTGCGGGCGATCAAACACCGGCTGCCGGACGTGCAACTGGTGGCCGGGAACGTGGCCACGACGGAGGGCGCGCGAGAGTTGGTTTCGCTCGGGATCGACGGGATCAAGGTTGGCATCGGGCCCGGCTCGATCTGCACGACGCGCGTAGTGACCGGAGCGGGCGTGCCGCAACTGACCGCGATTCTGGACACTTCGCGCGCGGCGCGCGGCAGCGGCGTGCCGGTGATCGCCGACGGCGGCGTGAAATTTTCCGGCGACATCACCAAAGCGCTGGCCGCGGGCGCATCGGCGGTGATGCTCGGAAGCCTGTTCGCGGGAACCGAGGAAGCTCCCGGCGAAACGATTCTGTATCAGGGGCGCACGTTCAAAGCGTATCGCGGCATGGGCTCGATGGGCGCGATGGAAGCCGGATCGGCGGACCGCTACGGTCATACGGCGGGCGGAAAATTCGTGCCGGAAGGCGTGGAGGGCCGGGTGCCGTACAAAGGCTCGCTCGCCGCGCTGGTCGAGCAACTCGTCGGCGGATTGCGCAGCGGCATGGGATATTGCGGCGCGAAAACGATCGAGGATATGGCGGAAACCGCTCGCTTCGTGCGCATCACCAGCGCCGGGCTGCGCGAAAGCCACGTCCACGACGTGGTCATCACGCGCGAACCACCCAACTACCAACTCGAGTAGCCGGCGCGAGCGAGGCCGGCCTGCGCGCGATCGCCGCGGGCGCGGCGATGCTCTTCCCTTCCCCGAACGAAAAGCGGAACTGGAAATTCGCACGGCGCGACGGCTTGCGTCACCGCGTTTTTTTCAACCCAATCGAAGCGGGGAAACAACCCCAAAACCGGGCGAGGGCATCGGAAGGTAGAGCGTCCTAGAGGGCCTGACAACTTAGGATACCTGGGAGGTTCTCTATGGGCGGACGCACCTGGCTTACGCTCGCTCTTGGCATGACGTTGGCGTTTTTTCTGGCAGGCTGCAACAGCAATTCCACTTCCCCCAGCACAAGTGGAGCGGGCATGGCTCCGGTCAGCATGACCATCCACGACACACCGCCAACCGGCGTTTCCATTCTGAGCTTCGAAATTCACATCACTGGCGCCTCGCTCCAGCCATCGGATTCGACGCAGGCGGCCGTATCGCTGATGTCCGCTCCAGACGAAATCGAATTGGAGCACTTGCAAACCAGTTCGGCGCTGCTCGGCTCGACGGACGTTCCAGCGGGCACCTACAACTCGCTCACCGTCACGTTTGCCAATCCGCAAATGACGATCCTGAACGACACTGGCGCGACGCTGACCGTCGGCGGAACGAGTTGCGCGAATGGGCAAGTGTGCGACGTGCAGCCGGCCCTCAACCAGGTGAGCGTGACGGTGAATGCGAGCCCGCTGTTTCCGCTGACGCTTTCGGCAACGAGCGGCGTCACACTCCAGCTCGATTTCAACATCAATTCCTCGGTGCAGAGCGACCTTTCGGTGACGCCGACGGTGACGGTCAGTTCGGCCAATTCGAACATGCAGGGCGGAAACGACAACCAGGAAGACATGGAGCTCATTGGCGTGGTCGGCACGGTGGACACCACGAAGGAGAGCTTCACGCTGCTAACGGGCCTGAACGGGCAAACCGACACGATTCTGACGACGAGCAACACCGAATTCGGCTTCGAGGACGCCGGCTGCTCGGCGAATAACTTCGGCTGCCTCGCCTCGGGCCAGGTGGTGAAAGTGGAAGCCCAGATGGCGAACGGCCAACTCACGGCCACGGAAGTGGACGCATTGGCGCTGCCGAACACAGCCGCAGTGATGGGCACGGTGGTGTCGGTGAACGCCACCGGGAACGAGTTCGGGATGGTCCTGAACGACATCCAGGACAGTCAGGATTCGGCGACGCTGGGTCTGGGATTGCCGGTGACGGTGACGGTGGGTTCGGGCGCGACGTTCAACGTTGGCGTAGCCGGAATCAACCTATCGGGTGGCCTCACGTTCAGCGGCATGGCCAATCTGATGGTTGGGCAGGAAGTTTCGGTGGACGTTTCCGGCCTTTCGACCTCGGGCAGCACCGTTACGCTGAGCACCAATCAGGTGACGCTCGAAGCCTCGGGGCTTTCCGGCATGATCGAGTCGGTGGACACCAGCAACGGCACGCTGGTGCTAACGAACCTCTCGCCGCTTTTTACTGCAAACGGGATCACGCAGATCCTGGTTCAGACGGGCAGCAACACGCAGTTCGAGAACGTGAGCGGACTCGGGTCGCTCTCCGCGGCTCAGAACGTTTCGGTGAGCGGGGTGCTGCTCGAAAACGGCACAAGCGGAGCGGAACTGCTGGCGACAGCGGTGCGGCTGCGCTTAAACGACTAGGTGAATCCGGGCCGTCGCGCCATACGCCGCGCCAACGCCGGCGCGACACTGGCTCCGTCGAATGGCCGGTCCCACGAAATGGGACCGGCCAAGCCGGAACGCACCGGAACACGGGGACGGCGCGATTCGCGGGGGAAGATTGAGAGACGGTCGAACTGCGAGCCGCGTTTTCGGGAAGCGGCCCTGCAAAGACCCTCGACCATCAAGTGGAGAGTAAAACGCGGCCACCGGCGCGGCGGCGGGTGAACCTGGAACTATTCTTTTTCTTCGGCTTCCGGTTCGGCTTCTTCGGGCTTGCCCTTCTTACCCTTCTTTTCGGGCTCCCTTTCCTTGAGCTTCAGCTCGGAGCCGACCAGTTCCAAAATCACCGCTTCGGCGTTGTCGCCGCGGCGCCACCCGGCGCGAACGATACGCGTATAGCCGCCGGGCCGCTCGGCGAAGCGCGGCGCGATTTCAGCGAAGAGCTTTTTCACCGCGGCCGGGCTCATCAGGAACGCGGCGGCCTGGCGGCGCGTATGGAGGCTATCGCGCTTGCCAAGGGTGATGACGCGCTCAACGAGCGGGCGCGCGGCGCGGGCGCGGGCGAGCGTGGTGTGAATGCGCTCGCGCTCGATCACGTTGGTGACGAGATTGCGCAGCGTGGCGCGGCGGTGCGCCGGGTTCCGTCCGAGTTTCGATCCGCCCTTCCGGTGTCGCATGGTTCGCGGTCCTTTGGCTCAAAGTGCCGAAATTTGTCCGGGGCGCGGCGAGCGCGCCCGCGGGATCTTGCGTGGCTGCCTAGCGCGGCTGCTCTTTGCGGCGGGCCGCACCGGGCCGGGTGCGTCAGGGCGCCGGCGTTTCTTCCGGCGCGGGCACGGCCGTCTGGCTGGGGAGCGGGGGCCAGATGATGCGGCCCTGCTCGTCGAATTTCATGCCGAGTCCGAGGCCCATTTTATTGAGGATTTCCTTGATCTCGGTGAGAGATTTCCTGCCGAAATTCTTGGTTTTCAGCATTTCGGCTTCGGTCTTCTGCACGAGTTCGCGAATGGACTGGATATTCGCGTTCTTCAGGCAGTTGTAGGAGCGGACGGAAAGCTCGAGTTCCTCGACCGAACGATCCAGATATTCGATTCGGGGATCGTAGAAGGATTCGCCGGCTTCCTCGGGCATTTCCGGCTGCTCCTCGAAATTGATGAACATGTTCATGTGGTGCTTGACGAGCTTCGCGGCGAGGCCGATCGAATCCTGCGGCGTGATCGCGCCGTTCGTCCAGACCTCGAGCGTGAGTCTTTCGTAGTCGGTCATCTGGCCGAGGCGCGCCTGCTCAACCATGTAATTGACCTTGCGCACCGGCGAATGGACCGAATCGATCGGGATGTAGCCGATCGGGAGATCCTCGTCGAAGTTGCGGTCAGCGGAAACGTAGCCGCGGCCGTTGCGCACGCGCATTTCGATGACGAGGCGTCCGCCCTCGCCGACGGTGGCGATGTAGATGTTCTTGTCGAGGACGGCGATATCGGCGTCCTCCTCGATCATCGCGGACGTGACGACGCCGGGCGCTTCGGCGCGCAGGACCATCGTCTTGGGCAGGTCGCCGTGGAGCTTGAGCGGGACCTGCTTCAGGTTGAGGATGATGTCGGTCGCGTCCTCGACGACGCCGGGAATCGGCGAGAATTCGTGCAGAACGCCCTCGATGCGGACGGCGGTGATCGCCGCGCCCTCGATGGAGCTGAGGAGCACGCGGCGCAGGCCGTTGCCGACGGTGGTTCCCCAGCCGCGTTCAAACGGCTGAGCGGTGAATCTTCCGTACCGGTCGGTGAGCGTTTCCAGCTCGGCCACCAGTCGCTTCGGTCGTTGAAATCCCTTCCACATGATTGCTATTCCCTCCTCCCGCCGAGCGGCGGGAAAGCCTGCCTACGGACCGCGATAAAAGAGCCAGCCCCGGGAGCGAAGGCGGAAAACGAACGATTCGCCTCGCTCGCCATGACGCGGCCAAACGCTGCGGCGAGAGCACGCATGCGTTCGGCGAACTACTTCGAATACAACTCGACGATCAGCTGCTCGGTGACCGACGGCGTTTGCACATCCTCGCGCTTGGGCAACGCCACCACTTTCGCCCGATGGTTTTCCCGGTCGATTTCGAGCCAGGGCGCGATGGCCTGGCTTTGGGAGACGTCGCGGGCCTGGAGGACCATGGCGTTTTCTCTCATTTTGTCGCGCAGCGCGACGAGGTCGCCGACGGAAACCAGGAACGACGGAACGTTGACGTTGCGGCCGTTGACCTGGACGTGGCCGTGGGAGACGAGCTGGCGCGCCTGCGGGCGGGAACTTGCCAGGCCCATCCGGTGCACGACGTTATCGAGCCGGCGTTCGAGCATGATGATGAGGTTTTCGCCGGTCGGTCCCTTGGCGCGCTCCGCTTTCTCGAAATAATTGCGGAACTGGCGTTCGAGCAGGCCGTAGGTGCGCTTCACCTTCTGTTTTTCGCGCAACTGCTGGCCGTAGCCGGTCAGCTTGACGCGGCGCGACTGCCCGTGCTGCCCGGGGGGGAAATTGCGGCGCTCGATGGCGCACTTCTCCGTAAAACAGCGCATGCCCTTCAGGTAGAGCTTGGTGCCCTCCCGGCGGCAGAGGCGGCAGACTCCTTCACGTTGCCTGGCCAACTTCGTTTCCTCCTCGAAACTCCCGATCGGCTACACGCGGCGCCGCTTGGGCGGCCGGCAGCCGTTGTGCGGAATCGGCGTAACGTCCTTGATCGAATGGATGCGCAGCCCACCGGCGGAAAGCGCGCGGACGGCGGGCTCGCGGCCGGAGCCGGGGCCCTTCACGCGAACGTCCACCGAGGTCATGCCGTACTGCTCGCGCGCGATCGAAGCGGCGGAAACCGACGCCTGCTGCGCCGCGTAGGGCGTGCCCTTGCGCGAGCCCTTGAACCCGATCGAGCCGGCCGAAGCCCAGCAAACGGCGCGGCCGTTGGGATCGGTGATGGTGACGATGGTGTTGTTGAAGGTCGCCTGAATGTAGACGATCCCATGCGGCACCACGCGCTTTTCGCGCTTGCGCCGGAATTCCTTTTTCCGCCGGGCGGCTTTCGCCGGCGCCGCGGGCGCCGGACCGCCAGGAGCGGGAGTTTGCGGTTCCTTGGCCAAGTCGTCTCCTCCGTCCTATTTCTTCAAAACGGCCTTTTTCTTCACGGCGACCGCGCCGCGCCGCGGCCCCTTGCGGGTGCGCGCGTTGGTATGGGTGCGCTGGCCGCGAACCGGCAGGCTGCGCCGATGGCGATAGCCGCGATAGCTGCCGATTTCGATCAGCCGGCGGATATTCATCTGGATCTCCTTACGGAGATCGCCCTCGACCTGGCCTTCGGATTCGATCACCTGGCGGAGCCGGGTGACTTCGTCCTCGGTCAGGTCCTTGATTTTCTTCGCCCACTCCACGCCGGCCCGGTCGGCCACGGCGCGGGCGCGGACCTGGCCGATGCCGTAAATGGCGGTCAGGCCGACCCACAGGCGTTTATTCGGCGGAAGATCGATGCCGGCAATGCGAGCCACGTCGCCCCCTTATCCCTGGCGCTGCTTGTGCTTGGGGTTGGAACAGATCACCCGCACCACGCCGCGCCGATGAATGACTTTGCACTTATCGCAAATCTTTTTAACCGAGGCCCGTACTTTCATTCCGTTTCTCCATCCGACCGCAGGCTGCCGGTTACTTGTACCGGTAGACGATGCGGCCGCGGGTCAAATCGTAAGGCGACAGTTCGACGGCGACGCGATCGCCGGCGAGGATGCGGATGAAATTCTTGCGCATCTTGCCGGAGATATGGGCGAGCACCTGATGCTTGTTATCGAGTTCAACCCGAAACATCGCGTTCGGGAGGGGCTCGATGACGGTGCCCATCACCTCAATCGCGTCTTCCTTGGCGCTTTCGGCCTGCTCGCGCCTCCGGTCCTGATTATTGCGCCCCGATGCTTTTTTCACGTTTCTTTCGATACCCCTACCAGCTTGGTCCCTGAATTTCCCGCGGACGAGTCAAGATCCACGGCCCATCGGCGGTGATCGCGACGGTGTGCTCGAAATGAGCGGAATAGCTGCCGTCGGCGGTGACCGCCGTCCATTCGTCGTCCAGAATCCGAATCGCCGGCCCTCCGGCGTTGACCATAGGCTCGATCGCGAGCGTCATTCCTTCGCGCAGGCGCGGGCCGCGGCCCGGCTCACCGTAATTGGGCAACTGCAAATCCTCGTGCATCCGGGTGCCGATGCCGTGGCCGACCAGTTCGCGAACCACCGAATAGCCGTGACTTTCCACCCAGCTCTGCACCGCGTGCGAAATATCGGTCAAGCGGTTTCCCGGCCGCGCCTGCTCGATCGCCTTGTCGAGCGATTCGCGGGTGACGCGCAGCAGCCGCTCGAGTTCCGGCGAAATCGTTCCCACCGGAACGGTGACGGCGGCGTCGCCGTAATACCCCTCGAGCTCGGCGCCGAAATCGAGCGAGAGAATGTCGCCCTGCTCGATACGGCGTTTCGGCGACGGAATCCCGTGCACCACCTCGCCGTTGACCGACGTGCAGAGCACGCAAGGATACCCGCGATAGCCTTTGAAAGCGGGCCTGGCTCCCTGCTCCTTCACGCGGCGTTCGGCGTAGTTCTCAAAATCCATCGTCGTCAAGCCCGGCCGGACCATCTGTTTCAATTCGTTGAGCACGTTCCAGACGACGAGGCCGGCCCGGTGCATCTTTTCGAGTTCCGCCTCTGACTTACAGATGACTGCCACGTGCCTCTTCCCGATCGATCGTTTCGACGAGCGCGCGCGTAACCGCTTCGGGCGACGCCGAACCATCCAGTTCGACGACCGTCTGCCGCCGGCGGTAATACTCGAACACCGGCTCGGTGTGCTCGCGGTAAGCGGCGAGGCGATCTTCAATCACATCAACTCGGTCGTCATCGCGCTGCACCAGCTCGCCGCCATCCCGATCGCAGCGATCCGGCGTCTTCGGTGGGTGATCGTAGATATTGTATATCTCCCCACCCACTTTGCACACTCGCCGGCCGGTGAGACGGCGCAAAACGGCGGCCGGATCGAGTTCTATGCAAACCACCACCGGCTCGGGCCTCCCGGTGCGGCGGAAGAGCGCAGCGAGCGACTCCGCCTGCGGCACGGTTCGCGGAAAGCCGTCGAGCACGAATCCCGCGGCGCAATCGGGCCGGGCAATTCTTTCCTCGATCATCGCGACCACAATCTCGTCGGGAACCAGCTCACCGCGGTCCATCACTTCCTTGGCCTTGCGGCCCAGTTCCGTTCCCCGCCGGACGTGCTCGCGAAACATATCCCCGGTGGAGATGTGCGGCACGCCGTAGCGCTCGGCCAGCTGCTTCGCCTGGGTTCCCTTGCCGGCACCCGGCGGACCCATCAGAATCACCGGACGCCGCAGGCCCTTAACGGTACGATCCGGCGCGGCCACGCTAATACCGCCGGCTCCGAAGCCGGCCGCGACGCACGAAACCCTCGTAATTCCGCATCACGAGTTGCGCCTCGAGCTGCTGAACCGTGTCCATGGCGACGCCAACGACGATCAGCAGCGAGGTGCCACCGAAATAAAACGTGATGCCCAACCCTTGCAGCAGCCAGAGCGGCGCGTGGGCGTCGAACCATGCCCCGCCCAGCCACACCGGCAGGTGCTGCAGGTGGATACCGGCGATCATCCATTCCGGCAACAGGCACACCAACGCCAAATACCAGCCGGCGACGAACGTGAGGTACGTGAGGATGCGGCTGATGTATTCGGACGTGTGGCGGCCCGGTCGAATGCCGGGGATGAATCCGCCGTACTTCTTCATGTTGTCGGCCAGCTCGGTTGGATTGAAAACAATGCCAACGTAGAAGAACGAAAAGAAAATAATCAGCGCGACGTAGAGCAGCGTGTAAAGCGGCTCGCCCCAAGCAAGCGCCTGACCGATCGAATCCACGAATTTCGATTTGTGCTGGAAAAAGAGGGCGATCGTCTGCGGGAACGTAAGCAGCGAACTGGCGAAAATCGGCGGAATCACGCCGGCCGAGTTCACGCGCAGCGGCAGGTAGGTCATCTCGGCGCCCATCACACGCCGGCCAACGACGCGCTTGGCGTATTGGACGGGGATGCGGCGCTGGCCGCTTTCGACGTAGACGATAAAGGCGATGACGGCGGCGAACAGAATGAGCAGCGCGCCGACGGCGACCGGCGTGAGCTGGCCCCACTGCTGGTTCTGCACTTTGCTCCAAAGGTCGCCGATGCCGCCGGGCAATCCGACGACGATGCCGGCGAAAATGATGAGCGACATCCCGTTGCCGATTCCGCGCTCGCTGATCTGCTCGCCCAGCCACATGATGAAGGTGGAACCGGCGGTGAGCGTGAGGATGGTCATCAGCGTGAAACCGACGCCGGGGTGGTAGACGAGCGGCTGGCCGGAAAAGGTCTGGCGCTGGAGGGTCAGGGCGATGGTGAACGCCTGGAAGACGCTCAGCACGATCGTCAGATAGCGGGTGTACTGGGTGATCTTGCGGCGGCCGAGTTCGCCCTCTTTCTGCAAGCGCTCGAGGTACGGCCAAACGACCACCATGATTTCCAGGATGATGGCCGCGGTGATGTACGGCATGATGCCGAGCGCGAAAATCGACATGCGGCTGAGGTTGCCGCCGCTGAACAGATTGATCAGGCCGAGGACCGAGCCCTGCGTTTCGGCGAACAGCTGCTGCAGCAGGCTGGTATTGATGCCGGGCGTATAGATGAAGGAGCCAAGGCGATAGATGGCCAGCATCCCCAGAGTGAACAGAACGCGATTGCGCAACTCCGGCGTGCGGACGATATTGCGAATAGCTTCGCCGAGTTTCCTCATCCGACGATTTCCACCTTGCCGCCGGCGGCCGAAATCTTCTGGCGCGCCGACTGGCTGAACGCATGAGCCTGAACGGTGAGGGCGACTTTCAGATCGCCATCACCCAAAATTTTCACCGGCAGCGAACGGTCGCGCACCAAGCCGGCCTGGCGCAGGCGCTCGGGCGTGACGGTTTCGCCGGCGGCGAAGCGGCCGAGTTCGCTGACGTTCACCGCGGCGAAATCATGGCCGAAGATATTGGAGAAGCCGCGCTTGGGCAGACGGCGGTGAAGCGGCATCTGGCCGCCCTCGAAACCGCGGCGCATGCGGAATCCGCTGCGCGATTTGCCGCCCTTGTTGCCGCGGCCGGCGGTTTTGCCGAGCTTCGAGCCCATGCCGCGCCCCACGCGGACTTTCCGGTGGCGCGAGCCGGCCGGCGGATGCAGATTCGACAGGGTGACGGGAGTGGATTCGTTCTCGGTCACGATTGGGTCTCCGGCGTCACCTCGACTAGGTGGCGCACCTTGAGGATCATTCCGCGGATCGACGGGGTATCGGGCCGCACCACAACTTCATGGAGGCGGTGAAGGCCGAGGCCGCGCATGGTTTCGCGGACGTGGATGGGATGGCCGATCGCGCTGCGCACCCAGCGGATGCGGAGGCTCTGCGGCAGGTTCGTTGCGGATTTTTTCGCCTTGGCCATCGTCGCGCTCGCTATGCCGTCGTCGGCTGCGGCTGTTGCTGCTGCTTGCCACGCAGCTCGGCCACTTCGGAGGCGTCGCGGAGCCGCAGGAAGGCGTCGAAAGTCGCCTTGATGACGTTATGAGGGTTCGACGTGCCGAGCGACTTCGTCAGCACGTTGCCGATGCCGGCGACTTCCATCGCCGCGCGGACCGGGCCGCCGGCGATCACGCCAGTGCCTTCGGGAGCGGGCTTGAGGAGCACGCGGGCCGAGCCGAACCGCCCGACCACCGAATAGGGGACGGTGGACCCTTTCAGGTTCACGCGGATCATGTTCTTTTTCGCCTGCTCGATCGCCTTGCGAATGGCCATTGGAACTTCGCGGGCCTTGCCCATGCCGAAGCCGGCGTGGCCCGCCTGATCGCCGACGACGACGAGGGCGCTGAAGCTGAGGTTTTTGCCGCCCTTGACGACTTTCGTGACGCGGTTGATGGCGACGACCTGATCCTTGAGGCTCGCCACGTTCACTTCGACGGGCCTGCGAACCGCCAACACTTGTTTAAGAACATTTTTCGACATAAGTCAGAACCCGAGTCCCATCTCGCGCGCAGCTTCCGCCAGCGCTTTCACCCGTCCATGATACTGGTAGCCGCCGCGATCGAAAACCACCTGGCGGACACCGGCCGCCTGGGCGCGTTCGCCGATCAGCTTGCCAACGAGCTTCGCGGCAGCCAGATTGCCGCCGGTTTTGAGCTGCTTCTGGAATTCCGCGTCAAGCGAGCTGGCCGCGGCGAGCGTGCGCCCGGCGTGATCGTCAATCACCTGCGCGTAAATCTGGCGCATGGACCGGAACACCGCGAGGCGCGGGCGTTCCGGCGTGCCGCGAACGCGGCGCCGGACGCGCCGATGCACCTGGCGGCGATGGGCGCCACGAGTGAGCTTGCGAATCGGAACAACGGCCACGAATCCTCCCTTTACTCGTTAGGCTCCGGCCTTCACGCCGGCCTTGCCCGCTTTCTTCTTCAGGCGCTGTCCGGCGATTTGGATGCCCTTCTGCTTGTACGGATCGGGCGGACGCAGGCTGCGGATATTCGCCGAAACCTGGCCGACCAGGCCCTTATCGGCACCGCTGACGGTAACGTGGGTCTGGCGATCGACGGTGATTTCGATACCGGCGGGAATCGGAAATTCCACCGGATGCGAATAGCCCAGGCTGAAGACGACCGCACGGCCCTTGACTTCGGCGCGGTAGCCGACGCCGACGATATCCATTTCCTTCTTGAACCCCTGGTGGACGCCGGTGACCGCGTTGGCAACGAGCGCCCGCGCCAGTCCGTGCAGCGCCCGCTGCTCGTCGCTCTGGCGCAGCGCGACCAGGTTTTCGCCCTGCCGCTCGAACCGGATGCCGCGCGGCACGGCGATTTCGAGTTTGCCTTTCGGCCCTTCCACCCGAACCGAGGTATCGGCGATATCCACCTTGACCTTGGCCGGAACGGGAATCGGTTTTCTGCCGATGCGCGACACCTTACCAGACCTCGCAGAGAACTTCGCCGCCGACGCCGGCGCGACGCGCCGCGTGGCCGGTCATCAAACCGCGGGGGGTGCTCAGGATGCTGATCCCGGTCCCGCCCATGACGCCTTTGATTTCGGTTTTGCCGACGTAGACCCGGCGGCCGGGCCGCGAAACGCGCTGCAGATCGCTGATCGCGTTGCGGCGTCCGCCGGTGGATTTCAGGAAGACGCGCAGCGTCTTCTTCGCTTTCGTTTCCTCGACCACCTTATAGGTCGAAATGTAGCCCTCTTCCTTGAGGATCCGCGCGATTTCCACCTTGAGGCGGGAACTCGGCATCTCGACGCGCGGCTGACGGCAGCGGGCGGCGTTGCGGATCCGGGTGAGCATGTCGCTGATCGGGTCGGTCACCATCGGCGGCTCCTACCAACTCGCCTTGATCACGCCGGGCACTTCGCCCCGCAGCGCGCGCGAGCGGAAACAGATGCGGCACATCTGGAACTTGCGCAAGAAGCCGCGCGGCCGGCCGCAAATCCGGCAGCGGTTGCGCATGCGAATCTTGTACTTCAGCTTCTTGCGGGTCTTGGCGAACTGAGAGGTTCGCGCCACGTCGTTCTCCTTTAGCTTCGCAAGGGCAGCCCGAGCAGCCGCAGCAGCTCGCGCCCTTCCTCGTCGGTTTGGGCGGTGGTGGTGAGGCAGACGTTCAGCCCTTTCACCTTGTCCACCCGGGTGTAATCGATTTCGGGAAACACGAGCTGGTCGCGCAACCCGATCGTATAGTTGCCGCGGCCGTCGAAGGCGTTCGCGGGCAGGCCGCGGAAGTCGCGCACGCGCGGCAGCACGATGTTGGCGAGGCGGTCGAAAAACTCGAACATGCGCTCGCCGCGCAGCGTGACCATCGTGCCGATCGGCATGCCTTTGCGAATCTTGAAGTTCGCAATCGACTTTTTCGCGCGGGTGATGACCGGCTTCTGGCCGGTGATCTGGCCGAGTTCCTGGGCGGCGACGTCGAGCAGCTTGATGTTCTGGGTCGCTTCGCCCAACCCGATGTTGACGGTGATGCGCACCAGGCGCGGGACCGCCATGCGGTTCTTGTATCCGAAGCGCTTCATCAGCGCGGGAACGGTTTCCTTCACGTAGCGTTCATGCAGGCGGCTCATCGTCAGCTCACTGATCCAGATTCACGCCGCAGCGGCGGCAGATCCTCGCGCGGGCGCCATCGGCAAGGAGGTTGCGCCCGATGCGGGTGTGCTTGCCGCAGCCCGGGCAGACCACCATGACGTTGGAAAGGTCGATCGAAGCTTCCTTTTCGACGATCCCGCCGCGCACGTTCTTCGACGGATTCGCCCGTGTGTGGCGCTTGATGATATTGACGCGCTCGACGGTGACCCGGCTGCCGGAGATGGCGAGTATTTTCCCGGTTTTTCCCTTATCGCGCCCGGCCATCACGCGCACGTTGTCGCCGCGGCGGAGCATCGTTTTCGTCGCCACGTTTACCAGACCTCCGGGGCCAGCGAGATGATTTTGGTGAACTTCTTTTCGCGCAGCTCGCGGGCGACCGGCCCGAAGACGCGCGTGCCGACCGGCTCGCCGGCCTCGTTGATGAGCACGGCGGCGTTGTCGTCGAAGCGGATATAGGTGCCGTCGCGGCGGCGGTGCTCCTTGCGCGTGCGAACGACGACCGCGCGCACCACCTTGCCTTTTTTGATGCTGCTGTCGGGCGCCGCTTCCTTCACCGACGCGGTGATCACGTCACCCAGCCCGGCTTTGAGGCCAGCTGCGCCGCCGATCGGCAGAATGCACGTGATGCGCCGGGCGCCGGAATTATCGGCCACCGTCAACCATGTGCGCATCTGAATCATGGCTTGTTACTCCCCCTGCCAGCCGCTCGCCCGCGAGACCACTTCCACCAGCCGCCAGCGCTTCAGGCGGGAAATCGGGCGGGTGGCCTCGATGCGGACGGTATCGCCCGGCCGGGCCTGCTGGTGCTCGTCGTGAGCGTAATATTTTTTGACGCGGCGCAGCACGCGGCGGTACAGCCGATGCTGCACCGTCCGGGTGACGCGCACGACAATCGTTTTCTGCATCTTCGAGCTGGTGACCACGCCGACCAGCGTCTGCCGCCGGGCTTCGCGCGTGCGAGCGGCCGGGGCCTGTTGCGTTTCAGCGTCCATGAGTTCCCTTCCGGGCCGCGCCCTTGGCTCCGAGCAGCGCTTTGATGCGCGCCAGGTCGCGGCGCGCCTCGCGGTAGCGCTTCAGGCCTTCCATCTGGCCCGCGGCGATCTGGAAGCGCAGCCGAAACAATTCCTCGGAAAGCTCGTGTTCCTGCACGTCGAGCTCCTCGGTATCCATCTCGCGGAATTTTTCCATCTTCGACGCCATCACGCCTCCCCGCCGCGGCTGATGAATTCGGTGGGAATCGGCATCTTGTGCGCCGCGAGGCCCAGGGCTTCCTTGGCGGTCGCCCGGTCGATTCCGGCCATTTCGAACAGGATGCGGCCCGGCTTGACGACCACCACCCAGCGTTCCACCGCTCCCTTGCCCTTGCCCATGCGGGTTTCCGCCGGCTTCTTCGAGAACGGCTTATCGGGAAAAACGCGAATCCAGAGCTTGCCCGAGCGCTTGATGAAGCGGGTGATCGCCACGCGGGCGGCTTCGATCTGGCGGTCGGTAATCCAGGCGTTTTCGAGCGCTTTCAGGCCGTATTCCCCGAAGGCGAGCGACGAGCCGCGCCACGCCTTTCCGTTGCGGCGGCCGCGCTGCTGTTTGCGGTACTTCACCTTTTTCGGCATCAACATGGCAATTTCCCTTTTGTCCCGACCTCAGGCCACCGGCTCTTCCAGGCGCAGGCCGTCGGGGCGGTTTTCGCCGCGATAGACCCAGCACTTGACGCCGATCACGCCGTACGTCGTGTAGGCCTGCGCGAAGCCGAAATCAATATCGGCGCTCAGGTTCTGCAGCGGCAACCGGCCCTGCAGATACCATTCCTTGCGGGCGATTTCGGCGCCGTTCAACCGGCCGGCGACGCGCACCTTGATTCCCTTGCAGCCGAACCGCAACGCGGAATCGACCGCCTTGCGCATGGCGCGGCGGAAAGCGACGCGCTTTTCGAGCTGGAGCGCAATGGATTCGGCAACGAGCTGCGCATCGAGTTCGGGGCGATGCACTTCCTGAATATCGATATGCACTTCGCGCTTGGTGCGCTGCTGGACTTCGTTTTTCAGCTTCTCGATTTCCGAACCCTTGCGGCCGATGATGATGCCCGGCCGGGCGGTGTAGATGCGCACCACCAGCTTGTTGGCGGCGCGCTCGATATCGATGGCGCTGACGCCAGCCGATGCGAGCCGGCTCTTGAGGCGTTCGCGCAGCTGGATATCTTCATGCAGCAGGTCGGCGTATTCCCGGCGAGCGAACCAGCGCGAGCGCCAGCCCTTGTTGTAGCCGAGCCGAAAACCGTAGGGATGGGTTTTCTGTCCCATAGTTACTTCTTTTTCCCCCGTTTCTTCAATTTCTTCTCGATCTTTTCTTTCTTGCGCGCCTGCGCCTTCTGCTGCTGCCGTGCGGTTTCGAGCGCGCGCCGCATCCGCCCGCGGGTCGTCGTCGGCGCCTGGGCGCGTTCGACAGCCGAGCCGGCATGCTCGGCGACCGCGACGACGATATGGCTGGTGCGACGCACGTAGCCGTGGGCGCGGCCAAACGGCGCGCCGCGGAACCGCTTGAGCACCGGCCCGGGATCCACCGAGCAGCGGCTGACGAAGAGGCGGTCCACGTCGAGCGAACTGCCGGCGTCCTCAGCCTTGCGCTGGACGTTGGCGATTGCGCTGCGCAGCGTCTTTTCGACGTCGCGTGCGACGCGCTTGCGCGCGGTGTGCAGCAGCGTGAGCGCGCGTTCGGCGCCTTCGCCGCGAATCAGATCGATGACCAGGCGCGCCTTCTGTGGAGACACGCGGACGTAGCGCGCGATCGCCACTCCTTCGAGCGGCAGCGGGACCGCCATCGGCTCGGTTGCCATCGCTTAGCCCTGTCCTCCCGCCGGTTTGGCTCCGCCCGCGGCGGGCGCGGCAGCCGGAGCGGAGCCGGGAGCCGGCGCGCCGGCGACGCCAGCGGCCTTTTCCATGGCGGCGTGCACGGCGTGGCCGCGGAAACTGCGCGTCGGAGAAAATTCGCCGAGCTTGTGCCCGACCATCTGTTCGGTGATGTAGACGGGAATGAATTTCTTCCCGTTATGCACGGCGATCGTGTGGCCCACCATTTCCGGCAGGATCGTCGAGCGCCGCGACCACGTCTTCACCACTTTCTTTTCGTTCGTCTGGTTGAGCGCCTGCACCTTGCGGAACAGCGGCTCGTCGACGAACGGTCCCTTCTTGAGTGAACGCGCCATCAAGAACCCCTTACTCGAAAACCCGGCGCAGCTTCAGCCACTGCGGCCGCCGCACCCGGCGAAATCCGCGCACCGGACCGGGAACGCGGTGCGAGCGCGGGCAAAACGGGCAAACGAAGCGCGTATCGGGCGCGCTGGGCTGCATTTCCGCAACGACCGCCCAGCCCGACTTGCACACGCGGTAGAGCACGGTGGGCACCGGCACGGGCGCCTTGCGCACAGTCGGGCGCGCGGTCGCGCGAGCCGCAACCGACTGCCTGCGCCGCGCCGTCCGGCCCGTTCTCTTCGTCGCTCTTCGCGCCAATCGCATCTCTTCTCTACGCTCCTCGTTCAGGGCTTGCGCCGCTGGACGATATAGGAATCGCTCTGGGTCCGATGCCGCGTTTTGCCGCCGAGCGTCGGTTGCCCCCAAGGCGTTTGCGGATGGTTGCCCTTCACGCGGCCTTCGCCGCCGCCGTGCGGATGGTCCACCGGGTTCATCGCCACGCCGCGAACGGTCGGCCGTATGCCGAGCCAGCGCGAGCGGCCGGCCTTGCCAATGGTGACGTTTTCGTGGTCCACGTTGCCCACCTGGCCGATCGTCGCCATGCATTCGAGCCGCATCCGGCGAACCTCGCCCGAAGGCAGCTTCACCAAGGCGAAATCGCCTTCCTTACTGAGCAGTTGGGCCGCCGCACCCGCCGCGCGCACCATCTGGCCGCCGCGGCCGGGATAAAGTTCGATGTTGTGCACCATCGTGCCGGGCGGAATATTGCGCAGCGGCAGGCAATTGCCGGGCAGAATGTCAGCTTCGGCTCCGCTCAAGACCGCCATGCCGACTTCGAGGCCGATCGGGCGCAAGATGTAGCGCTTTTCGCCGTCGGCGTAGTGGAGCAGCGCGACGAGCGCCGAGCGGCTAGGATCGTATTCGACCGCGGCGACGCGGGCCGGCACGCCAATTTTGTCGCGCCGGAAATCGATGCGGCGATACATGCGCTTGTGGCCGCCGCCGCGATGCCACGAGCTGACCTCGCCGTGGTTGTTGCGGCCGCCGGAGCGCTTGAGCGGCTCGAGCAAAGCCTTTTCCGGCCGGTCCTTGGTAATCTCGCTCTTGTCGAGCACCGTGAGGAACCGGCGGGAAGCCGTATACGGTTTGAAGCCTTTCAGGGGCATCGTTCAGCCCTCCGCCCGCTTGCTGGAAAAAGCGGATTTACAGATTCTCGGCATACTCAATCATCTTTTCTCCGGCCGCCAGGCGGACGTAGGCTTTTTTCCAATCCGCCCGGTAGCCGCCGCGCACTCCGCGCCGGCGAAATTTACCGTGAAAGTTTGCGGTGCGAACCGCGGCCACTTTCACCTTGAAAATTTTCTGCACCGCTTCCTTGATCTGGGTCTTGGTGGCGTGCGGCGCGACCTCGAAAACCACCGTTTGGAGCGTCTCCTTCGCCGCCAGCCCCTTTTCGGTGATGATCGGGCGGCGAATGATCTGGAATGCGTCGGTCCTCATCACTCGCCTCCGTTGGCCGAAGCCTTGCCGGCGAGCGAAGCGCCGAGCCGCAGCGCCGCTTCCTTCGAGAACACCAGCCGCTCGTGCCGCAGAACGTCGTAGGTGCCGAGTTCGGCCGGATGAGTCAGCTTGACGCCTTCGAGATTGCGGCTGGCGAGCTCGAGGTTGTGGTTTTCGCCTTCGGCCACCAGCAGCGCCGAACGCCCGGTTTCGTCGAGCCGGTCGAGAATCTGGCGCAGCGCTTTCGATTTGTGCGTTTCGAGCGCCCAGCCGTCGACGACGGTGATCCGGCCTTCGGCGAGTTTCGCCGAAAGCGCCGAACAGAGCGCGCCGATCACCATCTTGCGCGGCAGCCGATAGGAATAATCGCGCGGCGACGGCCCATGCACCGTACCGCCGTGACGCCAGAGCGGCGAGCGGATCGAGCCCATGCGGGCGCGCCCGGTTCCCTTCTGCCGCCAGAGCTTGCGCCCGGCGCCTTTCACTTCGCTGCGGGTTTTCACCTTGTGGGTGCCCGAGCGAGCCGCGGCGCGCTGCCAGCGCACCGCCGCGTGCAGCAGGTGCTGATTGACCGCCGCGCCAAAGACGGCCTCGGCGAGCTCGATTTCGCCCACCGGCTTGCCTTCGAGATTGACCACGCTTACAACCGGCATTTCGTCCTCGTCACTTTTTCCGCTTCGTTTTGCGGACGATCACGTAAGCGCCCGCCGGGCCGGGAACCGCGCCGCGCACCAGCAGCAGATTTTCCTCGGCGTCGATTTTCACCACTTGCAGATTTTTCGCGGTCACCCGCTCGTGCCCCATATGGCCGGGGAAATGCTGCCCCAGCCAGACGCGCGAGGGAAACGAACTGGCGCCGATGCCGCCCGGGGCGCGATGGAACATCGACCCGTGCGTTTCGTCGCCGCCGCGATAGTGCCAGCGCTTGACACCGCCCTGAAAGCCGCGGCCTTTGCTGACGCCGACGACGTCAACGAACTCGCCCGGCTGGAACCCATCCACCAGCACGCGGTCGCCCGGCTTGGTTTCCTCCGACGATTCCTCGAGGCGAATTTCCCGGAGAAAGCGCATCGGAGGCACTTTGGCCTTGTCCAGATGACCGCGCTGGCCCTTGGTGAGCCGCTGCGGCTTGACGAATTCGACCAGGCCCAATTGCGCGGCGTCGTAGCCGTCGCGGTCGCGCGTGCGCCGGGCCACGACGACGCAGGGACCCGCCTGAATCGCCGTGCACGGCACAACGGCGCCGTCGTCGCCAAAGATCTGCGTCATGCCGAGCTTGATTCCGAGTATGCCGTTGACCGCCATGGCTTCCGCCTATTTCGCCTCGTGTTCCGGGCCGAACGCCTTGATTTCGACGTCGACGCCGGGCGGCAAATCGAGTTTCATCAGCGCGTCCACCGTATCCGGGGTCGGCTCGAGAATATCGATCAGCCGTTTATGGGTGCGGAGCTCGAACTGCTCCCGCGATTTCTTGTCCACGTGGGGCGAGCGCAACACCGTCCAGCGGTTGATCGCCGTCGGCAGCGGAATCGGCCCGGCGACGTTCGCGCCGGTCCTCCGCGCCGTATCCACGATTTCCCGCGCCGATTGATCGAGCACGCGGTAATCGTACGCCTTCAGCCGAATGCGAATTTTGTCTCCCGCAGGCATCGGACTATTCGATCACTTGCGTGACCGCACCGGCGCCGACGGTGTGGCCGCCTTCGCGGATCGCGAACCGCAGCCCCTTGTCCATCGCCACCGGCTGGATCAGTTCGACCTCCATCTGGATGTTGTCGCCGGGCATCACCATTTCGACGCCGTCGGGCAGCTTGATCGTGCCGGTGACGTCGGTGGTGCGGAGGTAGAA
Source organism: Acidobacteriota bacterium (assembly GCA_021818865.1). Classification (GTDB taxonomy): domain Bacteria; phylum Acidobacteriota; class Terriglobia; order Acidiferrales; family UBA7541; genus JAKASX01. The sequence continues at coordinate 23,120 of JAKASX010000013.1, forward strand.
CTGCGGCCGGTAACCGGTGAAGAACGGCGTGTGGCGGCCGCCCTCCTCCTTTTTCAGGACGTAAACTTCGGCCTTGAATTTCGTGTGGGGCGTGATCGAGCCGGGCTTGCAGATCACCTGCCCGCGCTCGACTTCATCCTTTTCAATACCGCGCAGCAGCAAGCCGACGTTGTCGCCGGCCATGCCTTCGTCGAGCAGCTTGCGGAACATTTCGACACCGGTGACCACCGTCTTGCGGGTATCGCGGAAGCCGACGATTTCCACTTCCTCGCTGACGCGCACGCGGCCCCGCTCCACGCGGCCGGTGACGACCGTGCCGCGGCCGGTGATCGAGAAAATATCCTCGATCGGCATCAGGAACGGGCGATCGACCTCGCGCTGGGGTTCGGGGATGTACTTATCGGCAGCGGCCATCAGATCGAGAATGGATTTTTCCCACTTTTCCTCGCCGTTCAGCGCGCCGAGCGCGGAACCGCGAATCACCGGCACGTCGTCGCCGGGGAAGCCGTAGCTCTTCAGCAGTTCGCGCACTTCGAGTTCGACCAGCTCGAGCAGTTCGGGATCCTCCACCGCGTCGCACTTGTTGAGGAACACGACGATGTAGGGCACGCCGACCTGGCGGGCGAGCAGGATGTGCTCGCGCGTCTGCGGCATCGGGCCGTCGGTCGCCGCGACGACCAGGATCGCACCGTCCATCTGCGCCGCGCCGGTGATCATGTTCTTGATGTAGTCGGCGTGGCCGGGGCAATCGATATGGGCGTAGTGACGGTTTTGCGTCTCGTACTCGACGTGCGCGACGTTGATCGTGATGCCGCGCGCCTTTTCCTCGGGCGCGTTGTCGATCGAGTCGAACGGCTTGTACTCGACCGCGGTGTTGTACTTCGACAGCACCTTGGTGATCGCGCTGGTGAGCGTGGTCTTGCCGTGGTCAATGTGCCCGATCGTGCCGATGTTCAGGTGCGGTTTCAACCGCTCGAATTTCGCCTTAGCCATGACGTTCTCTGCTCCTCAAATTTCGTGACTCTAACCCTCGCCAGCTCCCATTCACTGGACCTAACGGGCGGCCCGGCCGGTTGCGCGAGCGACAATCTCCTCGGCCACCTGCGCCGGAACCTCCTCGTAATGCGAAAAGTGCATGCTGAAACTGCCGCGGCCCTGCGTCCGGCTGCGCAATTCCGTCGCGTAACCGAACATTTCGGCCAGCGGCACTTGGCTGCGGATGATCTGGCTGCCGGCGCGGCTTTCCATGCCGAGGATGCGGCCGCGGCGGGAGTTCAGATCGCCCATGACATCGCCCATGTATTCTTCCGGAACCACCACTTCCACGCGCATCACTGGCTCGAGCAGCCGCGGGTCGGCTTTCTGGCAGCCTTCGCGAAACGCCATCGAACCGGCGATCTTGAACGCCATTTCCGAGCTGTCCACTTCGTGATAGCTGCCGTCCACCAGCACGACGGCCACATCCACCATCTCGTAGCCGGCCACCACGCCGGTTTCCATCGCCTCGGCCACGCCGGCCTGAATCGGCGAAATGAATTCCTGCGGAATCGCGCCGCCGATGATGTGGTTGACGAAGAGCAGGCGGCGCTCCTTGTCGAAATGCCACTTGGCGCGGGCGCCGGCGAGGTGCTTCACCCAAGCCTCGATCTGATCGGTGGACACCTCGTGCATATCCTCGTGGTCGGCGGTGGGCAACGGGTGGACTTCTATCTTCACGTGGCCATACTGGCCGCGGCCACCGGTCTGCCGGATGTATTTGCCTTCGCTTTCGGCCTCGCGGCGAATCGTTTCGCGGTAGGCGACCTGCGGACGGCCGACGCTGGCGACCACGCCGAATTCGCGCATCATGCGATCGACGATGATTTCCAGGTGCAGTTCGCCCATGCCGCTGATCAGAGTCTGGCCCGTATCGGGATCCACGTGAACGCGGAACGTGGGATCCTCCTGCGCGAGCTTGCCGAGCGCCATGCCCAGGCGGTCCTGATCGGCCTTGGTTTTCGGCTCGATCGCAACGGAAATGACGGGCGTCGGGAACTCGATCGGTTCGAGCACGATCGCTTGATTCTCGTCGCACAGCGTATCGCCGGTGGTCGTGTTCTTCAGGCCGACCACCGCGCCGATTTCGCCGGCGTAGAGCGCGTCGATTTCCTCGCGCTTGTTCGCGTGCATGCGGAGCAGACGGCCGATGCGCTCGCGCTGGTTCTTGGTGGAATTGAACACGCTGGTTCCCGTGCGCAACTCGCCCGAATAGACGCGGACGTAGGTCAGGCTGCCGACGTACGGGTCCGACTGAATCTTGAACGCCAGCGCCGAAAACGGCTGCTCGTCGGTCGCGCGACGCAGCAGCGGCTCCTCGGCCTCGGGCGAGGTCCCTTCGACCGGAGGAACGTCTGCCGGCGAAGGCAGGAAATCCACCAGAGCGTCGAGCAGCGGCTGCAGGCCCTTGTTCTTGAGCGAGGAGCCAACCAGCACCGGAACGAGCTTGAGCGCGAGAGTGGAGCGGCGGAGCGAAGCGCGCAAATCCTCAGGCGTGAGGGCGTGCTGCTCGATATATTTCGTCAGCACCAGATCGTCGTGCTCGGCGATGTAGCTGACCACTTTTTCGCGGTGCTCGACGTAGAAATTGCGGTCGATCGCCGAAGCCTTCAGGCCGCGCTCGATATCGGGCCGCGTCTTGAGAAACTCCGGGTCCCAGAGCTTTTCGAGCTCGATGTATTCGTACTTCGCGCCGAGCGTCTCCTCGAGCCAGATCACCGCGCGCTCGTCGATGAAGTCAATCACGCCGACAAAACTGTCTTCCTTGCCAATCGGGAACTGCAGCGGCACCGGGTGGGCGTGCAAGCGCGTGCGCATCGTGCGAACGGCATGATCGAAATCCGCGCCGATGCGGTCCATCTTGTTGACGAAGGCGATCCGGGGCACGCGGTACTTATCGGCCTGGCGCCAAACGGTTTCCGTTTGCGGCTGAACGCCGGCGACGGCATCGAAAATCGCGACCGCACCGTCGAGCACGCGCAGCGACCGCTCGACTTCGACGGTGAAATCGACGTGGCCAGGGGTATCGATTATATTGATTCGAAAGCTCTTGCCGTTCCGTTCCCAGAAAGCGGTCGTCGCCGCGGCGGTGATCGTGATGCCGCGCTCGCGCTCCTGCTCCATCCAGTCCATGACGGTTGTGCCTTCATCCACCTCGCCGAGCTTGTAGGTGCGGCCGGTGTAATAAAGGATCCGCTCGGTAGACGTGGTCTTACCGGCGTCGATATGCGCCATGATCCCGATGTTCCGGGTCAGCTCGATGGGTACTTCCCTGGGCACGATTTCTCCCCGATTCCTTTCGCTTTACCAGCGGTAATGGGCGAAGGCCTTATTGGCTTCCGCCATCCGGTGCACATCTTCGCGCTTCTTGATCGCGCCGCCGCGATTATTGGCGGCGTCAATCAACTCTTCGGTCAGCTTGTCGGTCATCGTGTGGCCCGAGCGCTCCCGCGCGTATTGAATCAGCCAGCGAATCGCCAGCGACTGACGGCGATACGTATTGACCTCGACCGGAACCTGATAGTTCGCGCCGCCAACGCGCCGGGTTTTCACCTCGACGGCGGGCTTGGTGTTTTCGACCGCGCGAAGGAAAACCTTCAGCGGCTCTTCATTCGTTTTCTGCGCGATGCGGCCCATCGCGCCGTAGAAGATGCGTTCGGCCGTCGCTTTCTTGCCGTCCCACATCATGCAATCCAGAAATTTCGTGACGAGCTCGCTGCCATAGACCGGATCTCCGGCCGATTCGCGCTTGCTCACCGCTCCTTTGCGTGGCATCGCCGCTCTCTCCCTTACTTCGCCGCGCCCTTGGGCCGCTTGGCGCCGTATTTCGACCGGCCCTGCATGCGCTTTTCAACTCCGGCGGCGTCGAGCGTGCCGCGGATGATGTGGTAGCGAACGCCGGGCAGGTCCTTCACACGGCCGCCGCGCACGAGCACGATCGAGTGCTCCTGCAGGTTGTGGCCGATGCCGGGAATATAGGCGGTGACTTCGACCGCGTTCGTCAGGCGCACGCGGGCCACTTTCCGCAAGGCCGAGTTGGGCTTTTTCGGCGTTTGCGTGTAAACGCGGATACACACGCCACGCTTCTGCGGGCACCCCTCCAGCGCGGGTGCCTTGGTCTTCGCCGGCACCCTCTCCCGGATTCCCCGGACCAATTGAGCAAAAGTCGGCACAGCAATCCTCTTCTTTCCGTATTCCGTGAGACTGTTCCAGCCCGTGCGGCGCGCATGGCGCGACGCCTGGACCAGCTTCCCTACCGAGAAAGGGAGACTCTGCGACCTCAGGAAAAACCGCAGAACTCGCCACCGGCTCTTCCACAAGACTGGCGGAAACTCCGGCGGTTTGAGCGTTGAGGCTTGCTCGGCTTTGCGGGGCTGGGGCGCCCCATTCCGGCCGCTCCCCGGCTCCACATCGATCATCCCCTCAAGCGGAGTCAGGGACTTCCCTTCCACTACCGGGACACATTTCCCCCGGCAAATGTAACAGTATAGGGAACGGTCTTTCTCCTGTCAAACGCTTCGGAAGCGTCTTGTCAGGCGCGGCAGGAGCGCAGATGCGGAAAACCCGATGCCCAAGGCAATGTAAACCAAGCCGTGCACAATCAATAAGATACGATGCCCCCGCTCTTTGCCCCTCCTTGCGTCAGCGCGGGACCCAAAGACGCCGCCAGACTGGCGCTTCGGGCCGGCGAACATCCGTAAAGCGGCCCGACATCCGCCCGGCGGCGACGTCTTTTTCTAATAGATAATCCACACAGTCAGAAATTCCCCAAAAGAAATTGGCGCGGTATTCGCGAGAGCTCAACCTGCCGCTGGCGCCGGGCGGAAAAAGTTTCTTTTTCGTAGCGGCGAGGGAGCGCGGGGAGTTGCACCAGGCGGCGATTTCCGCCTAGTCTAGTGTGCGCCGCGAAGCAAAAATCGCGTTATCACAAACATGGCCACCAAATCGCCCCTGACGAACAACAAATCCGCCAAACCGCCGCTGACCGCCGAGGAGCAACGTCTGGATGCGGACCGGCTGGGCCAGGCCAATTGGAAACGCTGGGGCCCGTATCTGGCCGAGCGGCAATGGGGCACGGTGCGCGAGGACTACAGCGCTTCGGGCGACGCATGGAACTCCTTTCCTTTCGAACAGGCGCATTCGCGCGCGTACCGCTGGGGCGAGGATGGTCTGGCCGGAATATCAACTCCGCGACAGGGGATTTGCTTCGCGCTGGCGCTATGGAACGGCAAGGACGCGATTCTGAAGGAGCGGCTGTTCGGCCTCTCGAACGCGCAGGGCAATCACGGCGAAGACGTGAAGGAATATTACTTTTATCTGGACAGCACACCGACACATTCCTACTTGCGCATGCTTTACAAGTACCCGCAAGGCGAATTTCCTTACCGGCAACTCATCGAGGAAAACGGGCAGCGATCGCGGCTGGAACCGGAATACGAGCTGCTCGATACGGGGATTTTCGACGAAAACCGGTATTTCGACGTAGAAGTGGAATACGCGAAGGCGGCTCCCGAAGATATTCGCATTCGGATTACGGCCACGAATCGCGGCCCCGAAGCGGCCGGGCTTCATCTGCTGCCGACGATTTGGCTTCGCAATACGTGGAGCTGGTTTCTGAAGGCCGATCGGCCGCGATTTTACGCGGAAAAATCGGCCGGCAGCGGCTCGAGCGCGATCCGCCTGGAGCATCCTTATTATGGCAAGCGATGGCTGGTGGTGGAAGGGCCGGCCGAACTCCTTTTCACGGAAAACGAAACGAATTTCGAGCGGCTGTGGAGCGTGCCGAATCATTCGCCGTACGTCAAGGACGCCTTTCACGAGTATGTGATTGCAGCCAAACGAGACGCGGTGAATCCCGCGCTCGAGGGAACGAAAGCCGCGGCGTACCGGCAGATTCCCGTCGCGCCGGGCGCGAGCTTTACCTGGCGCCTGCGCATCACGGACGCGCCGCCGGATTCAAGTGTTGGCGAGGATTTTGAGGCGGTTTTCGAGCAACGAAAAAAGGAAGCGGGAGAATTTTTCGACAAGCGCGTGCCGGCGCGATGCGGCGCGGACGGACGCAACATTCAACGGCAAGCTTTTGCCGGTCTTTTGTGGTCGAAGCAATTTTATTTTTACGACGTGCGCACGTGGCTCGAAGGCGATCCGGTGGGGCCGGCGCCGCCGGCCGAACGCCTATCGGGCCGGAATCACGACTGGCCGCACCTCTACAATTCCGACATTCTCTCGATGCCCGATACGTGGGAATATCCGTGGTATGCGTCGTGGGATCTGGCGTTTCACACCGTGGCGATGGCGCTGGTGGATCCCGATTTCGCCAAGCAGCAACTGGTGCTTCTGCTGCGCGAATGGTATCAGCACCCGAACGGGCAACTGCCGGCCTACGAATGGAATTTCGATAACGTGAATCCTCCCGTGCACGCCTGGGCGGCGTGGCGCGTTTACCGGATCGAGCAGCGCGTGCGCGGACGCGCCGATCGCGCGTTTCTGGAGCGCGTGTTTCAAAAACTGCTGCTGAATTTCACCTGGTGGGTAAACCGGAAAGACCGGCAGGGATTGAACCTGTTCGAAGGCGGTTTCCTGGGACTGGACAATATCGGCCTGTTCGATCCCTCGCAGCCTTTGCCCGGCGGAGGCTCGATCGAACAATCCGATGGCACCAGCTGGATGGCGATGTTCAGCTTGAACATGATGGTGATGGCCATGGAACTGGGGCGACAGAATCCGGTTTACGAGGATCTGGCGAGCAAATTTTTCGAGCATTTCGTCTGGATTTCGGAGGCGATGAACAATATCGGCGGCGAAGGCCACGGATTGTGGGACGAGCAGGACGGCTTCTATTACAACGTGCTTTCGCTCGCCGACGGCAGCAACATTCCCGTGCGTTCGCGCACGATCACGGGTCTGATTCCGCTTTTCGCCGTCGAAACTCTGGAACCAGAGGACCTGAAGCGCTTCCCGGCGTTCGCGCGACGCATGAAATGGTTTCTCGACCACCATCCCGAAGTATCGAACCTGGTGACGATGACGCGAGAGACTTCGCGCGGACCGCGCTACATGCTCGCAATCGCGAATGAAGACCGGCTGCGGCGCATCCTGCGCTACATGCTCGATCCCGAGGAATTTTTTTCGCCGTGGGGCATTCGCTCGCTTTCGCGCTACCACCGCGACCACCCCTGCCGCATCGCGCTCGACGACCATGAATACGTGGTGGATTACGAGCCGGGCGAATCCACGTCCGATCTTTTTGGCGGAAATTCGAACTGGCGCGGGCCGGTGTGGTTTCCACTGAATTTCCTGCTGATCGAAGCGCTCCAGCGATACCACTTCTATTACGGAAGCGACGTCGTGGTGGAATGCCCCACCGGCTCGGGCATGCCGATAAACCTGTGGGACGTCGCGCAGATGATCTCGCGGAATTTGATTGGGATCTTCCGACAGGGACCTCAGGGTCGCCCGCTTTACGGCTCGCGAACCAAATTTCAGCAGGATCCCAACTGGCGCGACCTCATCGAGTTCCATGAATATTTCCACGCCGACACGGGCGAAGGGCTCGGCGCGAGCCACCAAACCGGATGGACGGCGCTCGTCGCGAAACTGATCGAGCAGAGCGGCAGCGGTTTCTGTTAGCGCAGCCGCGTGTTTCGACAAGGGCGGGCAGGCGCGGTGAACCGAAGAATCCGCCGACTGGAAGGAAACAGGAATGGGACGGAGCCGCAGGCGAATTCGTACATCGGGCCGGGTGCTCGCCGGGTTTCGCGTGGTGACGCTTGGCGCGAACATCCCCGCTCCGGCAGCGGCGGCGCGTCTGGTCGAATTGGGCGCGAGCGTTGTGAAAATCGAATCGCCGGCCGGCGATCCGATGGCGGCGATTGCGCCGGATCTGTATCGCGAACTGAATCGCGGGCAGGAAATCCTCACGCTCAGTTTGAAAACGAAGGCGGATCGCGCGCGGGTGGACGCACTGCTTGCGAAAAGCGATCTCCTGCTCACCGCGAGCCGGCCGGCATCGTTGCGCCGGCTCGGGCTGGATTGGAAACGGCTGCACGCGCGATTTCCGCGGCTTTGCCATGTCGCACTCGTCGGGCATTCGGCTCCGCATCAGAACCGGCCGGGGCACGATATGACGTATTTGGCGGAAACCGGCCTTATCGAACCGCCGAATTTGCCGCTCAGTTTGTGGCCAGATCTGGCGACGGTCGAGCGTATGGTGTCCGCCGCGCTCGAATTGCTTTTTGCGCGAGAGCGCACTGGCAAAGCGGGCTGGCGGGAAATTGCGATCGAAGAAACGGCACGATTTTTTACGTTGCCTATGCGCTTTGGACTGACGGCGCGCGGCGGGCTGCTGGGCGGAGGATCGCCGCGCTACAACCTTTACCGCGCCAAAGACGGCTGGATCGCGCTGGCCGCGCTCGAACCGCATTTCTGGTCGCGACTCAAAAGCGAATTGCGGTTGAAAACGGGAAGCAAGCGCGAATTGCGCTCAGTCTTTCGCAAGCGCAGCGCGGCCCAGTGGTCCTGCTGGGCTAACTCGCGCGACCTCCCGCTCGCGGCTCTGCCTTCGCGCAAGGTGTGAGCTGAGCTGGTCGCCGGCTTGTGCACTGGCAAGTTGAGCTATAACGAGTGGAGCGCTTCCTGCGGGTCGACCCGCATCGCGCGGCGCGCAGGCAAATAGCCAGCGAGCAGCGCCACGGCAAAGAAGACCACGGACACAGCGGCGAGTGTGGCCGCGTCGTGCGGGCTGACGCCGAACAGCATTCCGGCAATGAGCCGCGAAGCAGCGAGCGCACCCGCGAGGCCCAATCCCAGCCCCATCGCTGCCAGCGTCGCCGTTTCTCGCAACACCATGCCGCGCACGACAGTTGCATCGGCGCCCAGCGCCATGCGAATGCCGAACTCACGCGTGCGTCGCGTAACGCTGTAGGAAACGAGGCCGAACAGGCCAATCGCCGCAAGTAGCAAACCGAGCCCACCGAAAAAGGCGGAGAGAAGCGCGGTGACTTGTTCATCCACTGCCGCCAACACGCGCACCTCGCCGAGCGTCAAATACTGGTAGGCGTATTCGTAGCCAGCGTCGGTGAGCACTTGCCGAATTTCGTGGGACAGCAATGACCGCGGCGCGTCTGCACGCACCAGGAGCGACATTCCGTTGTCGAACGTTTTGTCTTGCGTGAGAGACGTGTAGACGGCCAGCAGGCTGGGATCGCGCGGGTTGAACACCCGTGCATTGTTCACCACTCCAACGATCTCGGCTTTCTGCAGTTCAGGAGCTCGGCCAACTCGAATCAGCCGACCGATCGCATCGCCGGTGGGAAACAATTGTCTGGCCAAGCTCTGGCTCACGATGGCGACGCGCTGCATTCGGGGCGTATCGCTCCAGGAGAAATCGCGTCCGGCAACGATGCTCATACCGAGCGTCCCGAAAAATCCGGGCGATATGATGCCGTCGAAAGCCAGAACTCCCCGGCCGGGCGGCGCGTTCGCGGGCGCGACGGACGGCTTCCAGGCCACTTGGCCTCCTGGCAGAATATCGGATATCGCGGCCGAAACAACCCCCGGCGAACCGTCGAGATCCGTCTGCACCCTCCCCCAATATGCATCGTTCTGCGGTGGGGTTCTGTCGCCGGGGCGATGGCGCAGCGGGGCGGCCAGTACGCCGCTGCTTTGATAACCGGTTTTCACGGTGACGAGCGCGATGAAGCTGCGGACTAGAAGACCAGCGCAGGAAAGCAAGACCACCGCCAGCGCCAACTGGACGGCAACCAGCAGCTTTCCGAGCCGGCCCGTGCCGCCAATCGTCCGCGGCCCGGTTTGCAGCGCGTCCACGGGATTTCTCCGAACCGCTTGCCATGCGGGCGCCACGCTGAACAGGACGCCGGCAAGAATCGCCAGGGCCACAGTAAGGGACAACACCCGTGCATCGGGCACCAGATCGATGGTGGGAGCGACAGGGTAATTCCAGGTGATCGTGGCGATTAGCGCCTGGTCGCTCGCCCACGCCAGCCCAATCCCCGCGCACGCTCCCGCGCCGGCGACCAGCAGCCCTTCGAAAATTGTCTGCCGGGCCAATCGAAACGGCCCGGCTCCGAGCGCAATTCGAACGCCCATTTCCTGGTCGCGAGCGGCGGCTCGCGCCAGCATCAATCCTGCCAGGTTGGTGCAGGCCAAGAGTAGGATCAAGCCGGAGAGGCCCATCAGGACTTCGAGCGGACGCGTGAAGCTGCCGCGGAGTCCGATGTCTTCGCCCCGCGCCCCCGAGCGAACCAGGATGCGCCTGCCGAGGAAGCTCGTTGTTCCCGCGTCGTTTTCATCCGGCGGCAACGCTTCCTTGAGGATCGCGGGCCACTGCGTTTCGAGCGTCGCCCGCGCCTGCAGGAGAGTCACGCCCGGCTTGAGTCTGGCGAAAGCGGCGATCCACAACATGTGCCGGCTGTTGATATCCATTTGCAGCGTACTTCCAAACACGAGCGGAGCTGCCGTCAGCGGGATCGTAATTTGCGGCTCTTCATCGATCGAGACGCCGCTGAATCCCTTTGGCGCAACGCCGACAATAGTGAATGGCACGCCTTCCACTTCCACAACTTTGCCAATTGCGCTGGGATCGCCGCCGAATCGCCGTTGCCAGAAATCGTACCCAAGCACCGCGACACGCTCCGGCGATTGTTGAGCGAGGTTCACATCCAAGGATTCCAGCAGCCGTCCCGCCGCCGGGCGCGTACCGAGCATCGAGTAGCACCCACCGCTAACCATCCAAACGTTGTTGCGGCCGAGGCTGCCATTGGCCTTGACGTCGAGAGTGGTCTCCGTTTCGCCGCAGAGACGGGAGAATGAGATTTGATCTCGCGCGATCCCCCGATACATCGCCAGCGACAGTGGTTCGGCCTGTTCGGTTCTCGGCTCAATTTCCCTGATTTCGACGAGTTGGTTCGCGTGCCGGACGGGCAAGTCGCGTAGGACGATGGCGTTCAGGAGGCTGAAAAAGGCGGTGTTTGCGCCGATGCCGAGCGCAAGCGAAGCGATCGCGACAACCGCGAATCCGCGGCTGCGAGCGAGCCGCCGCGCTGCGTATTTCACGTCGTGCCAGATCGCGCCCATTGGGAAACCTCGCGCCGACGCCCGCATGCATTTTAGCGCGACTAGCCACGGGTCAATAAGGGTTGGCGGTCATGGTGGCGCGGCGGCCGGTGACAATCGAAAAGAATTTCATCCATTGTTTGCGAATGCCACTGGTTTCATCGATCAGGCGGCGACTCGGCTTTTGTCCGTGCTGGACGATGATCACCATACCGGTGTTGAAGTGACGCTGGGAGTGCATGACGTCCGGCTCGCGCGGGCCATCGGCGGCGATTACATCTTGAATCGTGACCTTGACGGGGTCCGCCTTGAAGATGCGGTGCCCGTTCGCGTCCGTGCCGACGTAGTGGAGGTGTCGGAGAAGGAAAAAGTCAGGCACTTCGGCGGGAGAGAGTAAGCCCATCAGATAGAGGTCGAGATAGGAATAACCGGTTGCGGGGACGTAGTAATTGTCGTCGAGCTGCGTGTAAGTGCCGTCGTGGTTGTCCTGCCAGACGCCGCCGCCCATGATCGAAGCCTCCGTCGGCCGGACGTAGGGGAACGGCACACGAACCTGGAGGCCGGGGATCCAGTGCGGGTCGCCGAGCGGGATCATCTTGCCCTCGATTTTCGCATAGGCGAATGCGGCCCAGCGGTGGTCCATTTCATGGCCGATTTGCGAGATGGCGTACATGTAGGGCGGCATCTTGCCGTCCTGGGAAATTTCGTCGAGTTGCTTTTCGTAATAGGTAATGTCGTCCGGGGTCTTCATGATCGGGGCGTTTGCCGGCGGGCGTTTCTGCATCTGGATAGCGCCTGAATAGACGGGCTGGATGAATCCCCATTGGAATCTGCCTTTCGAACAATAGGAGGCGAGGCCGCGAGCGTCGCCCTCCCCGTTTGGCGCGAGGCCCGTAACCGGCGGGCCGAGCGAACCACGCGGTCCATCGCTGGGCGTGCCGGCTTCCTGATTGTCCACGCGGAAATCGGAATAGTAGGCGAGGAAATCGAAATGGTCGCCGAGCGCCTTGATGACGGTGCAAGAAAGGTCGCGGGGATTGGGAAGATTGTAGTAATGGAAGGCTTCGTAGACGACGGGGAACGGACCGCTGCGCGGGGTGAGCGAGGAGAAATGGACTTCGGGATTGCGAATGCCGGCGATAGAAACCGTGCGGGCGGGAATCCGGGATGCGGGCGTGTTCGAACCGGGCGCGGAAGCGTCGGCGGAAATAGTGACGTGTTTCTGGCCGCGGAGTGCGGGTGGCAGGAGACCCATGATCGAGATCGTGTTGCCGGTGGCATCCACGCAACGGCCGAACGGAAGACCGGGGCCGAAAGCAAAATAGTGCGACGCGCCAGGATTTGGGCCTCGGCGGAACGCGAAACCGCGAACCCTCCAGACGGCGACAGGAGCAGGATTCGTTGCGCCGCGCGCCGGATTGCCGCGGCTGAAGTAGACGTTATAGGCGACGCCGGAAAGCTGCGGATCTCCTTCAGGCAAGACGGGCCCGCGCGTTTGGAACGTAACCTTCAGAAAAAGACCGGCAACAGCGGAAATCTTCAGATTCTCGATGTCGAGATAGGCGGATGCGGAGGGGTTGTGGGAACCGGCGAGCGTGACGATCGGCCTTTCGCTGTCGCCGGAGACGAGCGGATAGACGCCGACGATCGCGTCCCTGGCGGCGAGTTGCTTGTAGGACATTTCAATAACGCCGGTCTTGAAGAGCACGAGCTGAAACCGATTGACCGTCGGGAACCAGGAGAAATCCTGGATGTTTCCATACGGCTCGGTCAAATCCCAAGTGATCACAACGCGATCCTGGAGTTCCTTCACGTACCGATCGCCGGTCATGCGCGGCTTGAAGAAAACGCAAATGGCCGGGACGGTGTTCACCAGTTCGGACGCGCCCTGCGCAAGCGGCGTGAAGCGGCCAAGGGAAACGCCCCCGGCTTCTCCCCGGTAACTCTGATAAATCCCACCACGGAAACCGCCGCGCGCGCCGGTGCGAGACGCCGCACCCGGCGTGGTGAAACGGATCGAACCGGCGACGCCGACGGAGAAACTGGTCCATTCTTTGCCGGAAAAAGGGAAAGAGAAATTGTGCAGTGAAACCAGAGGGCCGCTGAGTTTCCGGCCGAAATCGGCGTCCCAGCGTAGCGGAAGGTTCGCAACGCGATACCCTTCACTCTCGGGCGTGAAGCGGAGGGTTCGGTGGTCGAGATCGAAAAGGTTCTGGTGGCCGAGCGCGCCGGGGTTCAGCTCCATCAGGATCAGCTTTCCCAGAACCGAGACTTTGCCGATGGTTTTGCCTTGTTCTCCCCGCATCTGAGCACGCACGGCAAACGGAGCCAACAAGATGGCGCAGAAAATCAAGAGCGCTTGAAAGGAGAGCCGCATTGTTTTGGTCATGTCTGCACCTCCGCAGTATTTAGGAAAGCGATTCGCGAATAATGGGGATGACGTGGCGAGCGATGGCGAGCGAAGAGGTGAGGCCGGGCGATTCCATGCCGATTAAATGAATCACGGCCGGGAATTGCGGATCGCACTCAATCACCCAATCGGGATGGCCGGCCGTGCCGGGCGGCAAGAGCTTGGCGCGAATGCCGGAATAGGACAGCGTGACGTCGCTCGGCTGGATTTCCGGCAGGAGATGCCGGGCGTAGCCGACAAAATTTTCCACCGGCTCGCGGCCCGATTCGTAGTCATTTTTATCGGCGACGTAGCGCGCGGTCGGGCCGATCAAAACGGTGTTCCATAGAGTCCGCGTGAGGTGAATGCCCAGGCTCAAACCGTCGCGGCGCGGGAGCGGGTAGACGAGGCCATTGAGCATGTGGGATTTCGCACGCATGATTTCGGCATATTCACCGCGGACGGGATAGATGCGATAGCGCGAATAGCCCGTGAGCGCGGCGATTTCGTCGGCAAAGAGCCCGGCGCTATTGACCACCACGCGCGTTTCGATTTCTCCCGCGGCGCTGCGCACGCGCAAGCCACAGGCAATTGGCTCAATGGATTCGACGCGGGCGCTTGTCACGATGTTCGCGCCGCGATCCGAGGCGATGCGCGCGTAGGCTTTCACGAGCTCCTCGGCCATCACGATGCCGGTGGAAGGGACTTCGATCGCGGCGACGGCCTCGACGTGCGGCTCGATTTGGAGAATTCGCGCGCGATCGACGATTCGCAAGCCTTCGACGCCGTTTTGGCGTCCGTTTTCGGTGAGCGGTTCGAGATCGGCGATTTCGGCTTGGGACGTGGCGACGACGAGTTTGCCAGTGCGGCGATGCGGGACGCCATGTGCGGCGGCGAATTCGTAAAGCAGGCGATTGCCAGGCACGCACAGGCGCGCCTTGAGCGAGCCGGGCGCGTAATAGAGGCCGGAATGTATCACACCGCTATTGCGTGAACTCGCGCCCATGCCGAGTTTCGGCAGGGATTCGAGCAGAAAAACGTCTTCCCACCGCTCGCTTGCTTCGAGCGCGATCGCGGCGCCGATGACCCCGCCGCCGATGATGACGATATTCGCGCGATCCAAAAACGCCCCTTGGGCCAAAGACGCACCAACCCCGGCCCTCAGCGGCTGAAGCCGCGTTGAAAAGCCATACTTGCGGCACGGCTGAAGCCGTGCCCTTACAGGGGCCGGAAGCCACACAAACCCTATGGCTGATTTTCCGCTGCGAAGGCGCTTAGCGCCAGTCGTGCGCGGCGACGACGGTGATGCGCGCCAAGCCTTCGACATCGCGAGTATCCACGACTTCGGCGGGCGAATGCGAATAACGCATCGGCCAGCCGAGCGCGACGTCGATCGCACCGTAGCGCAAATACGCGGCGCCGTCGTTGCCGCCGCCGGTGACGCCGTATTGCACGGGAATTTTGTTGGCGCGCGCCAGGCGAATCATGCGCCAGGCGAGCGGAAGCGGAACGATATTCGAATTATCAACCGCGCGGACGACGAAGCCGTGGCCGAGCAGCGCATCGGCAAAGCGCTTCGATTCGAGCGGCGAATCGGACGTGACGAAGGTGTCGATCGCGAACACATACCGCGGTTCGCGATGCTCCTTGGCCTCATCGGCGGCGAAAGCCGCGGCGCCATCGAGGCCGATCTCCTCCTCGGTGGTGAAAACGAAGGTCACGTTGCGATGGAAATCCGGGCCGAGCGCCCAGGCCGCTTCGATGAGCGCGGTATCGCCGACGCGGTCGTCCATACTGCGGCACGTGGCGACGTGGCCGAGCAAGGAGCGATAGGTCTTGGGAATCGTCATCATGTCGCCCACGGCGACACCCATCGCGCGAGCCTGGGCCGCGCTCGAAGCGCCGACATCCACTCGGAACGTTTCGCCGCGGCGGAACGGCACATTCAAACCGCGCCGTTCCCAGCCGGCGGGCAATTCCATGACGCCGGGAACGACGCCGCGGCTGGTGAGCACGAGCGTGGGATGGCCGAGGTAATACTCAAGGTAGCCGCCGCCACGCCAGAAAACGTTCAGCGTACCGTCTGGAGAAATGGATTTCACCTCGAAGCCGATTTCGTCCATATGCGCGTCGAAAACCAGGCCGGGCTCTCTCACGCCGGCGGGAGCGTGCCAGCGCAAAATGAGATCGCCAGCGGCGTTGGTTTCTGTTTTGGCCCAGGACGGCAGCAAACGCTTTACGGTCTCTCGCACCCGGACTTCATTGCCGCTGACGCCGTAGCTTTCCGTCAAATCTTTCAGCACGGTGGGAACGGGCGGAGCGGTTGTGGGACGATTCGGCAGTGTGAGGCGCGGCGGCGGAATGGGCGTGAGAACGGGAGCGGTGAAAGAGCCGTCGGAATAGAGTTCGAGCAACTCGGTGAGATACGCCAAATCGCCGGAATCGATCATCGCCGCGGGGGTGGCCGGCCAGGCCGTGGCGATCGCCAAATGCGCGAAGCTCGCGGGAAGCGGCGGTTCGGGCAGATAGCCGGGCGGTTGCGGCGGGATCGAAAAATCCGTGGCGATCGGAATGCCATGAGACGAAGCGAGCTGTTGAAGCTCGGCCGGCAATCCGGTGAGCGGGGCTTGCGGATTCGGGCTGACCAGCAGAACACCGTCGCCAGGCTTTTTCGTTGGCGATTCGGCCTCGGCGGGCGGGAAACGCCGCGCCTGGGCGGGGCCGACGAAAATCATCGAATCGGGATGGAAGCGATCGAGCACGCGCTCGAGGCCGTGACCGCCGGTCCATTGCTGCGTGACGAACGCGACAATCAGCGTGCCCTGGACTTTCGCGGGATCGAGATGCCGCAGCGTGGCGAGCAGCGCGGCGGCGCCGAAGCGGTCTTCAACGGACATGCCGGCGAGCTTGCTTGGTCCGAGCTCGAAAAGCTGCCGATCGAGCGCGATCGGATCGAGCAGGTCGACGCCGGCGGCATGCACTTCCGCCGCGGAATGAGCGCCGATATCGATGTAAATGAGGTTTGGCGAAAGAACGTGATGGGTCCGCGGCGTGAAACCCTCGAGGTGAATCGAGGGCCCAGCAACGACGCCGGGAACCACGCGGCCCGCGGCGGTGAAAACCGTGACCGGCTGCGCCGAGGCAAGTTCGTCGAAAACGGGATTGGGCGGGGCCTGCGGCAGGCGTTGAACGCGCAGGTAACCGTCGGGCGTGATGCCGCTGACGACGTAGCCCGGCTCGTCAATCGGCGTGACGAGCAGGCGCGTGGGCGCACCGCTCCCGATCCGGACGATGACGTCGCCCAGTTCGTCCTGCTGCGGCTTCCATTTCGCCAGCCGCTTGAGCAAAACGCTCGAAAGCTGCTGCTCGTAACCGCTGACGGCCGGCGTCTGAACGAGTTTCTGCAGATCGCGGGTGAGCGTTTGCGCCGCGAGCGGACTCGCCGCAAACGCCACGAGCAACAGAGCCCACAGTCCCTGCCTCGCACGCTGCTTCATGCTGCCTCCTTCGCCTGTTTGGAACACGAATGATGGCTGACCGGCAGAATCTAGCATACAAGTGGCACATCGTTGCGCTGAAAATCGCGGAATGAACGAAGGCGCGCGGCGGCCAAGCGCTCGGCCGTTTCGCCGGCCCAAGGCCTTACAAGGAACGGGCGACCGGATCGAGGAAGGATTTGAGCGGAAGCGGCAAAACGACGGCAGGCAGCGCGATGCGGAAAACGGCGCCGCCTTTGGGGCCGTTGGCGCAGGAAATTTCGCCAGCATGCTCCTGGATGATTCCGAAACACATGCTCAGGCCGAGCCCGGTGCCTTCGCCGATGCCTTTGGTGGTGTAGAACGGGTCGAAAACGAGCTCGGGATGGTCGAGGCCAGGACCCGTGTCGGCAAATTCGGCGACGATTCGATCGCCTTCCAGATGCGTGCGAATCTTCAGCCGGCCGCCGCCCTGGGGCCGCATGGCGTCGGCGGCGTTTTCGATGATCTCGTCGAAAACTTGCAGTAGCAGTTTTGGATCGCCGCGAACGGCGGGGAGATCGGGCTCTCGATCCAGATCGGCGACAACGCTGGAATCGGCCAAATGGAAGCGATGAAGCTGAACGACGCTCGAAAGCAGGGCGTTCAGATCGAGCAGCGCCTTTTCCGAAGGCACCTGCCGGGCGAAGCGCAGCAAATTTTCCACGAGGCCGCGCGTGCGGTGCGCCTGCGCTTCGATTTTCTGCGCCGCGGTGCGCACGCGTGGGCCGGCGTCGGATTCGGCCATCAGCAGCGCCGTGTAACCGAAGATCGCGGTGAGCGGGTCGCTGATGCCGCGCGCGGCCCCCGCAGCCAGATCGCCGAGCGAGGCGAGCTTTTCGGTAAGCACGAGATAGGCCTGAAGGCGGTTTTTCTTGTCGAGCGAAATTTGCGTTTGCTCGAGCAGGCGGTGACGGTAACGATCCACCCGCCGCTGGCGCAATAGGAGCAGCAGCATGCCGACGACGATCGCGCCGAGCGTCAGGTCACCCTGGATTTGCCCCGTCCGCGTGCCGCGCCCACCAAGCATCGCCAGCGCTCCCAGTAGCGACAGGGAAATGATTCCCGTGGCCTCCAGGCGCAACGCCCAGCGGTGACTCAAAGCGCCGCGCCGTTCCACCGGCGCCGGCTTGAGCCGATGCGCTTCCATCCCCGTCCATCCGAACCAGAGGAACGACGCGATGAGGGGAACGTCCCAGAGCGAGCAGGGATGATAGACGCCGCGCGCGAGCGCCCAACGGATCGCGAGCCATCCTGCGGCGTGAAGAGTTGCCGCGCCGAGCAGATGGCCGTAGAGCTGG
Source organism: Acidobacteriota bacterium (assembly GCA_021818865.1). GTDB lineage: Bacteria > Acidobacteriota > Terriglobia > Acidiferrales > UBA7541 > JAKASX01. Next base: position 41,434 of record JAKASX010000013.1, read on the forward strand.
CGCCAGCCGCCGCGCGTGGTGCGCCACAAATGGAACAGCAGGGGCGCGAGCAGGAAATTGACCGCAGCCGCAAGCCCGGCGTAGCGCAATGCGTAGCCCGGCGAACGCGCGGAAAAATCGGATGGCGCGAGAACGAAGTAGCCGTAGAGGTAGAGCCACAGACCGAAGAGCAGCAACAGATCCACATAACCGTTGCGCAGAGCATTGGCTACGCATCGCCGGTGCGGACGCAGCGAAAGCGCCGCCAGCATCGGCGCGAAACTGAGGAAAAACAGCAGATCGGCGACGCCCTGCGGAGCGATTCGTCCTCCCCGGAGCAGCGGAATGGCCCAAAGGAGTTCCGCTGCGGACCACAAGGCGCACCCGGCCGCCCATAAGACCCAAAAAGTGTTTTGACGCCGAAAGTGCGAGCCGGAACTCGAGAGCAGGCCGAGATTGGCGACGAGCGGCGCAAGACACAGCACCACCACTCCAAAGGCGGAACGCGCACGGCCCGGCGCCACGAACATCGCCACGGCCGCGTACGTCGCCAGAAGAAAACAGGCGAGCAGAAACGGTCTGGACAGCCAGCGAACCCCAGACATCAGCGGATAAGGAATTCTAGTGCGAGGAGCGGGGAAAAAGCCGTAGTACTTCCGGACCATTCGGCGAGGATGTGCGGAAACAGCACCGTCCCGCGCGAAGACGGGGCGGTGCGCGAGGGGTGTCGGTTCCGCGAAAAGTCTGGCGGAGGAGGAGGGATTCGAACTTGAGGCGCCTTGAGGGCGTCCGAGCCCTCAGCCGAAATCCCGGCGCAGCCGGGACCCCGAGCGGAATGGCGGAGGAGGAGGGATTCGAACCCCCGAGACCCTCGCGGGCCTAACGGTTTTCAAGACCGCCGGTTTCAACCACTCACCCACTCCTCCGAAATTAACTGCTTGAGCCAGTGTAACTTACTACCCGTCTTTGTGACAGTCTGCCCCGCGAATGGTGCATCCTCGGGCCCACTGTCACAAAATTGTCACAAGCCCTGCTCAGTTTGTCGACGGCAGCCTGCTTGGATGCGAGGTTCGTGTGCGTGTAACGCATTGTCACTGTAACAGTCGAGTGCCCGAGTAGCTCTTTCACGGTCACGATGTCCGCACCCCGGTCCAGCAAGCGAGAAGCGAAGGTGTGGCGCAGCGTGTGCCACGTCACGCCCGAGATTCCTGCCTTCTTGCAGGCCAGGGCGAATCCAGATTTGAGATCGACAAACGGTTTTCCGGTCTCAGGGTTGTAGAAAACGAACTCGTTTTTCTTTGCCAAATGCCAAGCCTGCAAAACCTTGAGCGCTTCCGAATTGATCGGAACGTCTCGGGTCTTGCCGGTCTTGTGAGCAAAGACGTTCAAAACATGGTTTTCCCAATCCACCTGAGACCAACGTAGCCAGAAGACTTCCCCAATTCGCAAGCCCGTGTTCAGGTCAAACCGAACCAAATCCTGAATGTATGGGGCTGCATTCTGAAGCAGTTTCTCTTCCTCTTCCGGGCTCAAGACCCGCACGCCGGTGTTGAATTCCCGAAAGAATTTCACCTTGCGAACGGGATTTGAGTCCAAAAAGAGATCCCATGTGATCGCGAGATTGAACATCCGCTTGAGCAAGGCTAGCTCCCGATTCACGGTCGAGCCCGAAACTGACGCACGCCGATGGAGCTTGTACCCCTCAATCTCGGCAGGCGTGATTTCCCCGAGCTCTCGCTCGCTCCCAAAGAATTCTCTGAGATGCTCAAGCATTTGCTGATCTCGCAACCAGGATCGCTTGTTAATCTTCGCATGCTCCATATAGCGTGCGCCAAACGCTTCGAAGGTGATTTTCACGGGTCGTTTGTAAACGCCCCGCAAAATCTCGGCTTTCCTCAACGTGAGAAGAGCTTCGGCATCGCGCCTGTTGGAACTGTGCGAAGATTCCTGGACCCGTCTTCGGTTTTGATCGCAGAAATCAATCCACCAGACTTGACCTCTTTGGTAGAGACCCACTTGCGGCTTCCTTTCCTCCCTTTGCCAGCCGCGCCCTTATTTTACTCGGGGCGCCCCCTATTTTGCTGAGAATCCAGCCGAACCGGACTTGACCCGACTCGTTTCGATAAACCTATTAAGGTCGTGGAGATCAAAGCGGAGTGCTCTACCCATCTTCACGAAAGGAATCCGGCGTTGCCAGACCCACCCATAGAGGGTGGAGACGGAGACAGCCATATAACGGGCGGCTTCTTGCACGTTGAGGAGTCGCGCCTCCGTAGCCGGCACTGAACCGTTTTCGACCCTGGCTTCGCTCTGCATCACTCCTGCCTCAGGAGCGGATTTCCAAAATTCCTAGGGCTTCTCGCCGCTTTATGACATCCGTCGCAATTCGGTTGTCCATGTTCTCCGCTTGCCGATCTGATTTTGGGCGCCTCCGCGCCTGATAAGGAGTCGAATCTTAGCTCTCCCCCGCGGACTTTCAAGTTTTGGGAATCGGGTTCCACGCGCCACTACGCCCAGAACAGATTGAGCAAGGTGGGTTCTTGGGCAGTTTCAGAACTCCTTGGCTGATCGCAGGCTTGATGGCTGCTAATGCCTGTCCGCACCGCAGGCTACCTGTGCCTGACCATTCGCTCGACGAAAGTGCCACGTGTAGGCAGGAGGCAGGAGTCACTGTGCGTTGGTCATCTTCGGGAGGAAATCGATCGGTAGACGGAGGAAGGTCACATGTCGAATGTCGGAGTCAACAAGGTAATCCTGATCGGGAACGCCGGGCGGGATGCGACCGTGCGAACCACATCGTCGGGAAAGTCCGTGGCCAATTTCTCGCTCGCCATCAATGAGCCTTTCCGCGACAAGAACAACGGAAACCGGCAGAGGGTCGAGTGGGTGCGCTGTGTCGCATGGAACAAGGTGGCCGAGATCGCCGGTAAATTGATCACGAAAGGGAAGCATGTGTTCATCGAAGGGCGCTTGCAGACGCGGCAATTTGAAGACCGTGAGGGCACGACAAGGACCGCTACCGAGGTCGTCGTGACATCTCTGCGCGTTCTCGGAGGGACGGCGAATGGGAACCCCAACGGCAGCGAGCAGCGCACAATGGCGAGCAGCACGCAGCATGCCGCGGATGATGAGATTCCGTTCTGAGTGTGGCTGGTCAATGCTGCTGCCAATCAATCCGGGAGCTCAGCGGATCCGGAGGTTTCCCCGAGGCCCGCCCTCAGCTCTTTCAGCCACACCTGGGGATTCGTGCCATGGATCAGGCGGGTCTGAAAGGCTAGCTTCTCGGCGATGTTATTGCGGTTGTGGCGGATGTCGTCTTTCGTGACGTGGCTGTAGAGGACCAAGAAATCGGTCATGCTGGCCGGCTTCGAGAAGACGTACGTCGCGTGGCCGAGCTGAGGGGTCTCCACGACCACCGCCTGTTCGAGATCAAAAATGTATTCTGAGCGGAACACGTAGAGGCGGCGGGCGCGGTTCGAGAGCTGCCGATAGTAGAAAGCGTTGTAATCCGGGCGCCACGTGATCAAGGCCACGTCGAAATCGTGGGGAATGCCAAAGGCCGCGCAGAGCTTTTGCAGATCGGCTCGCTCAAGCGGGGCAGATTCGATTCGTTGGCGAAGTCGATCGAGGGCTTGGGCGCATTGGCCGAAGCGGTGGTGGGTTCTGCGGGCCTCGGCAATCTGCTCCTCAATGTTCGCGGGGAGCTGGACATCGATACGGCTGGGAACCGCCGCCTCCCATTCCACAAGATGCCATTCGCCAGCGCGGTGTTGATATTTGCCGGTCTGAACGAACGTCGCCTTCACGCCGATTTTCGTGGCCAACAGATGCGCCCACTGGTTCCAGGTCGAATCCCACGACAGTGGCAACAGGGCTTGGTCGAAAAGGATCTCAAACTTGCGCCGGGAATCGCGGTAGGCTGCGCGATCAGCGTAAAACGTGACCTTTCGCAACGGCATCGGGAAGCTCTTCACTCTTCGGTCAGGCAGGAACGCCAAGATGCGAGAGGCGTAAAAAGTCCTGCCGTCGCTGGCACGGCCTCCAGCCACGAGCAGGGAGCCAAAGCCGCCATAGGGGAAAAGTGCTGGAGCCGCCGAATCGGTCAAGAGAGAGTCGTAGCAAGAGCGCAGCTCGGGGCGGGCGAGGATGTTGAAGGCGCGCTCCAGACTGGCAAGATCGCTGGCGGGCGCTCGCGAGGCGCGGAGTTCGAGGCCGCGGAGTTTGAAGGCAAGCCGCAAGTCGGCCGGCGAGGCTTTGGAATCGACTCGAAAAAGCTCGTAGAAAGAGGGCTGTCGGTCCCAGGCCTTGCGGCGGTTGCCAACATAGAAATAATCCCGCAGTGTCTCACAACGCAAATGGATCGCCGAGATCCCTAGCCGTCCTCCGGCTACCTCTGCCGAGACGAAGAGATTGTTGCGCTTGTCCTTCTGGGGCTGCGTGGCGTACCCGACCGGTGCCTGGAAGATATCGCGCCTTCTCGATTCCGGATTCGGGTTGCGGACGTAAATTTCCGTGCGTGCGTTTGCCGCTTCGAGGGCGAGTGGAAAGCTAAATTCGTCTCCCGGCCGAATGAAAGACGCGAGAAAATTTGAGGCCAGGATAGACGTGCCGTCAGTGAAAATGGACTCTGACCTGTCGCCCTTTGGATGAATCCGTAGGACTACACGCTGACAAATATCCGATGTTGGACCAGCGTCTTGTTGGACCGCGAGCGCCATGACGGTTGGGAATCTAGCACCGGTCGGACAGATAGCCAAATAAGCGGGCTCTTTCTGCAACATCTTCTCCGTTAAGCAATAGGAATCCTGTTTTCTGGGCCGTTTCGGTCACCTTGTGCTGCCGCTGTCTTCTCTTCCCTGAGATTTCCTGTCTGAAACAACGCATGCGAAAGGAGAACGAAATTGCGCTTAGCTGGACGCTCTAAGCTGGGTTTCTACCCGCTTCCGGTTGCAGAGGCGGAGCGAATCCGCCGTTTCCTGAGATTCCCTGACCAACAGTCTCCGGCGCTCGATCCCTGCATTGGCGATGGGGTCGCCTTCGCCAAGATCACCTCCGATGCACAGGTGCTTCGCTTCGGAATCGAATTGGACACCTACCGGGCGGAAAAAGCTCGATCCTTCGAAACTGACTTAATCCAAGGAAACTGCTTTGACGTGCAATGCCCCGTCGACTCCTTCTCTCTGATTTACCTGAACCCTCCCTACGATTTCGAACTCGGCGAGCAGAACTCGCGGCGCATGGAGCGGCTTTTCCTGGAACATGTCTATCGCTGGCTGAAGCCCGGCGGTGTGCTCGTTTTTGTGATTCCTGGAACGCGCATCGGGGACTGCAATGTGGCGCTTTCGACTCACTTCCGGGACGTGCGCGTGTATCAACTCACCGAGCCTGAAAGTGTCCGCTACAAGCAGGTTGTCGTGTTCGGCGTACGGCGGACGCGGCACGAGAGGGAGCGGCTTCGGGACGACGACATCACGCGGGCCCGACAATGGTACGCCTCGCTCGCGAGGGATCCGGAGCGACTTCCGCCTCTGCCCTCGGAACCTGATCGCCAATACGCCGTGCCACCAGGGGATTCGGTGCGCATGGTTTACCGCGGGCTTTCGCTGGATGAGATTGAGGACTTGCTTCAGAGATCGTCTGCTTATCGTCAGGCTGCGCCTGTGCTTTTCGCGCAAGAGGCCGACATCAGTGGCCGGCCGCTCACGCCGCTGCATGGTGGGCATGTCGGCCTGCTCTGTACGGCCGGAATGCTGAACGGCATTTTCGGCAAGGGAGAGGCCCGGCATGTAGCGGTGTGGCAGAGCGTGAAACTGGTAGACCGAACAGAGGAAGAAGAGGATGGTGCAACAGTTGTTCGAGAAAAGGAGCGGTTCTCAAACGAACTCACACTGGTTTATTCGACCGGACAGATTTCAATCCTGAAATGACCTTCCTAGGTCTCGGGTAATCTCTTCCTGATCCGCGTCGGAACTCCCCAGGCTACTCCGACCGCAGCGCACTGGCTGGATCAACTCGCATGGCACGACGCGCAGGCATGTAACTGGCGGCGAGTGCGACGGCGAGTGCGAGGGCGAAGGCCGCTCCCATGGCCGCGGGATCATCCGGGCTGACGCCATGAAGAAGGCTAGCCATCAATCGCATTGCGCCAAGCGCCAAAACGACCCCCACGCCGGCGCCAAGAGCGGCCAGCTTGAGGCCCTGTCCGACCACCAGTCGAAGCACTTCGCTGCGCTGGGCTCCAAGCGCCATGCGTAGCCCAATCTCCTGCGTCCGGCCGTTCACGAGATATGCGACTACTCCGTACAGCCCGATCGCCGCAAGAAATACGCCCAACAGGCTGAGTCCTGCGGCCAGTCCCACCGCTGTACGATCGCTCCAGAGCGCATCCTGCATCAATTGGCTCATTGTCATCACGTCTACGATCATCGCGCCTGGATTTAGAGATTGAATCCTCCTCCGCACTTCGGGCGCAAGGGCTCGCGGGCTCCGGGCCGTTTCCACGATGAGCGTGCCCTCTCCGACCGGCTTTTGTGCGAAGGGGAAATAGATGTAGGGCTCGGGCGGCTCATGCACATCCTCGATCTTGGCATTTTCGGCGATGCCGACAATCCGGAACTGAACCCCATCGACCACGATGACGCTGCCAATAGCGTCTCCCCTCGGCCAAAAGCGATGCTCCATGGCCTCGTCGACAATCGCCACTTTTGCCGCCGCCGGTCCGTCGGACTCCGCGAAGGCACGGCCCTTCATGATTGTGGTTCGCATGACCTCAAAATAATTCGGCGCCACGCTGTTGAACTTGATGTTGATCGTGGGCTGGCCCTGGGGAAATTCGACACCCGGGATGGAGACCGGGACCGTTGCGCCGCCTCCGGACATGCCGAGGGGTGGTCGCATGGCAAATGTAGCGCGCCGCGCGCCCGGCAGTGCGGCGACGCCGTGAGCGAACCGCTCGTAAAACTCCCAGGTTGGCTCGGCCGGTTTGCCATTTTTCACTGTGGGCCGGGGAGATAGATCCACCAGCAATAGCTTCTCATGCCAATCGAAGCCCAGATTTGCCTGGAGGGTACGGAGCAGGCTTTCCAGCAACAAGCCAGCCGCGCTCATCAAAACCACCGCCAATGCCACTTCGCCGACAACGAAGGCGCTTCGCATCCTGTGTCTGGCAGAGCGGCCGCCGACGCGTCCTCCGTCGTTCTTCAGTGCGGGTACGATGGCCATCCTTGACGCGGGAATGGCAGGTGTGAGGCCGAAAATCAGAACGGCGACGACACTCGCAGCAAGGGTGAACGCCGCGACCGGCCCATTGATCCGAAGATTCGCGCCTATTGGAATCGGGGCTGGCGGCAGAAGCGCAGGTTGCAGGTGGATAAGCCACGAGGCCAGGAGTACGGCCACTCCCGCACCCGCCAAGCCGAGCACCGCACTTTCAGTGAGGAGCTGGCGGACGAGCCGCCAGCGGCTTGCACCGACGGCCAAGCGGACGGCGGTCTCCCGACGGCGAGTCTCCGATTGGGCTACAAGGAGACCGGCGATATTGGCGCACGCAATCAGCAGCACAAGCCCGGTTAGCGCCAGAAGGAAGCTCGTTGGCACAAGAGCCTTCGCGAGCCGCTGGCTCTCCGAAACCAAGCCGAAAGAGCGTGCCGCGTTGCTTGCCGGATATTCGTTGACCAGCCGAGTTGCGATTGCAGTTAGCTGTGTTCGCGCTTGACGCGCGCTGGCATCTTCCTTGAGCCGACCGACCAAGTCCAGGTCGCGAAATTTGCGGCTGGCAAGCTCCGCTGAGCTGTAGGAAACGCTCAGGGGCAACCAGGCTTCCGCCGGCAGCCCTTTCGCCAAGCCCGTAAACGAGGGCGGAGCTATGCCAATCACGGCGTAGCTCCTGCCATTGAAAACGACGCTCTTTCCCACCAGTCCCGGGTTTCCCCCGAATAGACCCTGCCAAAGCGCGTAGCTCAGGACAATGGCTGGCGCTTCCGAAGACTGCGAGTCCGGCGAGAGCATCCGTCCACGATGCGCCTCGATCCCGAGCACCCGAAAATAGTTCCGCGAAACGTAATGGACGGTGATCAGCCGTGGATTCCCTTCCACTCGCAGAAACCCTCCGTGCCTCGAGTACGCGAGGATTCCGGAGAACGCAGAACACTGCTCGCCAATGTCGCGATAATCAGGAAATGAGAAATGATCGTCTTCTCCCTGTGGGGTGCTGCTGACTAGCCTCACGAGATGAGCAGGATTCTTGCCTGGCAGCGGGCGAAGGAAATAGGCCTCGGCAACGCTGAAGATCGTGCTATTGACGCCGATGCCGAGGGCAAGCGTGAGAATCGCGAAAACCGCGAGGGCCGGATTGCGTCCCAAGCCGCGCAGCGCGTAGCGCAGGTCGTTCCACATGGTCACCTCCAGGTGGCCCCGTGGCTGTCCCCCGCAGCCCTGGATTTGGTACGTAGGTCGTCCAACTCCAGTTTCATACTTTTCCGTGCATGTGGCTCTCCATTCCGACCTTGGCCAATTCACTTTAATCAAAACGCTTAGGTTCGGTCGGACGCAATCTTCTGCTTACCGGTGGCCGATCTCGGACGTTCGGTGTCCGAAAGCGGACGGAGGCGCGCATTTGTACAGCGGGCGCGCGAACGCGATTTTCACGAAGCAGTGCAAGGGTGTTTATCGAGTTCAGGCCACACAAAACCCAGCAAGCAAGCGACCAGGAAGGTTGGGGACAAGGGGAACAAAGGAACCAGCGATGAAAAACGCTCACCAGCGCTTTGGAACCGTTGCGTTCGCGAAGCGCGTGAAGGACACCACCACCCAGATCCGGGTGCACATGGACCGGCTTATTGCGGAACCAGCGAAAGACGCCCGCGGGCCGGTGCCCACCCATCTTCTCTCAATGCTGGGAAGCGATGCGGAAATCGGGGCTTTGTGGGCAGCGGTGACTGAGGGGGCGTTCTTCCAGATTCGAATCCCCGGCACTCCACCATTTGCGTCATCTCTCGGTCCCGAGGCGCAATGCTTTCGCGCGAGTGTGATGGCGCCCGGGCAAAAGCGCCCTGTCCGTCATCTTGTTGCCTTGTCAGTGGAGATGCTGAAAACGAGGCCAGGAACGGATCGCGAGGGGAATCGCACCATCCTGTGTGACAGTGATCCAACGTTTGTGCTCTATCGGGTGGCGCGCCGGTTTGGCGTGCCAGTCGTTCCGCAGTGGGCGCCGTGGTTCATGCGAGAGTTGGAACGACACAAGGCGATCCAACCGTTGCTCGGCTTGGGATGCTCGCCGGTGCTGGTGAAGGGAAGCAAGGAAACGTTCCTCAGTTGGATCGGGAAGGCGCTCAAGGCCGGCTCGGTCCGGATACCGGAGGAGAACGGGACCATCGCCTGGAAGCTGCCCGCGAATTTCCTGAACCGGCCTGCATTGCCCGAAGGAAAAATCGGCGGGTTGGCTTCCAGCGCAAGTCGGAGCAAAGCGGCTGAGGAGGGGTTGTGCAAGTCATTTTGAAAGTGTGGAGCAGCAATTCGGATCACAATGGTGGGTGCGACTTCGCGCTGGTCGAGGTCACTCCGGACTTTGCGAGGCTTGCCTTGCGCCGAATCAAAGTCCTGCGTGAGCAAAAGGCGCTCGATCCCGCCGTGGACGAGACGTACTGCTGGGATTCCGCGGCGCTGTTCTTCAGCCCCTGGGCTGGTCCCGTCGGTGGCACCCGAGAGGGCGAGGCGTCGCGTCTGAAGCTGGAGGAGCAACTGGACCTCCTTCAGATCGATAGGCACGAGGTTGTCACCGCCTCAGAAGATTTCGCCGTTCCACAAAGCCAGATCGGGCGGGTCGAATGCGTGCAGATGGTCGTGAGGGAGGACGGTATTGCCTTCACTGCAATCCCGAAGCACACGGACCTTTGCGTGACGTCGGCTGAAATCCCCAAAGAAATTTTTGAACGGTCTGTGACCCCGACCAATAGCTGAGAATTCTCGCCTTTCATTCTTTCCCCTTGCAAGAGGCATCCGCTTTCATTCCGTAAAGAAGAGGACAAGACTGTGCAATTGCCAAACGAAATCGATTCGATCACCGCATATCTCCGCGCATGGAGCTCCCAGCTCGGTGAAAGGATTCTTGCGACTTACCCGCCGCTGCAGGCCGTCGAAGATCCGCCTTCGCCGCTGATCGGGCAACTGCTGCGGAGACCCTTTCCTGCACAGGCTCTGGCCATTATGGGCGTGGTGAAACGCTGGAACAAAGCCTGCGCCGCCGCGGTGATCGCGGAATGCGGCACGGGCAAGACGCTGATCTCACTTGCGGCGGCGCACGTTCACAGCGCGGGGCGACCGTTCACTGGATTGGCGATGGTTCCGCCTCAATTGGTGGAGAAATGGGCCCGAGAGGCGTTTCGCACGGTACCCCGTATTCGCGTGTTCTTCATCGACGGGCTGCGGGCGCGGACAAGCGCAAATGGCCATGCTGGAGTGAACGAAGTCAGGCTGCGGCATGGACGTATTGTTCGAGAAGGGCTGCGGACCACACTGACCGAGTTGCGGCTGCGAAAGACCGCGCACACGGCACGGGAGCGTTGGGATTCCATATGCCAGTCGCCGGCACTTTTCATTGTCGGGCGCGATCGGGGGAAGCTCAGCTATTTCTGGCGGCATGCCTACGCAGTCGCTGAGAGCGGCCGCTACCAGGGGAGCGTTGTCAATCCAGACACCGGCTGCCCGATCTACCTGGGTGAAGACGGAGAGCGGCTTCTGCGTGCCGATTTCAAGAAGGCCAAGCTGAGCGAGATTCTTGGCAACCACAACAGCGACGAACCCCGCAAGCCTCGGCGAGCCATCTACAGCGCGCTGTGGCAGGCCGACGGGACGAAAACCAGGCGGTTCGCCCCGGTGGATTTCATCGGGCGGTACACGCCCGATTTCTTTGATTACGCCATCGCCGATGAAGTGCACGAGCTGAAAGGGGATACGGCGCAGGGGAACGCGCTGGGCACGCTGGCCGCCTGCGCGCGACACACGGTGGTTCTGACCGGGACGCTGCTCGGAGGATATGCGGACGAGGTGTTCAACATTCTCTACCGGCTCGAGCCGGCCAAGATGGTTGCCGAAGGATTCGAGTACGGAGAAGCGGGTGTGCGGGCTTTCACGGAGACCTATGGCCTGTTGGAGAAGGTGACGGTGATCGAGCCTACCGACAACGCTTGCTCGGAGGCGCGCGTGACGAAACGCGTGCGCCGCCGCCCGGGCGCCTCGCCGCTGCTCTTTGGCCGCTTCTTGATGAGCTTGGGGGCCTTCATTTCACTCGAAGACATCTCGGAGGCGCTGCCGCCTTACCGGGAAGAGGTCGTTAGCGTGGAGATGGACCCTCAGCTGAAGGAGGCCTACAAAAAGCTCGAAGAAGACGTGAAGTGCACTCTCAAACAGCACCGTGGGAATCAGTCGGTGATAAGCGTAGCGTTGAACGCCTTGTTGCTTTATCCGGACCGGCCGTTCCATTTCGGGGACCTGTTTGGGTGGGAATACGACCCGGAGACGCAACGGCGAGAGAAGTTCCTCATCGCCGAGACCGAAGACCTGGACGAGGAACGCGTCTACGCGAAGGAGCGCCGGCTGGTGGAGGAAGTGAAAGCGGAACTCGGGTGCGGTCGTCGCTGCCAGATCTATGCCGTGTACACGCAGAAGCGCGATGTGACGCGGCGCCTGGAGCGAATCCTCAGCGACGCCGGGATCCGTGTGGCCGTGCTTACGACGGAAGTACCGCCGGAGGCGCGGGAGGCGTGGTACGAGCGGCAGCTCCGGGCCGGCGTGCAGGCGGTCATCTGCCACCCGAAACTAGTGCAGACGGGGCTCGACCTGATCGAGTTTCCCACGATCCTCTTCTACGAAACCGGTTACTCGATCTACGTCCTTCGCCAAGCCAGCCGGAGAAGTTGGCGGATTGGCCAACGAGCACCAGTCAACGTGAAATTCCTCCATTACGCCGAGACGATGCAAGAGACGTGTTTACGGCTCATGGGGAAAAAGCTTCTGGTTTCCCTGGCCATGGAAGGCAAGTTCTCATCGGAAGGGCTGCAAGCCATAAACGACGACGATGACATCTTGATGGCGATGGCGCGCGAGCTGGTCACGGAGAAAGGGATTGGCGAGAATGCCGACCTAGTCTGGTCGCAGCTCCAAAGGAAGCAGGAAGAAGTTTTCGGTGTGCACGCTCCCCAAGTCGAGGAACCGAAGATCGAATCGGCCAAAGATGTAGTGCCGTTCTTGGCGGAGATGCAGACCGACGGAAACCAGCAGATCCCAATGGAAACGAGCCTTGGATCGGTTCGCCTTGAGAATCCACGGCGGAGCCCAACCATCACGCCCGAGGGACAGCTCACCCTGTTCTGAGCCATACTGCTGTCCACATACTCGACCGAAATCTAAGAGTCGATTCGTGGGTCGGCTCGAGGCACACTGAGATACGGCGCTCCGGTTTTCGCAGATCGCGTTACGGACGCCCACAATGGCCAAGCCAGCCCGGCACGCCGTTCATGGAGTGCAAGAGCCTGCGAACCTATACTGTGAGCGCCGCTGCAGCATTGGCCGGCGGAAGTGCCAAATCCACAATGACGGCGCCAAACTCGCGCAGCGCCGCCCACCGCGCGTCACGACGCTCTCGGGGCCCTTCGGCCGCCCCGGGGCCTCAGGGTGACGCAACCCGAGGCACCATGCCGGAGTCCGTCGTGGAGCGCCATGGATTTGCTTGCAGCTCCGCCGCGCTGTGTCGGCCTGTCTCGCCCAACGCGACATCAGCGTTGGGCGGCCATTCGGGAGCGGAAATACAAAAACCACCACATAGCCGCCAGGAGCCCTGCGGCGAAGATGATCGGGTTGCTGGTGGGGACGGTTTTCCGCAGGACGACTCCCAGCCGGTTCAAAATGAGCGTTATTTCGCCCGCGCTTATGAAAATCGCCCAGGCGAGGGTTACATTCCGTCTGGCAGGTCGGATGATGTACAGCAACCACAAGAATGCGGCTATGGACCAAAACGTGATTCTGCCGCCCCAAGTATGGGGCGCGCCCAGCCATGCATCGAGCTGACCACTGACCAGAGGCAGAAATGGGTAGAGTGTGGTGAACACCGCCAAGACGAGCCATCCCCTTCGCGAACGCAATTCCCACCCGATGCGCTGCATTTCGCGCTTCTCCTTTTCGGCTTCGGACGCGGCAGGCGCTGCGTTTCGCAGGCCTTCGAGCGGCTTTGCCGCGGCACGGGCCACCCTCTCGAAATCGGGATTTTCGCGGAAGAAACCCTCAACGAGGTGGCGCGTATCTTCGCTCACTTCGCCGGAAAAATAGAGCGGCAGCAGATCGGTCACTACATCACGTGTCACCTTCATCGTTCTTCTCCGGAAGCAGCCAATTTCTCGCGCGCGGGGTTTCGGATTTCCATCAGCTTGGCCCGGGCGCGGTGCACCTTTACCTTCGCGGCCGTCACGGAAATTTCCAGGGCGGCGGCGATTTCTTCGTAGGGCATATCGTCTACCGCGCGCATCAGCAGTACGGCGCGATCGATTTCCGGCAAGCATTGGAGCGCCGCGAAGACCGCGCTGAGCTCCTGCTTCTGTTCGAGATGCGCGTGGGCGCCGATCTGCGCCTCGGGTTCTTGCTCGCCGAGCGCCGCCCGTGTCCGCGAACGCCGCTGTAAATCGCGATACGCGTTGCGAGCGATGATGAAGAGGTAGCTCTTCACCGTGGGCTCACGAATGGGCTGGCCTGCCTGGAGCGCCCGCAAGAACGTGTCGGCAGTGATGTCGTCGGCCATCGTCGCGTCGCCGCACAAGAACAGAGCGAATCGCCGGACCGCCGGAGCGTATTTCTCGTAGAGGCCATCGAAGTCCATCGCTCTGTTTGTCACATAGATTACGCACGAGCCGGCAGAAAGTTACAAAGAATATCCGAAGGGCTGGCCCCTCTGTGCGGCACGGTGACAGGGGGTCAGCTCATATCAGGAGCGGATGGCCCCCGCCTCCGTTGACGGCCGGCCGATGGGCTCTTCGCCAAACAGGCGCGTCTCTAAGGCTCTTCGCCTGTCGTGTTTTACACCCAGAGAAGCGAAGATTTTGGCTGGAATGAATTGCGAGAAGGAGTACCCCGATACGTGTGGCGGCGGAAGTGAAATCCGTAGGGCGAACGAAAGGAGTAGGCGCAATGGGTATTCTCGGATTGACGCACGACGAAAGCGGCACGGCCCTGGAGAAACTGCCGGTGAGGATCAAAGTGGCCATTGGCGAGGGGCCGGAACCAGGAAGCCAGAACGGCCACCCGCGCAAGCTCGATCATTTCGTTTTCAAGCGGAAGACACTTCGTGGCCAAGATGTCGTTTGGGAGCCGGCTCCGGACATCGCCAAGCTCTACGGTGAGAAGCCAACGGAATTGGGCATTGTTCTCCTGAATGACGATCCCAGAGAAGTCCTTCGGACCGAATATGCACTTTGGACCACGGCGGGTTGCAAGTGCCACGGTGAGCTGGTGCAGATCATGAATGGGAGCGGGCCGAAGTACGAGATGCGGGCCATCCGGCGAACGCAAAAGCACCCGGAGGGCGAACCTTGGCCCGGGAAATACAGATACACTGAGGGGCCGAAGAAGGGGCAACCGGTCGAGCCTTGCGGCGACGGCTGCCCCGATCTCGAGCGCGGCGACTGCAAGCCTTCGGGCGATCTCTATTTCATCCTGGAAAAGTTCCCTACGGTGGGAGCGGTGTGCCGTCTCCACACGAGCAGCTACCGTTCGATTCGGAACCTTTCGAACGGGCTGATGCAAATCCGGCGATTTAATGGCGGGCGTCTAGCCGGGATCAAGGCGTTGCTCAGGGCCACTCCGGAGAAGATCTGGTACAGCGATCGGGACGGGATGAGGCATTCGTCTGTCGTTTACATCCTCAGTCTCGAAATGGGCGGAACGGACATTCCCGAATTCACTGCGGAGACGGTCGTTCCGGCCGTGGGCGTGCGCCAGAGTCCCGCGTCCGCTGGGCCGGGCCCCGGAATGCAGTACGCTGTGCATGAACCAGATGGGGAACGGGCTGAGGAGATCGCCGGGGAGTTCTATCCGAACAGCGACTCAACACTGAGTGAGCCGGCGGATTCACCAGACGGGCCAAGCGAGGAAGACGAACAGTTCGCGAGGATTTGCGATTTGGCACGGCGACTCGGATATAACGAGGCCAAGACCAGGATGAAGCTGGGTCAGTGGGCGGGGAAGCTTGCCGGTCTCGAAGTTGAACTTCTGGGCGAGCTTGAGGGGAT
>JAKASX010000118.1 GCA_021818865.1 Acidobacteriota bacterium
ATGCCCGGTCGCGGTCCGGGTCCGCTGCCGCCCAAGCCCGAGCCCGGCAAGCCGATCTACGTTCGCAAGCCCGATCAGCGTGCGCGTCCTCTGGCGGAAAAGCGTTTCGAGGAGGGAGAGCGCAAGCTGCATCCGGTTCGCGCGCGTACCCAGGAAGCGGCCCGCCGCGCTATCCCCTCCGAACGTGCTCCAATCGAGCGCGAGGCGCGCGAGATCACCATCACCGAAGGCATCACCGTTCGTGAACTCGCCCAGAAACTCGACGTTCGCGCCAAGGATCTGCTGAAGGAACTGGTGGAAAGCGGCATTCTCGCCACGATCAACCAGGTGCTCGACGTTCCCACCGCCACGCGCCTTGCCGGTCAGTTCAACGCCACCGTCAAGGAAATCGCGTTCGAGGAGCAGGTCGCCGAGGAATTCGTCGAGGAAGCCAAGCCTGGTCAGCAGGTCCCGCGCCCGCCGGTCGTCACCGTAATGGGCCACGTGGACCACGGCAAAACCAGCTTGCTCGACTCCATTCGCCAAACCGACGTCGCCGCCGGCGAAGCCGGTGGCATCACCCAGCACATCGGCGCCTACGAAGTCGAGCTCGACGGCAAGAAAGTCGTTTTCATCGATACGCCGGGCCACGAAGCCTTCACCCGCATGCGCGCTCGCGGAGCCGGCGTCACGGACATCGTCGTGCTCGTCGTCGCCGCCGACGACGGCGTCATGCCGCAGACGCGCGAGGCAATCGATCACGCCCGCGCCGCAAAAGTTCCGATCGTCGTCGCCGTCAACAAAATCGATAAGCCCGACGCCCAGCCCGAGCGCGTCAAGCGCCAGCTCGCCGACCTCGGCCTGATGCCCGAGGAATGGGGCGGCGACACCGTTTTCGTCGAAGTCTCCGCGAAAACCGCCACGAACATTGACAAGCTCGTCGAAATGATCGCCCTCGTCGGCGAACTGCGCGAACTGAAGGCGAATCCCGAAGCCCCCGCCTCCGGCGTCGTGCTCGAATCCCGCATCGACAAGGGCCGCGGCCCCGTCGCCACGCTCCTCGTCCAGAACGGCACGCTCAACACCGGCGATTCCTTCATCTGCGGATCGGTCTACGGCAAGGTTCGCGCCATGTTCGACGATCGCGGCCAGACTCTCAAATCCGCCGGGCCCTCCACTCCGGTCGAAGTCCTCGGCCTGCAGGGCGTTCCCGAAGCCGGCGATCGCCTGCTCGTCACCGACGAAGCCAAGGCCCGCCACATCGCCGAATATCGCCAGTCGAAACAACGCGAAGCCTCGCTTGCCCGCACCACCGGCGCGCGCCTCACCCTCGATCAACTCCAGGAACAGCTCAAGGCCGGCGAAGTCAAGGAAATGCCGGTCGTCGTCAAGGCCGACGTGCAGGGTTCGATCGAAGTCCTCTCGGATCTGCTGCCGCGCCTTTCCACCGACAAGGTGAAGCTCGATATCATCCATTCCTCCGTCGGCGCCGTCACCGAAACGGACGTTTTGCTGGCGTCCGCCTCGAAAGCCATCATCGTCGCCTTTAATATCCGGCCCGATCGCAAGGCCGTCGATCTCGCCCAGCACGAAAACGTCGAGATTCGCACCTACACCGTCATTTACGAGCTGATCGACGAAATGAAGAAGCTGCTCGCCGGCATGCTCGAGCCGGTCTTCAAGGAAACCTTCCTCGGCCGCGCCAGCGTGCGCGATACCTTCCGCATCAAGGGCGTCGGCATGATCGCCGGCTGCTACGTTCAGGAAGGCATCCTGCGCCGCGACGCCGAGGTTCGCGTCGTGCGCGACGGCGTGGTCATTTACACCGGCCGCGTCCAGTCGCTCCGCCGCTTCAAGGAGGATGTCAACGAGGTTCGCTCGGGGTTTGAATGCGGCCTGGGTGTCACCAATTTCAACGACGTGAAGGTTGGCGACGTTCTCGAATGCTTCACCGTCGAAAAGGTCGCGGCCGCTCCGCTCCCCGCTTGATCCGGCCGAGGTTCCGATGCCGATCGGCTGCCTCACCCTCGAAATTCGCCTTCCCGAGTCCCGCTCGCTCAAGGACAAACGGCAGGTGCTGCGCAGCCTGAAGGACCGCCTGCGTCACCGCTTCAACGTCTCGGTCGCCGAACTCGACGGCCAGGATAGCTGGCAGCGGGCCACCGTGGGCATCGTCGCGATTTCCGCCGACGCCGCGTATCTCGAGGGGGCGTTGCGCGCCGCGCTCGAGGAATCGGAAAACGTGCTCGGCCGCGGCCTCGTCAGTTACGATACCGAGCTGTTTTGAATTGGGCGCGGCCTCGCGCGCGAACGCGAGCCCGATTGCGGAGCAAGCCATGCCCGGACATCATCGCGAAAGATTGATCGAGGAAATTCGGCAGGAAATCGAGGTCATGCTCGCCGGCGAGTTGAAGGACCCACGGCTCGATCTCTCCATCCAGGTCACCGAAGCGCGCCTTTCGCCCGACCACCGCCAGGTCAAGGTTTTCGTCGCCGTCCGCGGCACGCCGGAGGAACAGTCCGCCGCGCTCGCCGCCCTCGAAGCCGCCGCCGGGTACATCCGCCGCCAGCTCACCGAGCGCCTCCAACTGCGCCGCAGCCCGCGCCCCGAATTTGTCCTCGACCATTCTGTCGAATACGCCACCCACATCGAGGATCTGCTCCGAGGAGGAAAACCGCCGTCCGGTTCCTGAATCGTTTTCGCGGTCGCTCGCGCCTCGCTTGGCGCTGCGCCGCCGGCTGGAACCGAATCGCAGGGCTCCAAACATGTCCAAACCTTCGCCCACACCCGCGCTCGAAGGCGTGCTCGTCGTCAATAAGCCCGCAGGCCGCACCTCGCACGATGTCGTCGAGGCCGTTCGCCGCCTGGTCGGCTTTCGCCGCATCGGCCATCTCGGCACGCTCGATCCTATCGCCACCGGCGTGCTCGTGCTGCTGCTCGGCCGCGCCACGCGCCTCGCCCAGTTTTTCTCCGCTCGCCGAAAACGCTACCTCTGCACGTTCCGTTTCGGCTTCGCCACCGACACCTACGACGCCGCCGGCGAGCCCACCGGCCCCGACGCCGCACCCGCGCTCACGCGCGAACGCCTCGAGGAACTCGCCGCGCCGCTCATCGGCCACATCGAGCAGGTCCCGCCCGCCTACTCCGCCAAAAAAGTGCAGGGCCGTCCCGCGCACGAACTCGCGCGCAAGAAAAAGCCCGTCGAGCTAAAGCCGGTCGAAGTCGACGTCTACGAATTGAAGCTGCTCTCGATCGAAGGTTCTTCCGCGCGTTTCCAGATCGAATGCGGTCCCGGCACATACGTTCGTTCGCTCGCGCACGACATGGGCCGCGCGCTCGGCCCCGGCGCCCACGTCTCTGAAATCATGCGCACTGCCGTCGGCGAATTTTCGCTCGATCAGGCGATGACGCTTGAGGAAATTGCCGCCGCTCACGCCTCGGGCAAGCTGCCCGAGCGCGTGATTCCGCTCGAGGGCCTTTTGGCCGATCTCCCGAGCGTCACCGTCTTGCCAATTGTCGAGCGCCGCATTCGCCACGGCTCGCGTTTCAACGTCGCGCTCGCACAGCTCCAGCCCGGCCGTCCGCCCGCCGGCCAATCCGTTCCTGCCGCGCTCGATTCCGACAAATGGAAGCCGGCGCGGATCCGCGTCTTCAATCCTGCTGGCAAGCTCATCGCCATCGCCGAGCCGGTCGTCCCCCGCGTCTATCAACCCGTCCTCGTTCTCGAAACCGCTCCCGCGCTGTGAACTGGCCCGGCGCGGCGGGCGAAATTTCCGAAAACTTCATTTCCCCATACGTAGGATGCGACGATCCCAGGCTTCTTCAATCAATCACTCCCCCGGAGACACCATTTCCCAGCGGCTTCGGCATCGAACAGAAAAGGCCAACCCACTCGGCCCTGGCGCTGCCTTTTTCCGCGCGGGGGGGAAGGGAACACCCGAGGCGACGGTGGCGAAAGAGAGCAAGGGAGCGTGGCGAAAGATGGGCAAGGAAACAGCGAAAGAAGGGAGGCGGATGGCGATGCGGAATTGGTTTCGCGCGACCTTCGTTGCAGTGGCGGCTTTGGCCGCGGCTTTCGGCGTTTGCGCTGTGCCGCGGAACGCACAGGCCCAAACGACCGCTGCCTCTGCCGGTAACAGCGGCCCCACTGCGATTTTGCTGCCAGGGCATCCGGGTTTCCATGCCTCGCTCAACGCCCATTTTCGCGGAGTCGAAAATGTGCCCGGCTTCGCCCGGATCGAGCCATACCTGGCCCTCTTGCAGAATACCTCCGCGCATGCCGTTCTCGCCTACGCGATCGAATGGAAACTCGGCCTCGCGAACGGATCGCAAAAAACGATTTCCGCGATTGTGATCCCTCCGCCAGGAGCGAAATGGGCGCTGAGCGGACAGGAACCGCTCATCGAGCCGCACGACTGGCTTCTCGTTTCGCCTTTTTTCCATTGGAATTCCGCGGAATTTCAGGGGCTTCTCAACACCAAGACCGCCGAAGGCCAGTTTCAGAGCGCGTTGAGCAGCCCGCGGATTTCGGGAAACCAGGGCTGGCCGACCGTGGATCCTTCGCTCGATGGCGCGGTTTTCGCTGACGGGACGTTTATCGGTCCCGATACGCTCAAGCTCTTCGAGCAGTACCAGGCCACGCAGAAGGCCGAATTTGAAGAGGGCGAATGGGTGCTGGCGCAGTTCAGCAAACCGGGCGGCGCCGATGAACTCGACCTCGCCACCGTTTTTCGCAATCAGATTCGCGCCGGCAGCGCTCCGCTATTTGGTCCCGCGCCGAGTTTTTACAACGCCGCTCGCGGCCAGCAAGCGGAGCGCCTGCTCGACTGCCTGCGCAAGAAAGGCAGAAAGGCGTTGCGGGCGCTCTCCGTCCGTCTGACTTTCTCAACCCCGCTCCCGCTGCGCCGCGCCGCCGTTTCTGCACCGCAAACTCCATAGCCGTCTTCCAGCTGTCCGCGTCCACCGCAGCGCAGGCTGCACGATCCTTCGAAGGGAACTCATCGTCGGGTAATATTCTTTCCCAAGAATCCACTTCCCGGCAGGAGCCTTCTTCCATGGTCAACGCTGCATCCAGCCTTGGCATCACCGGCCTCGGCCAAATCGCCATCAATGTGCACGATCTCCCGCGCGCGGTCGCTTTTTATCGCGACGTGCTCGGCTTGCCGTTCCTCTTCGCGGCGGGCTCGATGGCGTTTTTCGATTGTGGCGGCGTGCGGCTGCTCCTTGGAACGCCGGATCGTCCCGAACTCAATCATCCCAGCTCGATTCTCTATTTTCGCGTTCCAGAAATTCAGCCGGCTTATCAATATCTGCTCGCGAAAAACGCCGCGATCGAATCTGCTCCTCGCCTGATCGCCCGCATGCCCACTTGCGATCTTTGGATGGCGGCGTTCCACGATTCCGAGGACAACCTCCTCGAGCTCATGAGCGAAGCCCCCCGCGCGGCCTGAATTCGAACCCTATCGCGCCTGCCGGCAGGTCGGCCAACGGTCTCCATCGCCGAGCCTCTGCCCAATTCGAATTCTCCTCTTCCATGTTCCCGCCTGGTGTATTCTGTCCTCGGCCAAGGTGGGGGACGGCCCAAGTGGAAATCCGCAGTGCTGGAGGATGACCATGATCAAGCGTTCCCTCATCGCGGCGGCATTGTGTCTCGCTTTTTCCACCGCCGGTTTCGCCCAGCAGCCCGCTTCAAACGCACCAGCTTCGAAACAGGACGTCGAAAAATATCTCGACGCCATTCGCATCCATCAGACGATGCTGAAAATGGCCCAGGCCATGGCAAGGCCCATGCACGAAATGATTCACCAGGAATATGTGAAGAACAAAGAGAAATGCAACCTGCCGCCCGATTTCGAGGCCCGCATGGACAAGGTGATGGACGAAACGATGAAGAACTGGCCCTGGGACAAGATGGTTCAGGCCACCATCCCCGTCTATCAGAAATATTTCACCAAAAGCGACATGGAAACTCTTGCGGCGTTCTATTCCGGGCCCGTCGGACAGAAAATGATGCGCGAAATGCCCTCCATCATGGCCGACACCATGCAGGTCACCATGCCCTTCATGATGCAGCACTCGAAAGAGATGGCCCAGCGCATCCGACAGGACGTCTATCAGGCTGAAAAGAACTCGCAGAAAAAATCCTGCCCAACGGCGCCGGGTTCATAAGCGCTCGCCTGCTGGTCCTGCGTTGGGGGTTCAGTCTCCCAGCGCGATAGCCGGCTTGCCCGTGAGCAGCGCGACAACGTTGTTGCAGACACGATTGACGAACATCATCTGCCCCGGTGTGATGTCCTCGCGATTGTAGAGCACGACAACCGCGCGATCGGCCGAGGGTGTGAACGCGGCAAACGAACTGAAGCCGCCCGTGCCGCCGTCGTGCCAATAGGTTGCGACGGCGGGAATATAGAGCCACGCAAGCCCGATCCGCATTTGCATCGGTCCGCCGGCAAAGAGACTGTGCGTCAGCGCAACCGCCGCGGGCAGCGTCGCTGCGGGCGATCCCGGCTTCGCGCCGGCAGCCAGTTTTTCGGCGTCGAGTTCCGCCTCCAGATACTTCAACAAGTCTCCCGCCGTCGATCGCAGCGCACCCGCTCCCGCCATCGACTCATTGAAGGTCCATGGACTTACCGCTGCGTTCTCCGCGTTGTGCCCCGTCAAAAATCTCTCTTCTTCCGCCGGCGTCAGCCCGACGGTTGTGTCCTTCATTCCCAGCGGCCCGGTGACTTCTTCACGAATCAGCTGCGCATACGAAACGCCCGCTCGCCTTGCCAACGCGTACCCCAGTAAGCCGTAGCCCAGATTGCTGTAGAGAAACGGAGCGTCCGCAGGCAGCGCCACGCCGTGCTGGTCGAGAAACCCCTTCATCTGTGCCCAGTGGTAATTTGCGTAGGGATTCTGGGGATTCATTCCCTCGCTCAAATTCTTTGGCAGGCGAGGCAGACCGGAATGGTGCGTGGCGAGGGCCAGCAGCGTGATTTCCGCACCGCTGGGCTTCGGAACGCTGCCTGCGGGAAGCAGATCGAGCGCGGGCTCATCGAGCGCCACTTTTTTCTGCTCGACCATTTGCGCCAGCGCCAGCCCGGTGAACGTTTTCGTTAGCGAGCCGATTTCGAAGATCGAATCGGGCTGCGCATCGCCATAGGTGAAAATCCGCTGTTGCCCGTTTTCAAAAACGCCGATCACGATCCCGCCGCCGGTGGATTTTGCCAAGATACCGTTCGCGAGGAGCGGAGCGAATTCACGATCGAGCACTGGCTTCAAATCCGCGACCGGCACCGGCGCCTGCGCCGGCAGGAAATGCGGCTTTGGCGCGGCATTCGCCGCCTCCACGGTGGCCTCGTTTCCGCGCGTGAATTCGAGCGGCAAGGACGCGCCCTGCGCCCATGTCCCGGAGATGGTTTTGCCGTCGGCGCTGATCGTGCCTTTGTAGGAACCGTTGACCACGGGAATCTTGAAGCTTAGTTTGTCCCCTTCAAGCATCACGTCGCTTCCCTCGAGGCCCGTCGCACCCTGTTGCGGGCTGTCCAGCGTCACTTCCAGCGCGCCGGAATCGCTTTTGGTGACGTGTAATACAACTAGCAGCGACCCTCCACCGGCTTTGAGCTTGCCGCTCCAGTCGCCGACGACGGACGATGAATTCGGCTGCTTAGCGCCCATCGCGAGCGCGAGATTTGGAATAAGTCCTGAAATCGCGAAGAGGGAAAATGCGATCACGATTGGTCTCCCGTAATCCCATCCGAACGCGAGCCTGTTCGCCAATTTTCGCACGTTCATGCACTTTCTCCTTCCGTCATTCGTCGCAATTCGTTCTGGAGCTGATCGATGTGCCGCGCGCCGTACCATTCGTTCAAAATCCAGACGGCCGCGAAAACGGCCGTGAACCAGGCAAGTCCGGCCCATGCGGCAAAGGTGCTCTGGCCGGCCGCTAGGCGCCGATGCAGGGAGTCGCCGAAGACGATTAGGTAGCCGAGATACGGCGGCAGCAGATACCAATACTTGACGCGGCGCAGAAGTCTCACCTGCCGCCCATAGTCTTCCGAAAGCAGCCGGCAATACGTGGAAAGATCAGCGTCCGGGTCCGGCGGTTTTCCGGAGGAGCCGAATTTCAGCAGATAGACGGCGATCCACACGCCGCTCGCGGCGATCACGCCCATGCCCACGCTCTGTACCGCGTCCGTTTGCCGAAACGCGAACCAACCGAAGATCGCGGCGACGGCGAGGCCGCCGGCGACTTCGCGCACGTTCCGCCAGGCGACTTGGCGCCGGAACTTGCGGGACCTCTGGCTCACCACCTCGAGCAATTTCGCCGGGCTCGCGTCCGCGCCTTTCGGCACCGATTCTTTCCAGAGAGCCTCCACTTCGTTCCAATTCATGTGCGGTTTCCCTCGTATTCAGGGTGCTTTGCGCCAAGACGATCGCGCTGGCGCGAGAGGCGCGTGGCGATTGCGGCTTCGGAAAGCCCGGTAATTTCCTGAATTTCGCGGTGCGACAGCCCTTCGAGGTGCAGCGTCAAAATCTGGCGATCCATCGCGGGCATTTGCCGAATCGCTTCGAGCAGCCACTCGCGCCGCTGCGCCTGGATCAGATTTTCTTCGTGGCCTTCGGCGGCCGAGGGAAGCTCGGGCGGCTCTTCCGGCGTGGTTTCCACCTTTCCGCGGCGGCGAATTTTGGCCGCCGCCGTGATTGCCGTGTTGTGAGCGATCCGGTAGAGCCATGTTCTTTCGCTCGAATCTCCCCGAAATCGGGGCACCGCCTGCCACAGCGCCAGTGCGATCTCCTGCACCAGGTCTTCCTGGTCTTGCGCGTCGTGCAGGTAGGCGGCGGCCAGCCTCGCAATCGGCCTGCGGTATTCGGCCATGAGCCGCAGGAACGTTTCGCGTCGTGCTGTTTCGGCGGATGGCACCACGATCCCTTCCACGGTGTCGTTCATGGCGTTCGATCAGATAGTCCCGCGGCGGGGAAAAACCTTACAGGGAAGCGGACGAGGCCCGGCAGAAGGAGGTTCCAGCGCGACTGCGAAGGGCCGAATTCGGGCTAGGGTTGCCCGGTGCCGATTCCGGCATAAAACGTCCTCGATTTATACGTTGGCGCCCGCACCAGCCGCGGCCGCACCACGATCACCAGTTCTTCCTGCTGGCTTTGCGGATTCCTCGCGCCCAGAAACGCCAGCCCCGGCCAGCCCGTCAGCGTCAGCGATTCCGTCGGATTCAAAAAGCTCACCAGCATCGTCGGCTGCCCGTCTTCCACGCGCGCGGTCTGCTCGATCGTCCGGTTGGTCAAGACCGGAATCCCGTTCACGGTTTCCGGCGTCAATCCGTGGATCTCGGCTTTCAGTTTCAGCGTCACGCTGCCGTCCGGATGCAGTCGCGGCGTCACCGTTACCTTCAGTCCCAGGTCCACGAACTGGAATCCAGGGTACGGCGCCTGTCCTGCCACGCTCGAGCCGGGAACCAGCGAAATATCGTTCAAAATCACCGAAACGTTGTTGTCCGCCTGATTCGCGATCGCCAGGTCCGGCCGTCCGTTCTCGTCGAAATCCGCCGTCGCCAGCGCGTCCGGCCCGCTGCCGGTCGCAACGTCGATTCGCGTGCTCAGGTTCCCGTTCCCGTTGTTGATCATCAGCGAAACCGTGTTCCCCGTCTCGTTCGCCACTGCCAGATCCGGATAGCCGTCCAGGTTGAAATCCGCCGCCACCACCGCCGCGGGCCCGTCTCCCGTCTCGAAAGCGATCTGCGGCTGAAACGTTCCGTCGCCGTTGCCGAACAGCAGGGAAACGGTGTTGTCCGCCTGATTTGTCACCGCCAGGTCGTTTTTCCCGTCGCCGTTGAAATCGCCTGCCGCAATCGCCGAGGGCGTCGCCCCTGTCGCGTAGGTCGTGCCCGGTTTGAACGTACCGTCGCCGTTGCCGAGAAATACTTCCACGTCGTTGTCGCCCTGATTCACCACTGCCAGGTCCGTTTTCCCGTCGCCGTTGAGGTCGGTTGCAACGAGCGCAACGGGAGTTTTTCCCACCGGCAGATCGTACGCGTGGACGAACGTCCCGTCGCCCCGCCCCAGCAAAATCGAAACCGTGTTCGACCCGCTGTTGGCCACCGCCAGGTCGGTCACGCCGTCGCCGTTGAAATCCCCCGAAGCGATCGCCACGGGATTCGTGCCCACGGAGATCTGG
>JAKASX010000119.1 GCA_021818865.1 Acidobacteriota bacterium
GCCCGGGGCGCCTGGTTTCGCGTGGTGCAGGGCTCGGAACCCCTCAGCGCGATTGCGGCGGAAACCGGTTTCGCCGATCAAGCGCACATGAGCCGATGGATTCGCCGCATCACTGGCGCTCCGCCTGTGCTCTGGCGAAAGGATTGTTTTCCGCCTGGCGATGGACGGAGGGCGGGCCCTCCGCCACTCTAAGGCCAAGACTCAACGCGCCACTGAATCGCCCGGGCCCTCCATCTGGCGCGCGCGGCCATAGAGCTTGGAGGATGTGTTCCGGCAGCGCGCCTGTCCAATTTCCGGAGAACGTTCCGTGCGGCGTCGCGCTGAAACATCATTGGAGCGCCCCGCGCCTGTTCTTCGATCTGGCGCCGAAATTCGGTGAGATGGTACGCCGCGACCAACTGCTCCCCGGCGTTTTGAACCAGATAGAAGGGATCGTGCAGGGCCGCGCGAACCGTTGAGACGAGTTTCGGTTCGTAGCCGTGTTCGACGGCTTCTTTCATTTGCGCTAGCGCGGAGAGCGCGCTGATTCGGACGCGTTCGGGAATGCCCGGTTGCGCTTGTGCCAACAGAATCGCTGGCGCTTCGGTGCGCTTCGTCGCCGCGAGTCCCATGAGAGTGGCTTGCATGACGTGAATTTCAGGCCGGGATGCCGCCTCGGCGCGCAATACCGCAAACGCCTGCGGCGTTCCGGATGGACCGATCGCGAGCGCCGCCGCGGCCTCCACCGCGTAGCTGGGATTCTGATGGAGCGCGTTCACGAGAGCGGTGAAAACCCGAGTGCTGCCGGAAAATCGCGCCAAAGCTTCGATCGCGGCTACGGCAACGCGACTATCAGGCTGCCGCATGGCGGAAAGTAAAACCGTTTGCGCCTGAGCGGTGCCGATCTTGCCGAGGCTCGCCGCGGCCGCGGTTCGGACGCCATAAAAGGGATCGGCGTTCAAGGCACGCGCCAGTGCATTGACGCGCTCTGCGCTCCCTCCGGTCATGTTTCCGAGTGTTTGCACGGCGTACAGGCGGCTCATCATCGCCGGATCGTTAAGAGCCTGGGCGACGACGGCGGACAGGGGCTGGTCGAATTGCACCTGTTTTTCGATGAAATCATCCGGATCGAAGTCAACCCACAGCGGCCGGAAGCGAAGCGGGATATCGAATTCCTGGCGGCGCAGACGGTCGCGGACCCGCGCGAGTTTCTGTTCGCCAAGGCGGCCGTGGAGGGCGAGTTCAATCGGCATCCGAAAAACCCTCGGCACGCCGGCGGCGTGCTGAGTCTGCGAAACAACCACTTTTTCGATTTTTGAGGCCGCGTCGTAGCTCGCTTCAACGCGATAGTCGGGATGCCCGGCTTTGAAGACCCACTGACGAAAAAACCAGCCCAGTTCTTCCCCGGTGGTGGATCGAATGGCCTGGATCAGGTCCTCCGTGACGGCCGTGTGGGCGTGATGGGCAATCAGGTAGCGATGCAGCGCTTGAAAGAACGGCTCCTTTTGGGATGCGGGACGCTTGGCGGCTTTGGCGCCGTCGATGGAGTAACGCAGCATATCGAGCACCGCGGCGCCCTTTTTGTGCGTGATGGCGTCGAACATCTGCAGCGGATCGGTGTAATGACGGTCGACGATGGGCCGCAGATAGTCGTTGCGGTCCTGCGAAAGCGCCGCCAGTTGATCACGGTACATCTTGTAACGATAGGCGTCGTATCCCGCATGGTGTTGCAGGTAGAGCGCCGTTAGATAGCTGGCAAAGCCCTCGTTCAGCCAGATGTCGGCCCAGTCCCTGCCTTGCACGTAGTCCCCGAACCAGTGCTGCCCGAGTTCGTGCGCAACGAGACCGGTGCTGGAATATTCCGGCTCGGCGCGCCGGCCGTGCAGGGTCCAATCGGTCAGCGTGGTCGCGCTAACGTTCTCCTGACCGCCAAAAATAAAATTATGAACGGTCGTCTGCGCGTATTTTTCGTATGGGTATTCGACGCCGGTCGCGCGGGAAAAGAATCCGATCATGTCCGGGGTCAGATGGAAGGAGCGCAGAGCGGCTGGCCGGCTCACCGAGCGTGGAACGTAGTAATCCACCGGTTTGCCTTCGTATTGAGCGCGGATTTTGCGCCAAGGGCCTATCGCGAGGGAAATCAGATAGGAACTGTGGGGCACACTCTCGACCCAATCGTAGGTCGTTTGGCCGGCGGAGTGGGTCACGCGCACGAGCTTGCCGTTCGAGACGACAACCTGCCCGGCGGGAACCGTGGTGATGGTCTCGCTGGTTGCCATGTCGTTCGGGTAGTCCCAGCACGGAAACCAGAATTGGTTGAACTCCGGCTCGCCTTGCGAATAAACCTCTCGCGGCCAATCGGGATACGCCTTGTTGGGATTCACAAAAAACAGACCGGTGCGCGGGAAGCCGCGATACACGATACGAACGTTCAGCGTGGCGGACGGGCCGTAATCGCGATCGAGCGTAATCCAAAGCCGCGATTCATGCGTCGCGAAGGTCAAGGGAATCCGTGAGCTTTCGGTTGCATCCAGGGAAACGGAATCAATCGTCAGCGCGGAGCTGTCGAGATAAAACTTGCGGAAATGCGGCCGAAATGGGCGCAGCGTGACGGTGTCCGTGCCGAAGATCTCGCCTTTCGGCTCGTTGAAACGCAGCCTCAACTTGTAATGGACTACTTCGTAGGCGCGGCTGGGAGCCCAATGCCACACCTTTGGATTGCCGAAAGTGCGCCGATTCCGGGCGGAAGCCTGCGCATGGGCGCTCGGCCCGATGCAGAGAGCAAGGATCAGAAGGCCGGCCAGTTCGTTGATGCGGTAAAGGGCGCATGGTGGACGATCCGCGCGACGCCTATCCATTCGTGCGGACGCGTGGGGAGACTGGATGGGCGAAAAAGCCGCGCGCTCCGTTGCCGCGCAGGATTTCGGGTCCACGAGCCGAATGGGCGAGCTTTGGGTCATAAAGGCCTCTCGTGGGGATTCATTTCCCCAGCCAATTTTTCACCAAGCAACGAAACTGCGGATCTGGCCCCCCGGTTATCGTCGCATCGTGCCAGCGGTTCGTCTTGAACGCATTTGACGTGTTCGCCATCCCGAAAGAATTGGGGCGAGGACTTGTCGGCCGAATCCCTGCCGCACTCGCGGGCGCGAACGTCTGTTACAATACCGCTCGAAATGAATTCTCCCGGATTCGTTCATCTGCATCTGCACACGGATTTTTCGCTGCTCGACGGCGCGTGCGAGATTCACGACCTGATCCGTCAGGCATCCGAGCAGCAGATGCCGGCCGTTGCCGTCACCGATCACGGCAATTTGTTCGCTGCGGCGAATTTCTATCAGGAAGCAACCAGCCACGGGGTGAAGCCGATCATCGGCTGCGAGGTTTACACCACGCGTGGCAGCCGGCTCGATCGCGAAGCGACCGGTGAACGCTCGAACCATCTGATCTTGCTGGCCGAAACCGACGAAGGTTACCGCAACCTCTGCGCGTTGGTCACCGCCGGCTTCCTCGAAGGTTTTTATTACAAGCCGCGGATCGACCACGATTTGCTCGCGCAGCGCAGCCGCGGCTTGATCGCCCTGTCCGCCTGCTTGCGTGGCGAGGTTGCCGAATCGCTGATGGACGATCGTTACGAACGCGCCCGCGAATCGGCCGGGTGGTTGCGCGAAATCTTCGGCCCGGACAATTTCTTCCTCGAAGTGCAGGATCAGGGACTCGAAATTCAGAAAGGGGTCAATCGGCAGGTGGTCAAGCTCTCGCGCGAGCTGGAAATTCCGCTCGTCGCCACCAACGATTGCCACTATCTGACGCGCGCCGATTCCCACGCGCAGGACGTGCTGGTCTGCATCCAGACGAACAAGACGATCAGCGATCCCAACCGCATGCATTTTTCGACCGACCAGTTTTTCTTCAAGTCGGCCGCGGAAATGGCGAAGGTTTTCGCCGAGCTTCCCGAAGCGCTCGATCGCACCGTCCGCATCGCCGAGCGCTGCCGGGTGCGCATCGATCCGGTGGAAAATCCCTTTCCCGAATTCCAGGTTCCCGTAGGCGAAACGGCGGACAGCTATTTCGAGAAAGTAGTGCGCGCCGGTTTCGCCGAACGCCGCGAGCGGCTGGCCGCGTTCGCCAGTCAAGGTCGGTTGCGGCACTCGCTCGAGGAATACGAAGCGCGCCTGCACGCCGAAATCGAAATGATCCGGCAGATGCGATTCGCCGGATATTTCCTCATCGTTTGGGATTTCATCCGCCACGCCCGCGGCCAGGGCATTCCGGTCGGCGCCGGCCGCGGATCGGCCGCTGGCAGCCTGGTCAGCTATGCGCTCGGCATCACCAACGTGGATCCGCTCGAGTACGGATTGCTCTTCGAGCGGTTTCTGAACCCCGAGCGCGTTTCGCTGCCCGATATCGATATCGATTTCTGCGTTCGCCGCCGCGGCGAAGTGATCGAGTACGTGCGGAAGAAATACGGCGACGAAAACGTCGCCCAGATCATTACCTTTGGCACGCTCGGCGCCAAGCAGGTGCTGCGCGACGCCGCCCGCGCTCTCGATTTCCCTTATGGCGAAGCGGACCGGCTGGCCAAGCTCGTTCCGAACGAATTGAACATCACTCTGGAGGATGCGCTGAAAACGGCGCCGCAGCTCCGCGCCCAAGTGGAGCGGGAGCCGCGAGTAAAAGACCTGGTGGAAGTAGCCGAACGGCTGGAAGGTCTCGCGCGCCACGCCTCGACGCACGCTGCCGGAGTCGTCATCAGCCCGCGCCCGCTCGCCGAAATCCTGCCGCTCTACCGCATGGGCGAAGAGCAGGTGACCACGCAGTACGACATGAAAGCGCTCGAACGGCTGGGCCTGCTGAAGATGGATTTTCTCGGCCTCGCTACGCTCACGGTTGTTTTCGACGCACTTGAACTCATCGCGAAAAACCGCGGCCAGCGCCTCTTGCTCGACGACCTGCCGCTCGACGACGGCCCCGTCTTCCAGCTATTTTCCCGAGGCGAGACGACCGGCATTTTCCAATTCGAATCCCAGGGTATGCGCGACATCCTGCGCCGCTATCAGCCGACACGCATCGAGGATCTTACCGCGCTCAACGCCCTCTACCGCCCCGGCCCGATCAAGGGCGGCATGATCGACGATTTTATCGACCGCAAACATCGCCGCAAGAAAGTCACATACGAGCTTCCCGAGCTGCGCGACATACTCGAAGAAACCTGGGGCGTCATCCTCTACCAGGAACAGGTGATGCAGATCGCCAATCGCCTGGCCGGTTTCTCGCTCGGAGAAGCCGATCTGCTGCGCCGGGCGATGGGCAAGAAGAAGCGCGACGAAATGGCGGCGCAGCGCGAAAAATTCCTCGCCGGTTCGCACGAACGCAAAGTTCCCCCGCGCAAAGCGGAAAAGATTTTCGATCTGATGGCGGAATTCGCCGGCTACGGTTTCAATAAATCGCATTCCTGCGCTTACGCCTTGCTCGCCTATCAGACCGCTTATCTGAAAGTTCACTTCCCGGTGGAATTCATGGCTGCGCTGCTGACTTCGGAAATCGGCAAGGCCGATAAACTGGTCGCCTACGTTCACGAAACGCGCGGCATGGGCATTCCCGTTTTGCCGCCCGACGTCAATGAGAGCGGTCTCTATTTCACTCCAGTTGGCGATTCCATCCGCTTCGGGCTGGCCGCGGTGAAGAATCTGGGGGAAGGCACCGCGCACGGCATTCTGGACGCGCGCGAGCACAAGAGGAAATTCCGCAACCTGTTCGATTTTGCCGAATCCGTCGAACCGCGGCTGGTGAATCGGCGCGTGCTGGAGAGCCTGATCAAATCCGGCGGCATGGACTGTTTCGGCTCGGCGCGGTCCCGGCTTTTCGCCGCGATCGATCAGGCGCTCGCCTGGGGCCAGCGCGCCGGCGAGCAGAGAGCCACGGGCCAGCACGGCCTGTTTGCCGGACGACCTGCTGAGGAAGTTCCCGAGCCCGATGTGCCGGACGTTGAGCCATGGAGCGAGGAAGAACAACTGGCGAACGAACACGGGGTTTTGGGGCTCTACATTTCCGGTCATCCGCTGGCGAAATACGCGGGACGCTTGCGCGAGCTTCGCGCCCGGGATTTGAACTCGCTCGGCGATTGCGAATCAGGGGAGGAAATCCTGATCGCCGGCGTTGTGGTGCACACGCGGCCGATGCGCTCGCGCAAGGGCGACCGCTGGGCGATTTATACGCTGCAGGACATGACCGGAATGGTGGATCTGCTGGCGTTCCCCGCCGTTTTTGCACAGCTCGAGGCTGTTTTCAAAAGCGGTTCGCCGCTGGTGGTGCGCGGCCGCGTGAATCTGGAAGATGCGGGCGCGAGGGTTGTCGCGATAGACGCGCGGCCGATCGAGCAAACCTCCGCGGCGATTCCCGCCGAGCTACGGCTGCGGCTGCCGCTGGCTTCGATTGACGAAGCGCTGCTCGAACGGATCGATCGCGCGTTCCGCGAACGTCCGGGTCAGTCGCCGGTCGTCTTTGAATTGGTCGGCCCGGACGGCGCGCTGATCACGCTCGAAGCCGAATGCCGCGTCCGGTCCGATCGGCAACTTGCCGCGCGGTTGAGGGAAATCCAGGGCGCCCAGGTTCTGGGCTCGGCGGACTCGAATGGCTGAATCGAAGCGCCACAATCGAGAGCGGATCGAACGCCTGGAAAAAGAAGTGGCCGATCTGGGCGCGCGCGCGGGCGGTGAAAACGCCGCGACCGATCAGATCCAGCGCATTCGGCGCGAAATTTCCGAGTTGCGCGAGGAACTGCGCGAGCGGCCGACCGCATGGCAGCGCACGCAGCTCGCTCGGCACCCGCAGCGGCCTTACACGCTCGACTACGTTCGATTTCTCTTCGAGGGATTCAGCGAAATCCATGGCGATCGCGCATTTGGTGACGACGCCGCGATCGTTTGCGGCATGGCGCGTTTCCACGGGCGCCAGGTGATGATCGTGGGCCATCAGAAAGGCCGCGACACGCGTGAAAACCTCACCCGAAACTGGGGCATGCCGAAGCCCGAAGGCTACCGCAAGGCGCTGCGCGCCATGGATCTGGCGGCAAAATTCCGGCGTCCCATTTTCACGTTCGTGGATACGATGGGCGCCTATCCCGGCATCGACGCGGAAGAACGCGGCCAGGCCGAAGCCATTGCGCGAAATTTGCGCGAAATGGCCCGGTTGCCCGTTCCCATCGTCGTCAACATCACCGGCGAAGGCGGTTCGGGCGGCGCGCTTGCCATTGCCGTCGGTGATCGCGTCCATATGCTGGAAAATTCCATCTATTCTGTGATTTCTCCCGAAGGATGCGCTTCGATCCTGTGGCGCGATGCTTCCAAGGCTGATCGCGCCGCCGAAGCGATGAAAATCACGGCTCCCGATCTGCTCGAACTCGGCGTGATTGACGCGATCGTGTCCGAGCCCGAAGGCGGAGCCCATACGAATCCGGAACAAGCCGCGCGTCTGCTCGATCCGATGCTGGCCGCGGCCCTCGAAGAGCTGGAAAAACTTTCGCCCGAAGCGCTCGTCGAGCGCCGCTACCAGAAATTCCGCCGAATGGGGCATTTCTTCACGCCATGACGTGGCATCCGCGCCCGGCCGGTCGAAACCGGGAACCTGCGGGCGGCCCGAAGCGTATCATCGGCTAGAGGACACGCTCATGTACTGCAGCGCTTGCGGAACGCAATTGCCCGACAATGCCCGCTTCTGCTCGAAATGCGGCGCAACGATTGGCGGTGCGGGTGCGCCGGCTCCTGCGGCGCGCTCGCGGCTGGTTCGCCATTTGCCGGCGCTGGCGTTGCTCTGGGTGGTTTACTCTTTGCTGCGCGTATTCGCCGGAGGAACGGTGCTGTTCGTGGGCCGCATGTTCATGCCGCATTCGATGATGTTCGGCTGGCCGTTCAGCCATTTCTTTTTGCCTGG
Source organism: Acidobacteriota bacterium (assembly GCA_021818865.1). Lineage (GTDB taxonomy): Bacteria > Acidobacteriota > Terriglobia > Acidiferrales > UBA7541 > JAKASX01. The sequence continues at coordinate 7,909 of JAKASX010000119.1, forward strand.
CCTGCTCACCACGATCGGAGTGGGCGTTCTGGTGTTGGGTGTGCTTGGCGTTGCCACGGGATGGGGACTCTGGCAGCGCGAGCCATGGGCAAGGATTGCGGCTTTGGTGCTCGGTGTACTGGCGTTGCTCCATTTTCCGATTGGCACGGCGCTCGGAATTTACACGCTGTGGGTGCTGCTGCCGTCGGAATCGGCAGCCGAATACGCGCGGCCGCCGCAAATGGGCTGAAGAGAGAGAATGCCGGACACGCCATTCGTCCCCGACACAATCCGTTGCGACGGCTGCGGCCGGGAAGTTTCCCCCGCCCATCTTCGCGAGCGAATCGCGCGGCTGGAATGGGCCAGCCGCTTTCGCCCGATTCGCATCACCACGCTTTTCCTCGCGCCGGCGCCACCGGATGCTCTCGGGGATTCGTTTTATTCTCCGGAAAATTCTCCCTATGACGGCGGCTCGCACGCGCTGAGGGAGGATCTTTTGGAAGCGAGTGGAGCGGCGCAGGAGGCGGAAACTCGCCTGGCGGCGTTGGCCCGTTTTCGGAATGCCGGCTTCTATTTTGCCGAGGCGGTTGAATGCCCCGTTTCGTCTGCTGATGATTTTCCTGGCGTCTTTCAGCCGCTAATGCCGACCCTTGTTCGTCGCATTCGCCATTCCTACCGGCCGCAGTCGCTCGTTCTGCTGTCCGAGGAACTGGCGCCGCTCGCGTTGGCGCTTGACGGCGCCGGCGTCGACGCGCGGCCCCTTCTGCTCGGTTCGAAACCGGTTCCGCTTCCCACGGCGGAAGCCCAGGCTCGCGCTCGATTCCGCGGCCAAGTCCAGAGCCTCCTGAAACTGGCGAACGTTTAGGCAAGGAATAGCTCAAAAGGGGGCCGGCGGCAGCGCCAAAAGGCCCAGACCTCCGTACGGGGTGCGAAATTTGCCGCAGATCTCTGACGCATCTGGTGCCCGCTCCAGGTGGATTAGCCTGAGTTTGCATGCATCTGCCGTCGAATCTAGAGGGAAAACCCTGCGCCACAACGGCACCATTCGTGCAGTGAAGACTGACGGGGGAGCAAATTCGCGGCTCGCCCTGAGCCCTTTTGCCTGATAAAATGTCTCCGTTTCCGCGAGGTTAGGAGGTTTCCTTGCAAGCTCGCACGAAATTTGCTATCGGAGCAGCAATCATACTCGTAACCCTGGTGTGGCTGGGCTGGTTGGGGGCGAAAGAGAGCAAGACGTATTACCACACGCTGGCCGAACTTTCGACGATGAAGGGACCGGAGCTTCATCAGCGGATGCGCATTTCCGGCTACGTGCAAAAGGGCTCGATCCGCCGGATGTCGAATCAGGTGGATTTCGTCCTCACTGAGCAGGGCAGAACCCTGCCGGTTGCCTACATCGGCACCGATCCACTTCCCGATACGTTCTATGAAAACAACGCGCAGGCGCTCGTGCAGGGTCGGCTTGGGCCCGATGGGCGCTTTGTGGCCAAACAGGTCGAGGCCAAGTGCGCGTCCAAATACGTCGCTGCGCCGGGTCAGGCGCAGGCTAGTTCATACGCCGGAGGGGGAGCGCAGCAGCCGGCGACGGCTCACTGACCTGACGCTGCGCGGATAGGCGGACGCTTGTGGATATCGTTGGTTCCTTCAGTCTGATTCTCGCCCTGGTGACGGCGGGCTACGCTTTTATTGCCGGCATCGTGGGCATCGTTACCCGGAATCCCCTGGCCATTCGGAGCGCGCGGCGCGCCGGTCTGGCCATGCTCCCGCTGATGTCGCTTTCGGTCGGCTCTCTTCTATACGAATTCTTCAGCAATAATTTTTCGATGGCCTACGTGGCCGAGCACAGCAGCGAACATCTCCCGTTGGTTTATAAATTTGCCGCGCTCTGGTCTGGCCAGGAAGGCTCGCTGCTTTTCTGGACCTGGCTGCTTTCGCTTTACGCCTTCCTTGTCATTTTCCTGAATCGGCGGAAACATCCCGAACTGATGCCTTACGTCGGGATGATCATGGCGGGCGTGGAGTTCTTTTTCCTGCTACTGAATAACTTCGCGGCGAATCCGTTTTTCATTCTGGGCAGCGTTTCTTCCACCGGCGCGCTGCAGGTGGTTTCGCAATCGAACGGCCGCGGCCTCAATCCGCTGCTGCAATACCCCTCGATGGTG
>JAKASX010000120.1 GCA_021818865.1 Acidobacteriota bacterium
CACCGGCTGGCCGTTCAACAGCGTTGGTTGATACTGCCACTGTTTAACGGCTTCCATCGCCGCCTGAACCAGCAGCGGAGGACCGGAAACGTATGTCAGCTCCTGCACCGAGCCATCCTTCGCGATGATCGCGTGCAGAATCACCGTACCCGAAATCCGGGCCGCCTTGGCAATCGGCGGATAGATCGGCAGCACCTGCCGCACGATTCGCGCCGCCTGCACGCTGCCGCCCACCCGGATGATCGACGGAGCCTTTGGCGGAGGCGGAGGAGGCGCCGCGGGACCCGACACCGAGCCGATAATCCCTCCCAGCGCGCCGCCCACCTGCCCGCCGGGTACGCCACCAGCAACGCCCACACCGCCGCTCATTCCCTGCGGCATCGGCTGATCTTTCACAATGGTGATCTTTTTGGGGATCACCTTCGGCGCGACCAGTTGATTGTGCTGAATGAAGCTGGGCGGAGCCTTCACAACCTTGATGGCTTTCGGCGGCGGAGGAGGCGGAGGAGGCGGAGGCGGAGGTGCTACGAGCATGGTTGCCAGCATCGCCGTCGGAAGCGCTTGCGTGTAAATGAGAGGAATCAGCAGCAGCACGCCGAGGACCGCCAACTGGCCGATCAACGAAACGAAGATCGTCCAGCGTGTGTGAGTCTTCCTGCGCGTCCCTCCCGATACCACCAACTCGTCAAACACAGGCTACCTCCTTCCGGCCGTCGCCAATCGCCGGTTGGCCGCTGTCTCTTTCGACTGGCGGCCGCTCGAGCCGGACGTTGCACCGGGAACTTTCTGGCCGCGGAACCGGTACCAAAGCACCACAATCGGCGCCGCGATCCCGAAACTGGAATAGGTTCCTACCATAACTCCCACCACCATGGCAAAAGCGAATGGGTGCAAAACGCGTCCGCCGAACAGATAGAGCACGAAAACCGCTAGAAACGTGAGTCCGCTGGTCAGAATCGTTCGCGACAACGTCTGGTTGATCGAGCGATTCACGATGTCGGCATACGGCTCCCGCCGCATCAATCGCAGATTCTCGCGCACTCGGTCGAAGATGACAATCGTATCGTTCATCGAATAGCCGACCAGCGTGAGCAATGCGGCGATGACCGTCAGAGAAATTTGGTAGTGGAACAGGCAGAAGAAACCGAGCGTAATCAGCACGTCGTGAAAAACGGCAATGACGGCCGCGGCGCCGTACACCAGCTCGAACCGGAACGCGATATACACCAGCATCCCGGCCAGCGCGTACAGCGTCGCAAGAACCGCCTGCCGCCGCAACTGCTTGCCCACCTGCGGCCCGACGATCTGCACTCGCTGAATCACATACGGTCTCGCGTAGAATCCTTGCTGGAGACTCGACACGACGGCCGGCGTCGCGCCCGGAGCCTTGCCGATGTCGCCAATCGAATGCAGGATGCCGTTGCTGTCGAAATCCCGATAATGCACCAGCGCCTGCGCCAGTTGCTGGTACTGCGTTCCCGCCTTCGTGCCCAGGTTGAGCGGATCCTTCGCGGTCAAATAGGCCGCGAGCGCCTCCGGCGTGACCGAGTTGAAATCCTGCTTGTTTGCGGGAGCCGGAAAGATCTCCCCCAGCGCCTTCAGAATCGCCGCGCGCCCCGCGTCGATTCTCTGCGCCGTTTCGCCCACTTCCTTCAGCCCGATCATCAAGTCGTTTTTCGATGCCGGGTTCGAAATGTCATAGATGGACTGAATCGTGGCGTTGCCCAGGCGTGACCGAATTTCCGCGATGGGCGGCTTCTGCGCGAACCGCACGTAGATCAGCGTGCCGCCGCGGAAATCGATGCCGTAGAGCAGGCCTCCGGTGTGCAGCCAGGCGAAGAAACCGATCAGCAACAGCGTCGCCGAAAGGGCCGCGAAATACTTCGCCTTGCCCATCCAGTTGATGTTCGGACTCTTGAAAAACTCCATTGCCTCGGTTTCCCAAGCCTCGTTCGGCGCGCCCGCATGCCCTGACCAACCGGAATGCGCCGGAATTTGCCTCTAAATACTTAACTCCGCCTGGCGCGTCATCCGCCCCAGGTGCCAATCGAAAATCGCGCGCGACACGTAGATCGAGGTGAAGATGTTGGCGATCAAGCCGATGACCAGCGTGACGGCGAACCCTTTCACCGGTCCCGAACCAAACTCAAACAGGAAGATCGCCGATACCACCGTCGTCACGTGCGTATCGATAATCGTCAGAAACGCCCGCTCGAATCCCAATTCCACAGCCGAAGCGTTTGCCTTGCCCGCGCGTAATTCCTCGCGGATACGCTCGAACACCAGCACGTTCGAATCGACGCCCATGCCGATGGTCAGAATCACGCCGGCGATTCCCGGCAGCGTGAGCACTGCCTTGAAATAGGCGAGCGCGGCCAGCAGGATCACCAAATTCAGAAACAGCGCCAGCACCGCGTTCACGCCCGACAGCCGGTAATAGATGAGCAGGAAAACCATCACCGCCAGCAGGCTGATGATCGAAGCACGCACGCCCTCGCGAATCGAATCGGCGCCCAGCGAAGGCCCAACCGTGCTTTCTTCCAGATATCGCACCGATGCCGGCAGCGCTCCCGCGTTCAGAACCATCGCCAGATCCTTGGCCTGTTGCTGCGTGAAGCTGCCCGTAATCTGCCCTTGATCGGAAATCTGTCCCTGAATCACCGGCGCCGATTGCACCCGGTGATCGAGCACGATCGCCAGCCTCTGGCCGATATTGCGCTCGGTGAACGGTCCGAAGCGTTGCGCCGCGTCGCGCGAAAGGTTGAACTGCACTTGCCACTGGCCGGGCATGTCCGGATTCGGCTGCGCTTCCGCGCTGCGCAGATCGCGCCCGGTCACGATCGGCACGCGCGTCAGCACGTAATATTCGCTCGCGCCCGGCTGCTGGCTCGAGGACCCTCCGCTGCCGGGAAGAATTTCGCTGTCCGCAGGAAGGATGCCGCCGTGCTGCGCCAGCGCTTCCGCCTCGGAGGGATACGGCCCGTCAATCACCTTCCGCAGCTCGAGCTGCCCGCCAGCTTGGATCACCGCTTTTGCCTGCGTCGGGTCGCCTTCGCCCGGCAGTTCCACCAGAATCTCGTCGTTCTGGCTGCCGGTCGGTGCGATGGTCGGCTCGGTCAGGCCAAGTTGGTCGATGCGGCGGCGAATCGTTTCGATCGCCTGCGTCATGGTCTGGCTTTTGATCTGGGCGACTGCGGCCGGATTGAGCGTCAGCATGAAGCCGTTCGGCTGGCCGGCGGCCTGCGCCACCTGCCAGTCGGGGAATTGATTCTGAACGATGTTCGCCAGTGTGCCCGATTGCGTCGGATTGAGGTTCTTCACCAGAATCTGCGTGTCGCTCACGCGCTGGATGTCGCCAAACTGCACGCCGCGCTTGTGAAGTTCCCGCGTAAGGTCGTCAATCGTGCGGTCGGACTCGAAACGCACCGCCTGCTCGACTTCCACCTGCAGCACCAGGTGGCTGCCGCCTTGCAGGTCGAGTCCCAGGTGAATCCGGTGCTGGAAATTCTGCTCCACCTGCCGCCACGACGTCGGGAACGAGGGCCGCGCGAACAGACCCCACAAGCATCCCAGCACGATCAGCAGGATGAACAGCCCTTTCCATTTGAGATTCTGATTCATCGTCCGTCGGGCTCTGAAGCTTCGGGAAGCTCCTCGTCAGCTCTCCTTGCCGCCTTCGGGCTGAAAGCCGACAACGGCGCTGCGCGCGATGCGCAGCTTCACCTGGTCAGCAACGCGGAGTTGAATGGTATCATCTTCCACGCCGGCCACCACGCCGTAAATTCCGCCACTCGTCACTATTTTATCGCCACTCTTGAGCGCTTGCTGCATCTGAGCGACTTTTTTCTGGCGCCGCTGGGCAGGCAGAATGAGCAGAAAATAGAAGACGACGACAATCAGCAACAGCGGCAGGAACGCCACCAGTCCGCCACCGGTCGAGGCTTGGCCAATCAGAAGAATCGATCGCAGGAACATAGGATCCTGCCCGCCCACTCCCTACTAAGGAATGATGATACCAAATGCGGTGATACAGACGCACCCCGGAAACCTTTTCTCGACAGCGGCTCCAAGCTTCCCAAATCCCACCGCAGGCCTAGGGATGACCAGCTTCGAGGCGCGCCTGAAGGACGGAACGGAATGCCGCCAGGTTCCCAGATTGAATAGCCTCACGGATTTTCCTCATCCTGTCAAGGTAAAAGTATACATTATGAATGGTGTTTAGGATCGCCGCCAGCATCTCGTTCGCTAGGTAAAGATGACGCAGATACGCGCGCGAATATCGCGCGCAAACCGGGCAGCCGCACTCGGGATCGATCGGCCGCTCGTCCTCCGCGTATTCTGCGCGCTTGATCAGCAGCCGCCCCGCGTGCGTGAACAGGCAGCCGTTTCGCGCGTTGCGCGTCGGCAAAACGCAATCCATCATGTCCACGCCTGCCGCCGCGTAATCCGCCAGATGTTCCGGCTTGCCCACGCCCATCAGATAGCGCGGGCGGTCCGCGGGTAATCGCGCCGTCGCCTCCGACGCCATCTCCACCGTGAGCGCGTGCGGTTCGCCGACGGCCAGTCCTCCAATCGCGTAGCCGGGAAAATCCATCGCCACGAGTTCGTCCGCCGATTGCCGCCGTAGATCGGCGTAGACGCCGCCCTGCACGATGCCGAACTGCCATTGCCTTTCGCCATCGCCCCGCTCGGCAAAGGCGCGTCGCGAGCGTAGCGCCCACTCCGTGGTGCGTCGCGCCGCCTGCCGCGCGCGTTCGCGGCTCGCGGGAAATTCGATGCATTCGTCGAGCACCATCGCGATATCGGAACCGAGCGCCGCTTGCACTTCAACGGAAATCTCCGGCGTGAAAAAATGTTCGGAGCCGTCGAGGTAGGAACGGAAGCGCACGCCTTCGTCGCTCACGTCGCGCAGGTCCGCCATGCTGAACACCTGAAATCCACCCGAATCGGTGAGGATCGCCCCGCGCCACGACATGAAATGATGCAACCCGCCCAGCCGCCGAACCCGCTCGTGCCCGGGACGCAGATACAAATGATAGGTGTTGGCCAGCAGAATCCCCACGCCCAACGATTCGAGCGTTTCCTGCGTCAGCCCCTTCACCGTCGCCGCCGTCCCCACCGGCATGAACGCCGGCGTTTCGATCGCTCCGTGCGGCGTTTCGAGCCGTCCCAGCCGCGCGCCCGTCGGATCGGTTTTCAGCACCTCGAATCGGAATGGCATCGTTCGCTCAGTCTAGCAGGAGACGCCGGCCCGCGGCCGGAAGCGGCATCGCGATTTCATGCGCCGAGGAAACGGCCGGGCGCGACGGGCAATTCGGGCACCGCTGCGACGAGCGCTCGCGTGTAGGGATGCGCGGGATGCTGCAACACGTCCGCGGCCGCGCCCATTTCCACGATTTTCCCCTCGCGCATCACCGCGATCCGCGTCGCCAATTGCGCGACCACCGGAAAACTATGCGAAATGAGCAGGTACGTCAGGCCGAATTGCCGCTGCAGCCGGCCCAGCAGTTCGAGAATCTGCGCCCCGATCGATGGATCGAGCGCCGATACCGGCTCGTCGGCAATCACGAGTTGCGGCCGCAGCACCAGCGCCCGCGCGATCGCCAGACGCTGCCGCTGCCCGCCGGAAAATTCGTGTGGGTAGCGCGAGAGCGCCTCGCGGCCCAGCCCGACCGCTTCGAGCGCTTCCAGAATTCGCGTCGCGCGCTCCGCGCCCCGCAAGGAAGGTTCGTGTATCGCCAGCGGCTCGCCAATCGCCGAATCCACGCGCTGCAGCGGATCGAGCGAACCGTAAGGATCCTGAAAGACCATCTGCATCTGCCGCCGCAGCCGCCGCAAAGCGCCGCCGCGCGCGCGCAGCCAGTCGGCGCCAAGAAACGTCGCTTCTCCTTCATCGATCGGCTCGATGCGCGCCAGGATTCGCGCCAGCGTCGTTTTTCCGCTGCCCGATTCGCCGACCACCGCCAGCGTTTCGCCCGCATTCAGGTCGAACGAAACGCCATCCACCGCGCGGATTTTCCCGCCGTCGGGCAGCGCGAAGTTTTTCACCAGGCCTTGTGCGTGGAGGAGCAGGGAAGCGTTCGTCACCGTGGCACCGAATCGGCCGCGATCACACGCGCTCGGCGGCCAGGAAACAGCAGCACTGCGTGAACTCGATCTCCGCGCGCGCCCCCGGCTCGGTCGCAAGCAGCCGAGGATGAAAGCCGGCGGCATCGTCGGCAAGCGTCGCTTCGAGCAGCTCGCGCGTGGCTTCAAAAGCGGGATCGTCCGGCTTCCATCCGGCAACGTTCATCCAGTCGGTGAAGCGTCGCGGGCGCTCGAGCGACTGCGTGGCGCCAACGGAGAAACCGGCTTCCTGGACGAGCGCGGTGAATTCGGCGCGGCCCAGCGTGTGGCGATGCGAAGCGTCGCGGGCGCGCTCGATGCGGTCGTTCGCTTCTCCGCTCGCGCCTTCCGGCACGTAGATATCCACCAGTGCGATCCGGCCGCCGCGGCGAACCACACGCGCCAGCTCGCGCAATACGCTCAACGGATCGCTCATGTGATGCAGGCTGTAGCCGGAAACGGCAACGTCGAATGCGCCCGTGGGAAACGGAAGCGCCGTCGCGTCGCCGCAGACCAGCGCGACGTTTCCGCCGTCGGCCTCCGCCATCCGCCGCTGCGCCAGCGCCAGCATCGCCGGCGTCAGGTCCAGCCCACAAACGAATCCCGCCCGCGCCGCCAGCGCCGCCGTGAACGTGCCCGGCCCGCACGCCAGGTCGAGCGCGCGATGATTGGGCTGCGGATCGGCGAGCCGCGCGATCGTTTCCGCGTCAATCATCCGGTTTGGCACCGCAAAGCGCGCGAATGGCTCCGCCGAGCGCGTGAAGCGCTCGCGTACGCGCTCGTTTTGTTCGCGATCGGTCATCGTCGTCTCGGCGTTACGGCACAAGAATACAGCGGGAGAAATGATCCGGGCCAGCGCGCCGCGGCTGGGGCATTTCGAGCGCGCATTCCGGCCTGCGATAACGGCAGCGCGGCTCGAACGGGCAGCCGGGCGGCAATGCATCGAGCCGCGGCACGCCGCCCGGGATCGGCGACATCGGAACTCCCGGGCGCGGCAGCGATGCGAGCAGCGCTTCGGTGTATGGATGAGCGGGGTGCTCGATCGCGTCGCGCGCTGGCCCCTGTTCGACGATTCGTCCCGCGTACATCACCAGCAAACGATCGGCGAGTTGCGAGACGACGGCCAGATCGTGGCTGATGAAAAGCAGCGCCAGCGACGATTCGCGCCGCAGCTTCCCGAGCAGATCGACGATCTGGCTCGCCACCGTGACGTCCAGCGCCGTCGTCGGCTCGTCGGCCACCAGCAGCCGCGGGCCCGCGGCCAGCGCCATCGCGATCATCGCGCGCTGGCGCAATCCGCCGGAAAGCTGATGCGGAAATTGCCGCGCGCGGCGCCGCGGTTCCGGAATGGCGGCGCGATCCAGCGCCTCGATGGCGAGTTCGCGCGCGCGTCGCGCGCTCGGCCGCGGAGGATGCGCGCGAATCGCTTCGGTCACTTGCGCCCCCACGCGCATCACCGGATTCAAAGCCGTCATCGGCTCCTGAAATATCATTCCGATTTCGCGCCCGCGAATCCGCTGGAGCGCGCGTTCGCCGCACGCCACCAGGTTCATCGGCTCGCCCGCCTCGCGCGGCGCCAGCAGCGCCTGCCCGCTCTCGCGCGCTCCCGCGGGAACCAGGCCCACCAGCGCCAGACCCAGCATCGTCTTGCCCGACCCGGATTCGCCCACCAGTCCCACCGCTTCGCCCGCCGCGATCTGAAAACTCGCGCCATTTACCGGGCGCAGCGCGCCCGCCGGCGTCGGCAATTCCACCGTGAGCGCGCGCACGTCGAGAAGCGGAGTCACGCCTGAATCTTAAAGGAAGGCGAGCGCGAGCGGAAAAGAAAGCGAATCTCGTTTTGTTCTGCTTCCCGTTCGAGAAATAATATAGGCTCGCTTTCGACGGGTATGCGCGGAAACTCGATGATTCAAAAAATCCTGCCGGGGCTCTCTTCGGCGCCGAATCTCCACACTCTGTTCGTCCACTTCCCCATCGCGCTCTGGCTCGCCGCTCTGCTCTTCGAAGCCGCCGCCGTCTGGCGCAAAAGCGATTCCATCCATCGCAGCGCCCTCTGGCTGCTTCTGCTCGGCACCGCGCTCGGCACGCTCGCCGTCACCACCGGATTGCAGGCCGCTAAAACCGCGCCGGAAAGCCTCGGCGGGCTACTCGAGGTCCACGAACAATTGATGCTCACCAGCTATTTCATCGCCGTCGGGCTTTGCGCCTTTGCGCTGATGGCCGGTCGCCAGACCACGCAGGGCCTGCGCATCGTGCTGCTGGTCGGTCTGCTGCTCGTCGCGATATTCCTCACGCTCGGCGCCGATCGCGGCGCCGAAATGGTCTACCGCTACGGCATGGGCGTGAACTGGAAAACGGCTCTACCGAGGAAGTGACCACCTGGGGCATGACCGTCCGCCATCGGACACTCGAATCCCTAAATTGAACGTTTTCGGCTCGTCCTCCGGGAGGTCTGTCCGCAAGCCTCTTGAAAGCAACGAACTGGCCATGGTCCCAATGGCGAGTCAGATGCATCGGAGAGCATGAAACTGGATTTGGGTGTTCCACGTACCAATATCCAGGGCTGCGGGGGACAGCCACGAGGCCACCTGGAGGTGACCATGTGGAACGACCTGCGCTACGCGCTGCGCGGCTTGGGACGCAATCCCGCGCTAGTCGTTGTCGCCATTCTCACTCTCGCCCTCGGCATCGGTGTCAACACAACGATGTTCAGCGTTGCTGATGCCTATTTTCTGCGTCCGTTCCCAGGCAACAACCCGAGCCGACTCGTCAGACTCACCAGCCATACGCCGCAGGGAGAAGACCACTATTTCTCGTATCCCGATTATCTGGACATCAGCCGGCAATGCAGCGCTTTCTCCGGAATCCTGGCGTATTCCGGCGGCGGAGGACTCCTGAACGCTTCCGGGGGTTCTCGACTGATCTTAGTCGACCTTGTTTCCCGCAACTATTTCTCTGTGCTGGGCATCGGCGCGTTTCGCGGGAGAACATTCTCGCGAGCCACCGCTGCGCCGTCTCAGCCAGTGATCGTGTTGAGCTACGCCTTGTGGCAAAGCGACTTCGGCGGCGACCCGAAATTGATCGGAAAGACCATCACGCTTACGGGCAAGAGCTACACCGTCATTGGAATTACGCCGCGTTCTTTCCGCGGCCTTAGGCGGGAGATACCCATAGCCGCGTGGCTCCCGGTCGCTACGAAGTTTAGCCCTGGCCAGCTTCAAAGCCGCGGATTCCGGGATTTCCATCTGGTCGGCCGGCTTAGAAAAGGCTCCAGCGCAGCCGAGGCGCAAGCCCAACTCACCACGATTGCAACTCGGCTTGCGAATGCCTACCTGGCGACCAACGCAGCGCGCTCGTTTGGCCTGGTCACCGAGAGCCAGCGGCTGCGGAAGGGTCTCGCTCCCACAGGCCTTCTGCTGGCCCTCACCGGTCTGGTGCTTCTAATCGCCTGCGCCAATGTCGCTGGGCTCCTCGTAGCGCAATCGGAGGCGCGCCGCCGGGAGATTGCCGTCCGTTTGGCCATCGGCGCGAGCCGTTGGCGCCTCGTGCGGCAACTGCTTACGGAAGGTGCACTGCTTGGGCTGGCCGGAGCCGGCGCCGCCGTTCT
>JAKASX010000014.1 GCA_021818865.1 Acidobacteriota bacterium
TGGATTTCATCGTCTCTTCTCTTTCCACAGCTCGCGGCCGAGCGCCTCGAATTCGCGCACGATCGCTTTCGGACTCAAACCGTCGGCGGCGGCTTTGGCCAAAAGGCCTTCGAGCCGCCGCGAAAATTCCTCCTGCGCCCGCGAATTCGCGCGCTGGCCCTCCCGCGCCACCACCACCGCGCCGCGTCCGCGCCGCAGCTCCAGCCAGCCCTCCTCGGCGAGCGTGCGATAGGCGAGCGCGACGGTGTTGTGATGCACGCCCAAATCCACCGCGAGCTGGCGCACCGTCGGCAGGCGGGTTCCCGGAGCGAGCGCGCCCGAAACCAGCAGCGCGCGGAGTTGCGCGACGATCTGCGCGTAGGCGGGAGCGCCGGAGCCGAGATCGATGCGGACGATGGGCGGGTCGGGCATACCAAGCATGCTTGTACAATGTATATGTACAATAGTCAACGGCGCGTTCCGCGAGCGCCACCCCGCTCCCCATTGCAATGCTCCGTCCCCGGTGGCAGACTGCCGCCAAGCTCCCGGAAAGGCGGCGAAATGGCAAAGCCCGGTGCTTTCCACTCCCTTTGGCAGGATGTGCGATTCGGCGCGCGGCTGCTCGCGCGCAGCCCCGGGTTCGCCGTCCTTGCAATCCTCATTTTGGCGCTCGGCATCGGCACGGTTTCGGCGGCGTTTGTGCTGGCCGACGCGGCGTTCCTGCGGCCGTGGCCGGGCCGCGACCCAGCCTCGCTGGTGCAGATTTTCCAGAGCTGGCATGGCAATCCGCGAGGCGCGATTTCCTGGGCGGAATACGAGGATATTGCGCGAGATACGCACGCGCTTTCCGGCGTCCTGGGCTACGAACGGCACGGCTGCGTAATTGGCCACTCGCCCGATGCACCGCTCGTGCTTGATGATTGGGTTTCCCGTAACTATTTTTCCGTGCTCGGTCTGCCGCTGGCCATGGGCCGCGGATTCTCGCCGCAGCCCGAGCACGAATTGACGGCTGTCGTCGGCTACGACGTCTGGCGTGACGAATTCGGCGGAAAGTCCGATATCATCGGAAAAACCATTCTGGTTAGCGGGCGGAAGGTCACTGTGATCGGCGTCGCTCCGCGCGGCTTCCACGGGCTCAGTCCATTCGTCCAGACGCATCTCTGGCTTCCCGTGGACGAATGGATGAGCCCAAAGGAACTCGTCGATCGCGCGGGTGGTGGAGTCAGCGGGGTGGTGGGACGCTTGCGTTCCGGAGCGACGTTTGCCGCCGCGCGCGGCGAAGTGGCCTCGCTCGGCGACCATCTGGCGTCGGCCTTCCCAGCGACGAATCGCGATACGACGCTCACGCTTGAAACGCTCGCCGAATACCAGAAATCGCGTTTACCAGCTTCGTTGATTTTCCTCCTCGGTCCCGCGGCGATCGTGTTGTTGATCGCTTGCGGCAACGTTGCTGGCTTGCTGCTCGCTCGCGCCGAAAGTCGGCGCAGGGAAATCGCCATTCGGCTGGCGCTAGGGGCGACGCGGATGCGGCTCGTGCGGCAATTGCTTACCGAAGGCTGTTTGCTCGCTCTGCCGGCGGCCGGTCTCGGTCTACTCCTCGTGCGCTGGCTGATGATGCTCGAACCGGCGCTCCTTCCACCTGTCGGAATCGCCCTGGGAGGACCGAGCTTGCGCCTCGACGCGCCGGCGCTGGCCTTTGCGCTGCTCACCACGATAGTCGCCGTGCTCATTTTCGGTCTCGCACCCGCGCTCAGCGCGCGCAAAGGCGACATTGCCTCGGCCGGTAAGGGCGGCGTCGCCGCGCCAACGCCACACGCCGGAAGGCCGATCGGCCGAAACGTCTTGGTCGTCGCCCAAATTGCGTTGGCAACGACAGTCCTCACGGCCGGCGGCCTTCTTCTGCGAAGCTTTCTCTATAGCAGCAGCATCAATCCCGGTTTCGACGTTCACGGCAAGCGCCTGATTTTCAACGTGTCCCTTGGAGGCGGCCCGCAAGCGAAAGCGCTGCAAAGCGAACTGGCGGCGTTGCGTGGGAAGCCAAACACATCTGGAGAAAGAGCGGCCCTGGTTGCGAAGGCGATGGAAAGCGATCGCGCCGCCTTGCGCGAGCGCGTGCTCGGCTTGCCCGGTGTGCGTGGCGCGGTCTGGTGCCAGCGATTTCCGCTCTCCGAAAGTGGCGGAGGGGTAGAGGTCCCTGTCGCGTTCACGGGCGAAGTTCTCCAGCGGGCAAAAACGGCAACGGAAATCCATTACGATTCCGTTGACCCCGGATACTTTCGCCTGGTCGGCACGCGCTTGCTGGCTGGGCGATCGTTCAACGAAACCGATACGGCGAATTCCGAGCCGGTCGCCATCGTCAGCCAAACCATGGCGCGCCGGTATTGGCCCTCGGGAGATGCACTGGGACGCGAATTGCTGGTGGACGGGAAGCGAATCACCATCGTCGGAATCGCCGAAGACGTGAAAATGAACGGCTTGCACGAATCCCCGCAACCCTATCTCTACTTTCCGCTCGCTCAGCACAACTGGGGCGAGCCGACGCTCGTCGTGCAGACGGCCCAGCGCGGCGGCCCATCCATCGAAACTCTGCGCAACGCCATGCGCGCGGTTGATCCCGGCATCTATTTCATCACCGCCATGCCGGTCCAGCAGTTGATGAGCGACGCGCTTTGGCAGGACTGGCTTCTCTCCGGCATTTCCGGCGTGATCGCCGGGATGGGAATTTTGCTGGCCGCGGTTGGTCTCTTTGCCGTGATGGACTATTCCGTTCGCCGGCGAATTCCCGAATTCGGGGTGCGAATGGCGATGGGCGCCGAGCCCGGCGACGTTCTGAGAATGGTGCTGCGCATGGGACTGTGGCTTGCGCTTGTGGGCTGCGCGGTGGGTCTGGCAGCGGGTTTCGCTGTTTCGCAGTTGCTGCGCTCGGTGCTCTACGGAGTCACCCCTGGCGACCCGGTCACCTATATCTTCGTCGCGGCGCTGCTCGTCGTGGTGGCTCTTGTGGCAAGTTTTCTGCCCGCGCGTCGCGCCACGCGCGTGGACCCGGCCACAGCCTTGCGCTGGGAGTGACGAACGGCCACGGTCACGGTGCACTGGCTCCCAACGCAAAAACTAAGGGTTTGGCGGATTGGCGAATTCATCGCGGCGGGTTTCACACCCGCTCATGCGCAGCCGCGCGGCTCACAACGCGCCGACCAGTTGCTCGATGGCCGAGCGCATATCCCAGCGGCCGTCGAGAAACGGCTGCCAATAGAGGGTGAGAAGCGCATCGTAAGTTTGCCAGCCCCGCTCTGCCACGTACTGGCTGTGCGCGGCGACGAAAGCGGCCGGGTTGGGCGTCGAAGCTCCCTGCGCGGCCGCGCCGGGAAACGCCTGCCGAAAAACCTGCATGGTGGTATAGAAAACGAGCGCAGGCCACAGCCCGCGCGGCTCGGGTTTCGTGTCCCTGCGGCAGGCGCTGGCGATGGCTTCGCTCACCGGTTCGGCGATGGAGTGCGAAGACTCGCGGAACACCACCTCCAGCGCGAGGATTCCCTGGTTTTGCGGAGCGGCGCTTGAAATGTCGACGTGGAGCGGAAACAGCGTGGTATACGCGCCGTAAGGGCCGGCGTAGAGCGTCACGTCGATCGGAATCGGATCGGCGGGCCAGGTGTTGTTGAAGAGATTGGCGAGCAGTTCGGCCGGTTTTCCGCCATATTCGCGAACCATCTGGCTCGCCTGCTCGATCCACGCCCGATTGGCCTTCCGCTGTTCTGGCCACCAATGCGCGCGATAGATCGGCGCGGCCTGCTCGAGCGCGGTCGTAAGCGCGGGATCGAGCCCGGCGTCGCACACGTTTCCACCTTTCCCGGTCAAATCTGCGCAATCGCTCATTTCGCTCAAGCGCCTATCCACGCGGGTGAGGGAACTGTCGTAGGCAAGATCGAAATCGGCGAAATTCCGCTCGTAGTAGGCAACCGCATTCTGCCAGGCGGTGCGTTCGGCCGGCGCGAGCGCGGATAAATCGGCCGCTCGCCAGGCAACCGGCGAAGGTCCGCCATTTGGGGCGACGGAGAGGCCGCGCGCGAGCCGCGCTTGCAAGTAGAGGAAATGCTCTAGGTTCACCCAGAAGCCGTTCCTGAACTGAAAAACGGGCATCCAAAGCCGCGTCTGCTCGGAAGCCTCTCGCGCTTGCGCCGGCGTGACGGAAGAACCTCTTCCGGGGCTGGGCACTTGCGCTACGAGCGAGCGCGCGGCTGCGAACGTCAGCAGCAGAATCACCGGCAGCCAGCGCGCGCTTGGGAAATTCTTCCGCATGGCAAGACAGCGATTTTACCGCGCACGGGGCTGGATGAGACCACGGCGCGCTATGGATTACTGGGAACCGGAGGGCTCGGCCGGCGGCGAGATGACTGGATCCTCGGCGGTCGCCGGCGCGCCCTGCTTATCGGCGGCGTGGAGCTTGCCGTCGAGACCGAGGAAAAACGACCGGCGGCCGGTTTTGTCATAAACTTCGGGCACCGCGGCAAGTTCGAAACCCTGAATATCGCCATTCGTATCGGTCACCAGGTGAAGGCGGAAGCGATAGCCGTCGGTGACACCGGAAGCAAGCCGCGAGGAAACCAGTTGGGCGTGTTCGGGCGATACCTGATTCGGTGGAGCGGGGCCAAGCTGCGCGAGCGTTTCGGGCCATCGGCCGAAGCCTTCGTGGTACGTCTTGATGGCTTTCGCAAGCTGTTCCAGATCGGCGATGGTCGTCACCTCGTTCGCTTCCATTTCCGCGTGTTCCCATTGCCGCACGAGTGCCGGCACGTTGATCACGAGCAGATCGAGCGAAAAAAGGCGCCAGCCGTCGGGTTGGCGCACCAGGCCAAAGTTCGTGCTTTCTCCGCCGGAAACCTGAACGGGAACGAAAGCGACGTTCCGATCGAGTTGCACGGGCAACAGACGGAAGGTGATGCTTTCGGCCGGATTGTCGCAGCGAACGACGGTTTGACCGCTCGTATCGAGAAAAACTCGGGCGTGGCCCGTGATCGAGGTGAGCGCGAATCGCTTCAATAGCGCCTTCTGCCGCGCGGGCGTGAGCGCGAGAAACGCGCGCCGGCTGCCGGCCAGCAGAAAGGTCGAAAACTGCCGCGGATTTTCAGTGCACGCCGCCGAAAGAGCTCCAACCAGGGCGTCGCGCGGCGTGGCTCGCGAGAGGGTTTGCGCCTGGGAAGCGCGGGCTGACGTCGCGGTGGAAAGGATCAGCGCGAGAAAGGCAAAAAGGATTTTTCGGGGCGCGGAACCCACGAAGCGCTCTCGCGCTGGTTGTTGGGCCGTATCTTGCATCAGGAAATCTTCCGCTCCACTTTTCCTCGCGCGCGCGCCAGCACCATCGGCAATTCCTGCGTGAATTTTCCCTGCGGCATCACCTGCGTGCACCCCGCAGTCGCCGCTTCCGCCGCCAAATCGGTCTGCGTGTGCGAGAGATAGCCCAGAATGGTCGGCACCGTTTCCAATTCCTTCAACTTCCGCACCGTTTCGAGCGCGCCCGATTTCGCGTTCAAGTCAATGATAACCAGCGACGGCGCATTTTCGCGCGCCGCTGCCACCATGTCCTCTCCGGTCGGCACGATTTTCACTTCCACACCGATCTGTTTGGCCACGGCCTGGATCCTCGCCTGAAAAAACATGTTGTCCACCAACGCCAGAACGTAACTCATCGTGACACCCCCTCTCACCCTGTCTTGTTGGTATCATGGCTTCGGGCGGCACACAAGTGCGGCCCGAGGAACTTCCGGGCGGAGGGGGAAACCATGGCCATGGATACCACGCTGCCGGCGCCGGTGCTCGCTTCGCTGCGGCAGACGCCTGAACTTCTCGAAAAGCTTCTCGATGCCGCCACCGAAGAAGCGATGATCTGGAAACCCTCCGCTGATCGCTGGTCCATCTCCGAAGTGCTCGGCCATCTGAACCACGTCGAACGTGAACTTTACCGCAAACGCATCCAGCAGTTTCTCGACGAAGAAGATCCGCTCCTCGAAGCCTACGATCAAAACGACTGTTACGAGCGCGGCGAATACGCCCTGCCGCTGGGCGCGACCGCCCGCGCTCAGCTCAAGCGATTCGCCGGCGAGCGTTGGCATTCGCTCGCACTGCTCTACCAGATGCCTCCCGACGCCGAGCGGCTGCCGGCGCGCCACGCCCGCTTCGGCCCGCTCACCCTCGAAACGATGCTCAATGAATGGGCGTATCACGACCTCGGCCATATCCGCCAAATCGCCGAGCTTTACCGCGCCTATGCGTTTTATCCGGAAATGGGGCCTTACCGGAGCTACTACACGCCGCGGCCGTGACGCCGGGCGAGGCTTCCATGCACGAATCCGCGCGACGCATCCTCGAATCTTTTGACCGCCTTGGGCATTCGCGGCTTACCGCAGCCGATTTTGCTGACGCTTGCGGTTTGCGCGGTGGGGCCAATGAGGCCAATGGCCATGCCTCGGCCGAAGCGGCGATTCGCGACCTTGTCGCTGCGGGCGCCCTACGAGAAATCGCCGGGGGCTACGAGCGCACCGAATTCGGGCGCTTGGAAGCTGCTGACCGTCTCACCCTGACCCTGCTCGGTCGCCGAGGTTGCCATCTCTGCCAAGAGGTTCTCGTTTGGCTCGAACCGCTCGTCGCACGGCTCGGCGTAACCCTCCGCAAGGTGGATGTGGATACGGACGGGGTGCTGCGCGAGCGCTACGGAAATGAGGTCCCGGTGCTTTTCCTGGGTGCAAGGGAACTGGCTCGGAACCATTTTGAGGCGCCGCTCGTGGAGAAATCGGTGAAAATGGCGCGGCAAGCAAGCCGCTAGGAATAACCTACTGGAAACACGGGGTTTCTGCTAAACTCCTTTCATCGTTGCAGCCAGCTTATTTTTTTGAACCCTCAGGCGTTCGGCGAGCATCTAGACTACCGGACCTTTGTGGTCGTATATTGGAGTCTTGAGAAGTATAGGTGTAAACACCTTGACCGCAGCGCACAGCGAAGTGTTCGCCTCCGGGCCCCTGCCGCTCGCCGAGCCGGCTGTTTCCGTGCTTGATCGGATTGGCCGAACGCCGCTTTTGCGGCTGGAGCGGGTGAGCCGCGAATTTCCCGGCGTGGAAATTTCTGCCAAAGCGGAATGGTTCAATCCCGGCGGGTCGGTGAAGGATCGCGCGGCGCTGGCGATGATTCAGGAAGGCGAGCGGAGCGGGGAACTGGTCCCGGGAAAAACGATTCTCGACGCCACCAGCGGCAATACCGGCATTGCCTACGCGATGATCGGGGTGGTGAAGGGTTACGGTGTGAAGCTCTGCATTCCCGAAAGCGCTTCCGCAGAGCGCAAGCGCATCCTGGCAGCTTACGGCGCCGAACTCATTTGGACCCCGGCGGGCGACGGATCGGACGGGGCAATCCAGCGCGCCCGTGAAATTTACGCGGCCGATCCCGGCCGCTATTTCTATCCCGATCAATACAACAATCCCGCCAATTGGCAGGCGCATTATCATTCGACCGGCGTGGAAATCTGGCATCAGACGGGCGGCCGGCTGACCCATTTCGTCGCCGGTTTGGGGACCACAGGCACCTTCGTCGGCACGGCGCGCCGCCTAACGGAATATTCGCCGGCGATTCGCCTGGTGAGCGTGCAGCCAGCGACCCCCTTCCACGGTCTCGAAGGATTGAAGCATCTGCCCTCGGCGATCGTGCCGGGAATTTACGATCCGGCTCTGGCCGATGAGAATCTGTGGATCGAGACCGAGACCGCTTACGAGCAGGTGCGCCGGCTGGCGCGCGAGGAAGGCTTGCTGGTAGGGTTGAGTTCCGGGGCCGCGCTGGCTGCGTGCCTGGAAATCGCCCGCAAACTTCCGCCGGGTGAGCGCGCTCGCATCGTCACCATATTTCCGGATTCGGGCGATCGCTATCTGGGCGACCGTCTGTGGGAAGAGAACATCTGATGCTGAAGCTGAGCGAGGAACTCGCCGAACGGATTCGCGCGCACGCGGCGCAAAGCTACCCTTACGAATGTTGCGGAGCGATGCTCGGAACCGAAGCGGCGGGCGCGCGCCTGGTGAAGGAACTGGTGATGCTCGATAATCAGCGCGAGGATTCACCGCGCAACCGATTCCTGGTGCATCCCGCGGACGTGCTGCGCGTCGAACGAGCGGCGCAAGCGCAGGGGCTCGATCTCGTCGGTTGGTACCATTCGCATCCGGACGCGCCGCCGCGACCCAGCGAATTCGATCGCGAGCACGCCTGGCCCTGGTACAGCTACGTGATTGTCGCTGTCGAGGCGGGAGTGCCGCGCCGCATGGCCAGCTGGCGGCTGCTCGATGACCGTTCGCGTTTCGACGATGAGGAGATCGGGTCCGATTTGATGACGGTGGGCTAGCGCGGCGGGAACGATTTCGTTCTTCCATATTGAATTCATTTTCTTTTTTTTCGAGGAGACTTTGCATGGCAGTGAAAGTGATGATTCCCACCCCGCTCCGGCCGTACGCGGGCCGTCAGGCGAGCGTTAGCGTGGAAGCCCAAACGGTCGGCGAGGCGCTCGATGCGCTCACCGGCCAGTTCGCCGATTTGCGCCGCCATCTCTACGCCGATGGCGGACGGTTACGCAGCTTTGTGAACGTCTACCTGAACCAGGAAGACGTCCGTAACTTGCAAAAAGATCAAACTCCGCTTCGCGACGGCGATACGATCTCGATCGTTCCTTCGATCGCCGGCGGGCGATCCTGCTAGGAGAAATTCACATGCCTGAAACGATCGAAAAAACAAAACACGCTGCTCCCGCCGCACCCGTATCGCTTTCCAAAGAGGAAGTTCTGCGCTACAGCCGGCATTTGATCATGCCCGAAGTAGGCATGGAAGGTCAGCTGAAGCTGAAGCAGGCCAAAGTGCTGCTCGTGGGCTCGGGCGGGCTTGGCGCGCCGCTCGCGCTCTACCTCGCCGCCGCCGGCGTCGGCAGGCTGGGCCTGGTGGATTTCGACCGCGTGGATTTCACGAATTTGCAGCGCCAGGTGCTTTTTGGCACCTCCGACGTCGGCAAACCGAAGCTCGAAGCCGCCAAGCGCCGCTTGCAGGATTTGAACCCGGAAATTCAGATCGACGCCTTCGAAACCAAACTGACCAGCGAAAACGCTCTCGATCTCCTGCGCCCCTACGACATCGTCGTGGACGGCACCGACAATTTTCCCACTCGCTACCTGGTGAACGATGCGGCTGTTCTGCTTGGCAAGCCAAACGTCTACGGCTCGATTTTCCGCTTCGAGGGTCAGTTGAGCGTTTTCGGCCTCGCCGACGGCCCTTGCTATCGCTGCCTCTATCCCGAGCCCCCTCCGCCGGGTCTCGTGCCGTCGTGCGCCGAGGGCGGCGTGCTCGGCGTGCTGCCGGGAATCGTCGGTTCGCTGCAGGCGATGGAAGTTCTGAAGCTGATCCTCGGCAACGGCGACCCGATGGCCGGCCGCTTGCTCCTCTTCGATGCGCTCGAAATGACGTTTCGCGAGCTGCGCTTGCGCAAAAATCCCGATTGCCCCCTCTGCGGCTCGAATCGTACGATTCACCAGCTCATCGACTATTACGAATTCTGCGGCGTGCGCGGCGAAGAAGCGCCTCCGCCATCGGTCGAGGTCCCCCAGATGGGTCCGCGCGAACTGGCCGAACGTCTGAAGCGCGGCGAAAACATCTTCGTGCTCGACGTACGCGAGCCGCACGAATATCAGATTTGTAATCTGGGCGGCATCCTGATTCCGCTCGGCGATCTGCCGCGCCGCGTCCAGGAAATCGATTCCGCCGCGCCGGTGGTGGTCCATTGCCGCAGCGGCGCGCGATCGGCACAGGCCGTGGATTTTCTGCGCAAAGCGGGATTCCGCCGCGTGTGGAACCTGCGCGGTGGTATTCTAGCGTGGTCGGATGAAGTGGATTCTTCCGTCCCGAAATACTAACGGCATCCTGGCCGCAATCCGCGATTTCAAACGAGGGGGGAGAACATGGCAGCGACCCGCATCACGGTCCGTCCGAACGGACCTTACCGCGTCGAAGGCGAAATCGAGCTGGTGGACGGGCAGGGCAAACCGTTTGGTCTAGGGGGACGAACGGCGATTTCCCTGTGCCGTTGCGGCCATTCGAACAACAAGCCGTTTTGCGACGGCAGCCACGCGAAAGCCGGTTTCCAGAGCACCGTCGAAGCGCGGGATTTGCCGCCTCAGTCCTGATTCCGCGTCACCGCAGCCGACGCCCGGAAGAAATTGAAGAATACGATGGACCGGGATCGCGCATTGTTCGCGCCGGGCCTTTCGGCTACTGCACGAAACCCACGTTGGGAGCCGGGCCGGCCGCCGGCGGTTCGGGAATTGGGCCGAATTGCGCCTCGTACCGGCTGATATTCTCCCCCAGCGCCCGCATCAGCCGTTTCGCGTGGGCCGGGCTGACGATGATGCTCGATACCAGCTTGCCCTGCGGCACGTTCGGAAACAGATAAATAAAATTCAGCGTGAACTCCTCGCCGGTGTGATGAATCATCGCGAGGTTCGCGTACTGCCCGAGCATTTCCTTTTCGTCCGCCTTGATCTGCAATTGCGGCTGCTGCGCCTGGGGTTCGCTCATCGTCGTCCTCCGCGTTTCAGGCTAGCACGTTTTTTGCGCGAACCCGAACGAAGCGTTCGCGCGGCGCCGGCCTTTCCCGGTGCCGCAGTGGTTCCGGTCTTTGTCCGTTTTTATTAAGCGGCGTTCACTCTTTTCGTTTATCATAATTAACTCGCTCCGATTCGGCCCTCCTCCCGGCCGATCTTCGCAATCTTGCGAGCGCGGCCATGAATTTCAGACCCGCACAACGCGAACTGGCTCCGCCCGGCGCACTCGGCGCTCCGCCCGCCGAACTCACGCACGAAGACCTCGATCGCGCCGCCGACCGCCTGCGGGTGAAGCGCGCGCGCGCCGCGAAGCGCCTGCGGCCGCTCTGGCTGCTGTGGCTGTTCGTCGGGCCGGGCGTGCTGGTTTTCCTCGGCGAAAACGACGCGCCGAGCATGCTTTCCTATGCCACTACCGGCGCGCGTTACGGCATCGGTTTCTTCCTGCCCATCATCGTCGTTCCCTTCGCCATGGCGTTCGTCATTCAGGAAATGACGATGCGGCTGGGTGCGGTGACGCATCGCGGCCACGCCGAGCTGATTTTCGACCGGTTCGGAAAATTCTGGGGCGGGTTTGCCATGGCCGATCTGGTGCTGGGTAATTTCCTCACGTTGGCGACGGAGTTCGTTGGCGTGCGCGCCGGCGCCAGCTATTTCGGCATTCGGCCCGCCATTGCGGTCGGTTTCGCGCTGCTGGTGGTTTTCGCCGCGATGCTCACCGGCCGCTACTGGACCTGGGAACGACTCGCTCTCGGCTTGGCAGCGTTCAATCTCCTGTTCATTCCCGTGGCGCTCCTGGCGCATCCGCCCTGGCACGCGGTGGGCCGCGCGCTGTTCACCTGGTCGCCGCTGCCGCACGGCCGCGCGCTCGATATTTTGGTGCTGATCATGTCCGATCTCGGCGCCACGGTGACGCCCTGGATGGTTTTTTTTCAGCAAAGCGCCGTGGTCGATAAGGGTGAACAGCCGCGCGACATCACCATCGGCCGCGTCGATACGATGATGGGCATGGGCCTGGCAGCCGTTTGCGGCCTCGCCGCGGCTCTGGCGGCCACGCCGCTTTTCCTTCATGGCATGAGTGCGGCCGCCTTTGAGCGGGGCGAATTCGCCCAGGCGCTTCGGCCGTGGATTGGAAACGTCGGCGCGACGCTCTTCGCGCTCGGCCTCATCGAGGCCGGGCTGCTCGCCGCCATCACGATTTCCGCCTCTTCCGCCTACGCCTTTGGCGAAGTGCTCGGCGTCGGCCACAGCCTCAACTGGCCGGTGCGCAAAGCGGCGCCGTTTTATCTGGTGCTGATGGGATCGGCCGCGCTGGCAGCCGGCTTGGTGCTCATTCCGCACGTGCCGCTCGTGGCGATCGCGCTGGTGGTCAACGTTCTCGCCACGCTCGAAATGCCGCCGGTGCTGGTTTTCCTGCTGATGCTGGTGAATGACCGCGAATTGATGGGAGACCAGGTAAACGATTCCGGCGCCAATTTCGCGGCTATCGCCGTGGTTGTGATTCTGGTGCTGTGCGGACTGGCTTACGCGGGGGCCATGCTGACAAGTTGATTCGCAGGGAACAGGGAGATTCGCGCATGATGCCGGAAGAAAAAAACGAGCCGCAAAAAAAAGCCGCTCCGGAACCTTTGGGCGCTACGCCAAAGGGCCGCGAGGAACTCGAGCTGCGGCCCGAACTGGCGGCTGAACTCCTCGAACCGGACCAGGTCGTTGCAGCCAAGCGAGTGCGTTTCGGCCGTAGACCGCTCAAGCCGTGGGAGCGGGCCCTGCTGTGGGCGCTGCGGGTCTACGTGGTGGCAATGCAGATTATCGTGGTGCTGGCGGTGATCCGAGCGCTGCGTGGAACCTGACACTTCCGCTCCCGCCGACCCCCTCCCGCCAGAATCCGTAGGGGCCACCCATGGATCGCCCCGCCTACGGGCTGGCCCCGAGAATTTCCCGGGCGGCTTAGTCCAAGCCGACGAGCGCCTTTTCCACTTCGGCGATATCGGGAAGCTGCAGAATTTCGTATTGCTTGAACCATGCGAGCTTGCCCTGCTTGTCCACGATGGCGATTGCGCGGCCGGTGATGCCCTTGTCGGCGAGATAGACGCCGAATTTGTCGGCGACGGCGCCGCGCGGATGAAAATCGGCCAGCAGCGGATAGCTCACGCCCATCTTGTCCGCCCAAGCCTTGTGCGACCACACGCTGTCCACGCTGAGCCCGAGGATCTGCGCGTTCAGGCTCTCGAATTTCTTCATGTCGTTCACGAAGCAGGCGTGCTCGTTCGTGCACACCGGGCTCCAGTCGAGCGGATAGAAAACGATCACCACGTTTTTCCCGCGATAATCGGACAGCTTCACATCCTTCTGCGATTGATCCTTCAGCGTGAAATCCGGCGCGGTTTGACCGACGGCAAGGCTCATGAGCGTGCCTCCTGATGGCGATTTGCGTTGCGAAAAATCCGGTGGCACGCCTATGCTACCGCACGCTGCGCGGCGCACCAAACCCTGGCACGCCATTCGCTCTTGCTTCGAGCTTGGCCGCCGGGGTATGCTCGGCCCGCGAGGGGGAACACTCATGAAACGAAATTCCGTAGTTTTCGCATTCGCCATCCTACTTTTGGGCATGACGCCGCTGGCCGCGCGCGCGCAGCAGAATCCGGTGACCGACGCGATGCGGCAGATGGTGAAGCAACATGCGAAGTGGTTGATTGCCGGCGCCGAGGAATATCCCGCCAACAAGCTGAACTTCCGGCCCACTCCGCAACAATGGACGTTCGGGCATTTGATGTTTCACATCGCCAACGCCAACGAGTTCTTCTGCTCGCGGCTCAGCGGGGAAAAGGCGCCCGCGCTCGGGCACATAACGCCGCAGAGCTCGAAGGCTGTGCTGCTTGCGGCGATGAAAAAATCCTTCAACTTCTGCGAACAATCGCTGGCCAGCGTGAAGGACAGCGATATGGGCCAGATGGTGAGCTTCTTCGGCGGGCGCAAGATGACCAAGGGTGCGGTGGTGATCGCCATGGCCAACGACTTTGCCGATCACTACGCGCAGGAAGCCGTCTACCTGCGCCTCAACGGTCTTCTGCCACCGACCGCCATGCCGCACCGCGGCATGCCCATGAAGAAGAAGTAAGCGGAGTTCCTCCTGAAGAGCAAGCGGAGCGAGGCGCAAAGCCTGCGGCAAGCCCTGCGCTTGGCGCCTCGCGCCGCAAATGAGCCGGTTTGCCGGCTCGGGTTAGGCGACGCTTGAGGAATGAAGTTGCTTGGCGATCCGGTCGGTTTCCTCGTGCAGTTCGCGCGGCAGTTCGGCGCCGAATTTTTCGAAGAACGCCTTCACCAGGTCGAGTTCCGCCGCCCAATCCGACGGATCCACTCGCAGCAGTCCTTCCACCGATTCGCGTGACATCTTGAGGCCGTCCAGCGTGAGCGAACTGGCGCTCGGCACCAGGCCGATTGGCGTTTCGCGCGCTTCGGCCGAACCGTCCATGCGATCGAGCATCCATTTCAGCACGCGAACGTTTTCGCCGAAGCCCGGCCAGAGGAAGCGGCCGGAATCGTCGCGCCGGAACCAATTCACGTGGAAAATGCGCGGCGGGTGGGTGAGCCGGCGTCCCATTTCCAGCCAGTAGCCGAAATAATCGGCCATGTTGTAGCCGCAGAAGGGCAGCATCGCCATCGGATCGCGCCGCAATACGCCGACGTCTCCGGTCGCCGCGGCCGTCGTTTCCGAAGCGAGCGTTGCCGCGGCGTAAACGCCATGCTGCCAACCGGTCGCTTCGTAAACCAGCGGCTCGAGCCTCGCGCGCCGTCCGCCAAAGATGAAGGCGGAGATCGGCACGCCGGCCGGGTCTTCCCAGCGCGGGGAAATCGAGGGCGATTGGCGCGCGGGAACGGTGTAGCGCGAGTTGGGATGCGCCGCGGGACCGTTTGCCGGCGACCACGGCTTGCCCTTCCAATCGGTCAGGTTTTCCGGCGGGACCTCGGTCAATCCCTCCCACCAGGGTTCGCCGTTCGCGGTCAGCGCCACGTTGGTGAAAATCGTGTTCTGGTGCAGCGCTTCCATCACGTTGGTGTTCGTCCGCGTGTTCGTTCCGGGCGCCACGCCGAAAAATCCGGCTTCCGGATTGACGGCGTACAGGTAGCCGTCGGGTCCGGGATGCAGCCAGGCGATGTCGTCACCGACGGTCCAGACGCGATAGCCTTCTTCCTCGAGCGCGGAAACCATCATCGCCAGATTTGTTTTTCCGCACGCGCTCGGAAACGCTGCCGCCATGTAGGTGACGCGTCCGTCGGGACCCTCGAGGCCCAATATCAGCATGTGCTCGGCCATCCAGCCCTGCTGCCGAGCCATCCAGCTCGCGATGCGCAGCGCGAAGCATTTCTTGCCCAGCAGCGCGTTTCCGCCGTAGCCCGAGCCGACGCTCCAGATCAGTTTTTCCTCGGGAAAATGCAGGATGAACCGGCGCTCGGGATCGAGATCGCCAATCGAATGGAGGCCAGGCACGAATTCGTCCGAGCGGCCCAGCCGGTCGAGCGCCACGCGGCCGACGCGCGTCATGATGCCCATGCTGGCGGCGACGTACGCGCTATCGGTCACTTCCACGCCCACGCGCGCATAGGGCGATTCGGCCGGGCCCATCACGTAGGGCACCACGTACATCTTGCGGCCCTTCATCGCGCCATCGAGGAGCGGCCGCACCTTGTCTTTCGCTTCTTCCGGCGCCATCCAGTTGTTTGTGGGACCCGCATCGCGGCGATTGCGCGTGCAGATGAAAGTGACTTGCTCGGTGCGGGCAACGTCGCGAGTATCGCTGCGGTGCAGATAGCAACGCGGATACGTGCGTTCGTTCAGTCGAAATGAACTGCCATCCTGGAGCATCTCCCCGATCAGCCGTTCGTGCTCGGCGGCGGAGCCATCGCACCAGTCAATCTTCTCAGGTCGCGTCAGCGAGGCGACCTCGTCAACCCATGCTTCGAGTGGAGTCGGCACAAAACCTCCCGGTTGGTGGAAAGGCCACGGCAGCGTTTGCTGGCGATTTCCTGCGTGCGTCCGCAAAAAAAGTCTAGTCCGCGAAAGAGCGAAATGCAAGGCAAGCGCGCCGGGATGTTGCGACCACCGCTGCTATAATGCGCGCTGCGAGGTGAATTCGTGTACGCGCGCCGGCTGGAGATCGAAATCGTCGTCGCGGGCGAGCGCCGTCCCTGCCCGCTCGATTGGCTCGATGAGTTCGCGATGCGCAACTTCACCGGGTCGGCTGAATTCGACGACACGCTGCCCGTCGCCGATGGCCAGCTCGAAGCCGGTTTCCGCGTTCAGCCCGAGCGCCTGGCCGAAGCGCTCGCCGCATGGTTCAATCGCCGCGGAAAAGGTGCAGGTCAGCCGGTAAGCGTCGAGATTCGCGAAATTCCCCGTTCGTCGCCGGTCGGCGAAAGCGGCGCGGGCTAACTCTCTCGCTCGCTCGATCGAGAACCATCCCCAGTCGGCTCCGGTTCAGCGGGCGCGGGCGCCGGCTCCCGCACGCGCTCCGCGCGATGGAGGGCATCGAGAATGCGCGGCAGCGCTTGGCGCGTGGCGCGCTCGCCCGCTGCGATCAACTCGGGCGTGCGCGGGAAATCATCCCAGCGGAATTCGGTCACGTCCGGCTCGATCACCACGTCCGCCGCCGGCCGCCAGTTCATTTCGGTGTAGTTCATCAGAATGGAAAACGACCGGCTGATGATTTCGAAAAGATTCGTCGGCCGCTCGTCTTTCGAAAGACTGGCCAGATTCACCGCAACCACGAAATCCGCGCCCAGGTTTCGCGCCGCTTCGGTGGGAACCGGTGCAGCCAGAAAACCGTCCACCAGCAGCCGTCCGTCGCGTTCGACCGGCCGGAAAAGGCCGGGGTAAGCGCAGGAAGCGCACAGCGCCGAGCCGATATCGCCCTTTGTGAACGAAGCGGCTTCCGCGGTCAGAATGTCCGTGGCAACGATCGCCAGCGGAATGCGCAACTCCTCGAACCACCGCATCGGGGTCAGCCGCCGCAGGTACCGCTGCAGCCGCGTATCCGATGCGAGCCCTTGCCAGGAAACCGTCCACTCGGCGAAATCCTTGAATCGCGTCGCCAGCCCCACCTGCTCCATCTCTTCGAGCGTCGATCCGCCCGCGTACCCCGCGGCAATCAGCGCGCCCACGCTCGTGCCGGCCAGATAATCAATGGGAATTTGATTTTCTTCGAAGACGCGCAGAACGCCGATGTGCGCGATGCCTCGAGCGAATCCTCCGCCGAGGGCGAGCCCGATTTTCGGCCGCGGCGCCGGCAGCACGGGCGGCTCAGTTTTCGGTTCGTAAGCGAAAGCGCGAACCCTCCGGACAGTCTTGTCGAGCCATCTTTCTTCGCCCGCCATCGCCCAACCCCAATTTCACTATAGTTCCGCCGCCACGCCCAGAGCAACGCCGGCGGAATCTTCTTGACACTCCCCGCTCTCACGCATATATAGTTCGGCCAGTTTCGGTCGTTCGGCTCGTCACACGGGGTCTCAGGTGGGAAAAATTAATTTAGCGGCGATGAGTCCAACGGTCCCGTCCGCCGGCATGTGCCGCGAGCACAAAGAGCGCGGGAGGGTCAAAATGACCTCACAAATTTCCTCCAACCTCCAAACCGGCCCCCCGAACCAAGCCACTCTTGCTCGCAGCCATTTTCCTGGCGCTCGCGCTTTGGGCCGTGCCTGCTTCGGCGCAGCAAAGTAACATCCTCACGAACGTGAACGAGGCCCAAATCGCCAGCCTGTTCACCTCCGGAGGTGCGTACGCGCCAGCCATTTCGTTACGGAGAATGCGCGCCTACTGGCCACCGGCGGCCGGGTGGTGCAGGGCGTTGCCGCTGCCGTTTGCGATGTCGCCGGCAACTGTTCGAACGCCGGCCCGATCTCCGGTATCATGGTGGCCCGCAGGCCTCCGGTCATCACGATCACCACGCCCGGCTCGAATAATCCTTCTTATCTACTGAATCAAGCGGTCGCGGCCAACTATTCCTGCACCGACGGCGGCTCGGGCGTCACCACCTGCACGGGAACGGTCCCCAGCGGCAGCAATCTCAACACGTCGGCGGTCGGCGCGGAAACGTTCTCGGTGAACGCGACCGACAACGTGGGCAACGCCTCGAACCAGTCCGAGTCCTATTCGGTCTCCTACAACATCTGTTTGCTCTACGATCCGACGAAGGCGGTCGAGAGCAACGCGACGATTCCGATCAAATTCGATCTCTGCGACGCGAACTCCGCAGACGTCTCGTCTTCCGCTATCGCGGTGAATCTGGCCGGCATCCAGCAGATTTCCACCACGACCAGCGGGGAAATCGCGGCGTATCCCGCCGCCGCGCCCGACGCGAATTTCCGCTATTCGTCGGATCTCGGCACGACTGGCGGCTACATCATGAACCTCAGCACGCAGGGTTACGCCGCAGGCACGTATCAGATCACGTTCACCGTAGCGAACGACCCGATCCCGCATAGCATGCAATTCGAAGTGAGCCAGTAGCGTCGGCGCAGAGGCAGTCGACGTCCGGCGCCGGGCGCGCGGCTGGCGGGAGAGCTGGCAGGCGATTTGTTTGATTCTCCGCGTTTCGTCCAGTAGGCTCATGGGTGAGGTCGCACGGCACATCTGCGCGGCCGCTCATCCATGAAGAAAACGATCGAACACGTTGTGGTTCTTGGCGCGGGAACGATGGGCGCTCGTCTGGCCGCGCATTTCGCCAATGCCGGCCTGCGCTGCTCGCTGCTCGACGTCGCCTCCGGCGATAAATCCGCTCCGCTCGCCGAGCGCAGTCGCGCCGCCGACTCCGGCCTGAAAGCGGCGTTGGCCGCAAAGCCGGCGGCCTTTTTCACTCCCGACGGCGCGCGCCAAATTCGCACCGGCAATTTCGAGGACGACCTAGGCTGGTGCGGCGAAGCCGATTGGATTCTCGAAGCGGTGGTGGAAAATCTGGAAATCAAGCGCCAGCTGCTTTCGCGCGTGGACGAATGCCGCAAGCCGGGAACGCTCGTCACCACCAACACTTCCGGCTTGCCCATTGCGCAAATCGCCGAGGGACGTTCGGCCGATTTTTTGGAGCATTGGGCCGGAACGCATTTTTTCAATCCGCCGCGCTATTTGAAGCTGGTCGAAATCATTCCCGGCCCCTCGACGCGCCCCGAAGCACTCGATCTGCTCGCGCGTTTCGCCGACGAGCGGCTGGGCAAAGGCGTGGTTTTCGCCAAGGACACGCCCAATTTCATCGCCAATCGCGTCGGCACGTTCGCGCTGATGAACGTTCTCGCGCTGATGGAAGAACTCGATTTGACCGTCGAGGAAATCGATTCGCTCACCGGGCCCCTGCTCGGACGGCCGCGCTCGGCGACATTTCGCACCGCCGATATCGTTGGCATAGACGTTTTGGCGCACGTCGTTCGCAATCTTTACGAAAACTTGTCCTCCGATGAATCGCGCGAAACGTTTCGCGTGCCGAAATACATCGAGGACATACTGGCGCGGAAGTGGCTGGGCGAAAAAACGAAACAAGGTTTTTACCGGAAAGCCGCGAAAGGCGACGGCGAAATCGAAGCGCTCGATTGGCGCACGCTCGAATATCATCCGCGCCAGCGCGCCAAATTCGCTTCCGTCGAATCCGCGTCGCTGGCCACCGATACCGGCGAGCGCTTGCGCGCGCTCCTCGCGCCGCTGCTCGAAGGCCGCTCCGGCGACAAAGCCCAGCGCTTTCTCTGGGGTGCGGTTTCGCGTTCCTGCCTTTACGCCGCGCGCCGCATCCCCGAAATCGCCGATTCGCTCGTGGACGTGGACCGCGCCATGCGCTGGGGTTTCGGCTGGGAACTCGGGCCGTTCGAAACCTGGGATGCCGTTGGCCTTGAACCGATGGCCCGCGCGCTCGAACGGGAAGGGAACTCCTTGTCGCCGCTCGTCGAGCGCGCCCTGAGCGCCGGCCGGCGCGCCTTCTACGAATCTTCCGCCGGCCGCACGAGCTATTTCGATTTCGGCTCGAACGCCATGAGACCTGTGCCGGAGCCGGAAGGCATTCTGGTGCTGAAATCCCTTGCCGAGCGCTCGCAAGTGGTCGAGCGAAACGCCGGCGCGAGCCTGATTGACTTGGGCGATGGTGTCCTTTGCTGCGAATTTCACTCGAAAATGAACGCCCTGGGCGGCGACACGTTTCCCATGCTTCAATCCGGCCTGCGCCGCCTCGAATCCGATTTCGACGCGATGATCGTCGCCAATCAGGGCGAGCATTTTTCCGCCGGCGCCAATCTGATGCTTCTTCTCGTCGCTGCGCAGGAACAGGATTGGGACGAAATCCAGCTCGCCGTCCGCCAGTTCCAGCGCGTGAATCAGGCCATTCGCTACGCGCCCAAACCTGTCGTTTCCGCGCCGCACGGAATGACGCTTGGCGGCGGCTGCGAACTCTCGCTCCACGCCGCGCGTCGCCACGCGGCCGCGGAAACCTACATGGGACTGGTCGAAACGGGCGTCGGCTTGATTCCCGCCGGCGGTGGCTGCAAAGAGATGCTCATTCGCGCTGGACTCGTCGCGTCCGCCGGCGCCGATTTGGACCTGTTCCAGCACCTGCGCCCGATTTTCGAAAATATCGCCATGGCCAAAGTCGGCACTTCGGCCGAGGAAACTCGCCGGCTTGGCTATCTCGACGACGCCGATCCCATCGCGATGAATGGCGATCGCCTCGTCGCGCAAGCCAAGCAGACCGCGCTCTCGCTCGCCCGCGCCGGTTACCATCCTCCGGTTGCGCCCGCGATTCGCGTTCTCGGCGAGGAGTTCCTCACCGCGGCCAGGCTCGCGATTCACATGATGCTTCGCGCCGAATATATTTCGGAATACGACGCCGTCGTCGCTCGCAAGCTCGCCTACGTTCTCGCCGGCGGCTCGCTCACTTCGCCGCAAACCGTCTCGGAATCCTACATCCTCGATCTCGAACGCGAGGCCTTCGTTTCCCTCTGCGGCGAACGCAAAACGCAGGAACGCATCGCCCACACCCTGAAAACCGGTAAACCGCTGCGGAATTAAACGGGCGCGCGAATCCTGTACCCTTGCACTCAGTTGCCGGTTTCAAGAACCCGCGTTTGCAGTTCGGCGTGCCTTGGCTCTTGACCGAACCGGCACAAGCCTTGGTATGGCGCTGCGTCCCGGCAGCGTTGGGGTTACGATTTCATTGAAGGCTAAAGCCGGGACGGATGCGGTCAGGAGGGCAACCGTCTTGCCCGGACAGAAAGTTCCACTAAGGGCCTCGTCGTGTTACGCCGAACGATTACCCTCGCTTTTGCTGGCACGCTAGCGCTGCTCGCCGGCCTCGGGCACGACTCTGCCCAGACCCCCGCGCAACCACGGTCGACGACAAGGACCATCAATGTCACCGGCGGCGAACCCGTCGTCAAGGCGATCGACGTGATCGAGAAGCGTTACGGCGTTCCCATCGATTATTCAGGCCCGATTTACGCCAGCACGCAGGACACGCAGCTGATTTACACCATACGCTGCGGCATGTGCGCCCCAATTAAGCCGGGGGAAAAAGGCGCCCCGCCGCAATCGGCCTTCGGACCGCAAGTCATACGCCTTCCTGTGCCGCAGCTCGTCCCCAGGACCCGAACGATCTCGGTCCAATACGAGGAGGTGGATGAAAGCCCGAAGGGCATCTCCTATCTTTCCTGCAAAGTTCAGTCGCTTGTTTGCAACCCGGTGAGCGTCTGGCCGAAGCGTGGAATCACCGCGCTGATCCGGAAGGTTCTGAACAATCTCGCCGCCAATGGCGGCCAGATTTTCACCGTTCGTAAGGTCTGGAAGACCACGGGACCGTGGTACGAGGTCGGACCCAGGTGGGAAGTCTACCCGCTCAAGGCTCGCAACGCCGCAGACTCCTTCGTTTCTCAGCCGGATTTTCTCGGTGCCATCTTGCACATCCCAACGGCGCGCAGAACGCTAAACCAGATGCTCGACCTGATTGCACAGCAGCTTACACAGAAGTGGGACGTCAAGTTTTCCGTCGGCTTCACGCCTCCGTGGGAAAACGACGTAGGCATCCCGCCGAGCAAAAGCGAACTCGGCGCCGAAGGAGTGACAGCTAGGCAAGCCATCATCCGTTTACTCGATCCCACAGACGCCCTCCGCATCATTGGCGGCATGGGCGATCCTCCGAGCTTCGGGATCAACATAGCAGCGCTGCCTTACCGCGAGCCTCCGCGACCGCCAACGCCGCAGGCCGTCCCGGCAAGAATGGCCCCGCCAGAGCCCTACTACACCTTCGACTGGGTTGCCTTCAGTCACTCGTCAAAAGGGACGCGCGAAATCCAGGGCGCGCTGGCAGAGGCAGGTTATCTGCACACAGAGCCGACGTCCAATTGGGACGCGAACGCCGTCAGCGCCCTGCGCAGCTTCCAGGCGGCAAACGGTCTGCGGCCCACTGGGACCTTCGACATTCTGACGGCCGGCAAACTGCTTCCCTACCTGCCCGAAATCCCCGCCCATCTCGTGCCGGCCAAGCCCGCCATGGACCCAGCGCTCGCGTACTGGCTCGAAAGCACGTCGGACGGACGAAAAGAAATCGAGCAGGCGCTCGCGAAAGCCGGTTTTTACCATGGCCCCGTAACCAGCGCTCAAAATAACCCCGCTGCGCAAGCGGCCCTGAAGGCGTTCCAAAAGGCCAATGGCCTCCAGCCAACCGGATACTTCGACTACGCCACGGCGGAAAAGCTTGCGCCCTTTCTGCCAAACCCGAAACAATAGGTTGCGGCGCGCGCCCGATACGCGATTTTCCGCCACTCTTTTCTCACGGCAGTGGGAGCGCTCTGATTAGCCCCGTGCGGGAGGGCACCGTCTGTCCGTTTTCCACTCCCCAAATCAGCATCAGCCCACCGAGCAGCGTCGCTGCCCGCAGCCCCACGCGGCGTCCGGAAATCGCGAAAGGGAAGCCGGCGCGACTGGTGCAAAAAGTCTCAGATTTAGTGCCCCTGTGTGTTATTTTCCCCCTCCCAACTTGGTCCTGCCTCTTCGCTCGGAACAAGTGGAGAAATGCCAGTCACTTCCGGCCTAAGCCTCCCTGCCGTGGTGGTCCCTCACTTGCAACAAAACAAGGCAAACGGGGAGGTAGTGGCCATGCATGCCGGTCTCGCGCGTCGCGCCATAGTAATTTTCCTTGTGGAACTGCTCGCTTTCCTGCCGATGGAGGGTACGGCGTCCGCCCGCCAGGAACAGAGCGCCGCGCCCGCGCGTCAAGATCAGCCGCTCGCGACGTACTTGCGCAAGCCGTATATGGAACTCTTCCAGATTTCGCCGGAATTGCGGTTTTCCACAGGCCAGCTCGATTCCGAGCGCAAATCGCTGGGCGAAGCGAAGGACCGATGCGCCAAGCGCTTCAAGGATCAATCGAAGCAGTATGAAAAGCAGCTCGAAGCGGCGCGCGAGGAACTGAAAAAGAAAAGCTCCACGATCACGCCGGAAGAGCGCAACGCCATCCACTGCCGCATCCAGAATCTCGATCTGCTTCAAAGCGAATCTGCGGTTCTTTCTCAGCACGCCATCCCCACGGCTTACGCGAACCTTCAGGCAAAGCTCGACCTGATTCAGAAATGGCCTGCGGTCTACCGCGAAACCGAAAGTGAAATCGCGAGCGGCGCCTATCACCAGCGCCGCTGGGGCGACGTTCAGGATATCGGTTTCCGCCAGATTGCCTCGGATCAGCAGGACGATATCAAGACCGGCCAGCGCGCGGTGGAGGAAATGAAGCGCGCCGGCCTGTTGCCGCCCGAACTCAAAAACGAGGCGATTCAGGAATACGTGAATTCGGTCGCTCAGCGCGTGGCGAAAAATTCCGACCTCAAGATTCCGCTCCACGTCACCGTGCTCCAATCGCGCGAAATCAACGCGTTCGCGCTGCCCGGCGGCTACCTGTTCGTCGAACGCGG
This sequence comes from Acidobacteriota bacterium, assembly GCA_021818865.1. GTDB lineage: Bacteria > Acidobacteriota > Terriglobia > Acidiferrales > UBA7541 > JAKASX01. Next base: position 23,517 of record JAKASX010000014.1, read on the forward strand.
CCTGCTCGAAGCCGCCGACAACGAATCGGAACTCGCCGGCGTGATCGCGCACGAAATCGCCCACGACGCCGCGCGACACGGCCACAAGCTGATGAAGCGCGCCACGATCGCCTCGATCTTCTTCCAGGCCGCGCAAATCGCCGCCATCGTCCTCACCGGCGGCGTGGCCGGCATCGGCACCTACTACGCCCTTCAGTACGGCTTCTACGGCCTGGGCCTCGTCCTCAATCTCAAGCTGCTCGGCGTCAGCCGCGATTACGAACTCGAAGCCGATCGGCTCGGCGCGCAATACGCCTGGAAAGCGGGCTACGATCCGGCCGGATTCGTCCGATTCTTCGACAAAATGGCCACCGTCAAGGGCTACATCAACGGCGTTAGCTGGTTTCGCACGCATCCGCCTTTCTATCAGAGGATGGTGGACGCTCAGCGCGAAATTCTCTTCCTCGGCGAAAAACCGAGCATGGTGGTGCAAACCGCCGCGTTCGAGCGGATGAAGCAGGAACTCCAGCCCATCGTCACCAAGGCCGAACAGGAAGAAAAAGAAAAGCCGAGCCTGCTGATCCCTCGCGCCGAAGGCTGCGAGCCGCCTCAGAAAATCGAATATAAACCCGGCCAGCCGATCGAAGACCTGTGCGGCGCGCCGATGCGTCAGGTCCCGGAGCAAAAACCGAAGAACTAAATCGGCGCCATCGTGCGCCGCGGCCACGAACGAGCCGGCGGGAACTACTCGCGATGCCCGTGCATCCCGCGTCGCGGCGAATCATCTAACGCCACTGCAGGAGGAAGCGCTCGTGCCGCTGAGCCCGTCCCAGAACGCCGCCTGGCCCGAATTGCCCCTCGCCGATTGGCGCGATACGCGCGATACGCTCCACATGCTGACGCAGATCGTCGGCAAGGCCCGCTGCGCGCTGAGCCCGCTCGTCAACCATTGGTGGAACGTCACGCTTTACGTCGCCCCGCGCGGATTCACCACGTCCGCGATTCCGTTTGCCGAAGGCCTCTTCGAAATCCGCTTCGATTTCTTCGATCATCAGCTCATCATCGAAACGAGCGATGGCACCGCAAAACGCCTGCCGCTCGGCCCTCGCGCCATCGCCGATTTCTACGCCGATTTCATGGCCGCGCTCGCCTCGCTTGGCATCCATCCGAAATTCCACGCTCGGCCAGATGAACTGCCCGATCCCATCCCGTTTGCCGAAGACCGCGTGCATTCTTCTTACGACCGAGAGCAGGTCGAGCGTTTCTGGCAAACGATGATTGCGATCGAGCCCGTTTTTCAGGAATTTCGCAGCCGATTCATCGGCAAATGCAGTCCCGTGCATTTTTTCTGGGGCGCGTTTGATTTGGCCGTTACGCGCTTTTCCGGCAGGCGCGCCCCCGAACGGCCCGGCGCCGACGCCATCCAGCGTGAAGGCTATTCGCACGAAGTCTCGAGTGCCGGATTCTGGACCGGAGGCGCTTCCGGCGTGGACGAACCCGTCTTCTATTCCTACATGGCGCCCGAGCCGGAGGGCTTTCGCCGGGCGCGCGTTTCGCCCTCTTCTGCCTTTTATCACGAGGGTTTCGGCGAATTCTTTCTGCCTTACGACCACGTTCGCCGTTCCGATTCGCCCGCCGAAACGCTTCTCGCGTTTTTCCAAAGCTGCTACGAGGCCGGCGCTAATCTCGCCCACTGGGATCGCGCCTCGCTCGAAAGGTAGCGCTTTGGAGATTCGCGTCGACCGGCAATGGGGAGTTCGAACCGTACGGGCACGGCTTCAGCCGTGCCGCAACTGGCGCAAGAAGCAGCGGCTTCAGCCGCTGGGGCCGCAAACAGGGAAGGGGAAGCCATGGCCGGAAAATGCCAGCACGTGAACGAAGCCAAATTCTTCGAGACCAAAACGCGCGTCTGCGAGGATTGCGTCAAGACCGGCGACCGCTGGGTTCATCTGCGCATGTGCCTCGTCTGCGGCCACGTCGGGTGCTGCGATTCCTCGAAAAACAAGCACGCCACGCGCCACCATCACGAAACTGCCCATCCGCTCGCGCGCTCCATCGAGCCCGGCGAAAATTGGGTTTGGTGCTACGTGGACGAAGATTTCGCCGGCGAAATCGTCAAGGGACGCCTGATTCCCGCCTGACCGGTTGCATTTTGTCCGCGCCGGTCGTCCAATAGAAAAAGCGTAACGCGAGGAGCGGCCATGCGCGAAGCGGTCATTGTCAGTGCGGTCCGAACGCCGGTCGGCAAAGCCTATAAAGGCGCGCTGGGCTCGACGCGCCCCGACGATCTCGCCGCCGTCGTGCTCGCCGAAGCCCTGCGCCGCGCTCCCGGCCTCGATCCTCGCGAAATTGACGACGTGATTCTGGGCTGCGCGATGCCCGAAGGCGAGCAGGGAATGAACGTCGCGCGCATCGCCATGCTCCGCGCCGGTTGGCCCGTGGAAATTTCCGCGATGACGATCAATCGCTTTTGCTCATCGGGCCTTCAGTCGATCGCCCTGGCTTCCGAACGCGTCGCCGCGGGCCATGCTGAAGCGATCGTCGCCGGCGGCACCGAATCCATGAGCCTCGTCCCGATGGGCGGCAATAAAATTTCACCGAATCCTTGGCTGGTCGAGCATTACCCGGACGCATATCTGAATATGGGCCTCACCGCGGAAAACCTGGCGCGCGAATTTTCAATTACTCGTCAGCAGTGCGATGAATTCTCGCTGGCGAGCCATCAAAAAGCAGTCGCCGCGATTTCCGCGGGCAAATTCCGCGACGAAATCGTTCCCGTCGAAGTCCGCCGCGTCAGCCTTGGCAACGGCAAGCCGAAGACCGAACAGATTGCATTCGACACCGACGAAGGCCCGCGCGCCGATACGTCCATGGAAGCCCTCGCCAAGCTGAAACCCGCCTTCCACGCCCACGGTGTCGTCACCGCGGGCAACAGCTCGCAAATGAGCGACGGCGCCGCTGCCGCCGTCGTGATGAGCGCCGAGCGCGCCCGTTCGCTTGGCCTCAAACCGCTCGCCCGCCTCGTTGCTTACGCCACGGCCGGCTGTCCGCCTGAACGCATGGGCGTCGGCCCCGTTTTCGCGATTCCCAAAGCCTTGAAAATGGCTGGTCTGACGCTCGACCAAATCGAGTTGATCGAATTGAATGAAGCCTTCGCCGCGCAATCCCTCGCCGTGATTCAGCACGCCGGCCTCGACCCCGCGCGCGTCAATCCCAATGGCGGCGCCATCGCGCTCGGCCATCCGCTCGGTTGCACCGGCGCGAAGCTCACCGCCACGCTCCTCGCCGAAATGGCTCGCCGCAATTCGCGCTACGGCATGGTCACGATGTGCGTCGGCGGCGGCATGGGCGCCGCCGGCATTTTCGAACGCTTGTCGTGAACGCCGCGCGTTGGGCGCGTGCGGCGGCTCAGTTTTTCATTTTGAGGAGTATCGGCGCGAGCTTTATCTGCGTCGCCTCATCAAGGAGGCCGGTCGGCTTCAGCCCGTTGGCTCGCTGAAAATCCTTCAGCGCCCTACTCGTCTTCGCATCTGCGGTCTCCCCGGTCAGGGCGCCGCTGTAAAAGCCCTCCTCGGCCAACGCCCGCTGAATGTCCCTGTTGCCCCGGCGGGTGCTCTGGTACCACATGGAAAGGTTGGTGCCCAGGGGGTTTCGGGGCCGCGTGTCCGGCGGAAATAGTGGCAAGTAAGGCTCAAGCTTCGCCGCTGTGGAGAGGTCCACCTTGCCAGTTGGCCGCAGGCCCCTGCTGGCCTGGAATCTGCGCAGAGCGGCGACGGCCTTCGCATCCCACCGGGTTGTCACCCGCCCCCGCAAATAGCCGGTCTTCACCAGCGCGCCTTGGATCTTCGCGACACCCCCCGAAGTGCGCGCCAGCATGACCCAACCTGCCACAGGCGCCTCATGCCAGACCCGGTCGCCCGTCATTGGCGGAGGCGCTGGCGCTGGCTTCGGCCATGGGCGGTAAGGCATGAGGACGACGTTGGGGTAATACATCCCGTCATCCGGGGCATAGAAGAGACGAAGAACCCGGGTCGCCCCAATCATCTCGGCGAGCGCCCTCCCGGCACTCACTGTCTCGCCGCCCATCAAGGAGTAGGCTGCTGAGCCGGGTTTGCCGACCGAGCCGCCCGCCAGCTTGAACCTGGGGCCCCACGCCGCCTCGATCTGTTGGTAGACGGAGCCAAGGCGGCTACGGGCAGCCTGGCGCGCCTTTGGAACGTAGCCCCGCCAGTACTTCCTCGTTCCGACGACCATCCCTGCCGGAACCTGCGGAGCGTTCGGCAGGAAAACCTTCGTACCCAAAATGTCCGGTTGATATGTAAATGTGCCCGCGTGGTTTCGGGCCTCCTTTGGATACACCTCCCACCGCGGACCGTAGGGCATCTCCATTTTGCGGACACCGAAAATCTGCCCGCCGTCAGCGGCGAATTGGTCGAGTACTTGGCGAATGAGAGACGTAATTCCGCCGGCCGGGTGCTCCGTGACCGGGGCGCAGCCCATCGTCGTAGTCGAGCATAGGATGTAGGGAACGCCTTTCGGAGGACCGGGGACCTGGACGTATTGCACGGAAAGCGAGCGGATCCGCGGCCCTACCGTGACCCGGCCGGGGCGATAGCTTATCCCCACCTCGTCCTGGGGCGCAGCGTACCGGGGATCCAAGTAGTCGATCAGAACCGCGTACCTTTTTTCGATCAAATCCATTGCCTTCGCTACTGGTCGCGCGCCCGTGACGCTGATTGTCTCCGTTGTTGCGTTTCCTTGCGGCTGGCGTGCATCGGCGCGAATGCGACAGAGCAACGCGAGCGCCAGCGCCGGAGGGACTGCCAGTATCCACGCTCTCATGCCGGCCCTCCTCATGGCTTACACGGCTTTTTGCCGACCTTGGATCCCGAGTAATATTCGCAGCCCTTCACGACGCTTCCGCCCTGGGGCTGAACCTCAGAATAGATCTCGTTGGAGTCTATTTCATACGTCAGCTGGTTGAGGGTGTACTTATAGGTGGTCGTCCGCCCGTCGATGTACATCTCCTGCGAAACGGTCCAGTCGCATGGGAGGGCTACGTTACTCTGGTACCAGTCGACCCACTGGCTTGACTCGCCGATGTCGTCGTACTCCCAGACCCCCGCTGAGGTTACGAACCACCCACCACCGGACAGCCCGGTTACCGGACGGATCCACGACGGGGCGGACGGGGCACCCTCCGTGTAGCAGCTATCGGACGCGCCGGCACCGTTCTGCTCGTAAACAAACCTCCCCGCGAACTCCACCAAAAGATTTCCACCGCTCAGCACCTCCGGGAACTGGCGCGACCATTCACCGAACGTGGGATTGACAGACGCATCCCACGACGGGCCCAGCCCCCAGCTATCGAACGTAGGTGTCTCCCCGGAGGGTTGGTCCGTCGCGCTCTTGAAAAGCGGCGGCTGCGCTAGGTAATAGTAGGGCCCCTCCGACTCGTCCATCAGCGTCTGTAGGAAGTTCTGTACTGGTTGAACCGCGCAGCCGCCGCCACTGCCACCGAACCCCTGCGACGTTACGTCGCCCGAGCCAAGAACCAACCACTCGACGCAGGAGTTTCCACAAGGAAAGTAGAGCGCCATGTCCCCGTATTGGTCGAGCACCCCGGTGACGTCCGCCAATTGACCACTGCAGGGCGAGTTCTCCACCGCCCCTGTGATTGGCCAGTCCCCGCTCGCGTCCTGTTGGCCCTGCGTCAGGCTGAGCATGAGCTCGCCCGACCCGTTGTTCATGTCCCAAGTCCCGTCCACGTACTGCGGTACCGACGGCAGACCCCCCACGAGCGAGGGGGGAGGGCTCGGGCAGTTGGGGGCCAAGCAGGTCAGTGGAGGATCGTCCGGAGGCTCCGCGACGAAGCTCGCGTTCACCTTGTCGTTGCCACACCAATCGGGATCAGTGCCGCCACAGGCCCGCTGGCTCTCGGTCAACGTGTCGTCGCTGCCGTACCCCGAGGTGACCTTCAGGTCCCCCGTACTCGCGTCGAAGGGCAGGATGAACGCGACCTCTGCGTCAGTGCAGAAAACGATATCGTTCATGGCTTCGCCGTTAAGAGTGACAGTGCTATTTCCCTGACTGTCCCCGAAGCACCACCCCTGTATGTAAACTTCGGTGACGCCGGCGATACCTACCTATGGCGACACGCTCTCGATGTGCGTCGTTCCCTGCACAGGCGGGTACGCGCCTCCGGGCGCGTAACAAGCGCGGGCCGCGCGCGGGACGAGGAAGCCCACGAACGCCGCCGAGAGGACAATAAGAACGAGTTGCCGGACCATACCCCCGCCACTCCTTTACCAAACAACTATTACCGAGAAATACTACCTCCGTCGGCCATAGTCAATACAATTTTTCATGTACTGCCTTGGGCGAGCGTGACGTGGCCGCAAAAGCTGCCACCAGCTAAGATGGTCGCGCAATTGCCCGTTCCGCCCGTTCCAGCTACCATAAGCCGTTCACACGAACTGTCAGCTTTTCCGGAAAACGATGCCTGCAAACGTCTGGTATTTCGCCTACGCGAACGACATGAGCCGCGCGCAAATGCAATCGCGGGTCAGTGAGATTGCCGAGCAACGTCCGGGCAAGCTGGAAAATTACGAAATCGTTTTCAATAAGAAGGCGCGCGGCGGCTCCGCTACGGCGAATATCCGTCCCGCGTCCGGCAAAGCCGTCTACGGCGTCCTCTATCGCGTTTCCGAGCCGGCGCTCAAAACGCTCGACCGCTTCCAGGGCGCGCCCGAGCATTACCGTCGCATCGAGGTCAACGTCACCCTCGATTCCGGCGAGCGGATCCCCGCGCAAGCGTTCATCGCCACGAAAGTCGAAAAAGGCTTGCGCCCCGCTCCTCATTACCTCCAGGGCATTCTCGACGCCGCGGCGGAGAACCAACTCCCCGGGGCTTATATCACGGAGCTGAAATCCGCCGCCCGCCCCGGCTAACTTCATCTACCCGATGCGGCTCTCGGCCGTTTTTGCCCGCACGGCGTAGAATGGGGCGAGGAAAAAGCGGTTGTGGACGGACGCGACACCGATAGCCCGGCTCTTGCCGCGAAAGCGAGGTTCGTTTTGGCCCAATCAACTGCCAGTGCCGGCCGTGGCGTGAGAAAAGGCGGCGAATTCCTGCTCGTCGCCTCGAACCCCGAAGACGTTTTCACTCCCGCGCATTTCACCGACGATCAGAAACTGATCGGCCGCACGGCTGAGGAATTCGTCGAAAAGGAAGTGCTGCCGCTCGTCGCCGGACTCGAGCTGCACGAGGAAGGACTGATGGTCGGCCTGCTGAAAAAGGCCGGTGAAATCGGCCTGCTCGGCGGCGGCATCCCCGAAACCTACGGCGGCACGGGCCTCGACAAAATCTCCTCCACGCTGCTTTCCGAAAAAGTCGCCGCTTACGCTTCCTTCGCGGTGACTCACGGTGGCCACGCCGGTATCGGCACCCTCCCGCTCGTCTATTTCGGCACCGAAGAGCAGAAGCGAAAATATCTGCCGAAACTCGCCACCGGTGAAATCGTCGGCTGCTATTGCCTGTCCGAGCCGCAAGCCGGCTCCGACGCCCTCGCCGCGCGCACCCGTGCCGAGCTTTCTCCCGACGGCAAGCACTGGATCCTGAACGGCCAGAAGATGTGGATCACCAACGGCGGCTTCGCCGATCTTTACACCGTCTTCGCGAAAGTGGACGGCGAAAAATTTTCCTGCTTCCTCGTCGAACGCGGAACGCCTGGCTTTTCCATCGGCGCCGAAGAGAAAAAGATGGGCATCAAGGGCAGCTCCACTGTGCCGATTTTCTTCGAAAACGCGAAAATCCCGCGCGAAAATCTCCTGCACGAAATCGGCCGCGGCCACATCGTCGCTTTCAACATTCTCAACGTCGGCCGCTTTTCCCTTGGCGCCTATTGCGCCGGCGGCGCAAAGCGCACCCTCGAAGCCGCTGCGCGCTACGCGAAGGAACGCACCGCATTCGGCAAACCAATCGCCGAATTCGGCCTGATTCGCGCGAAGCTCGGCGAAATGGCCGCGCGTACTTTCGCCATCGAATCCATGCTCTACCGCACCGCCGGCATGCTCGAAGCTGCCACCGAATCCGCCGAGGCCGGCGCCGACCGCACCGCGCAAATCATGAAAGTGCTCGAGGAATACGCGATCGAATGCTCGATCAGCAAAGTCCGCGCCAGCGAAACCGTGGATTTCGTCGTGGACGAAGCCGTGCAGATTTTCGGCGGCTACGGCTTTCACGAGGATTATCCCGTCGCCCGCGCCTATCGCGATAGCCGCGTCAATCGCATCTTCGAAGGCACGAACGAAATCAACCGCATGCTCATCATCCAGATGCTCGTGAAACGGGCGATGGCCGGCGCTTTGCCGCTCGTTCCCGCCGCGCTTCGCCTCGCCGATGAAGTGCTCTCGGGCCCGGCGATCGAGGAAACGCCCGAAGGCCCGCTCGGCGCCGAGCGTTTGACGGTCGCGCACGCGAAAAAGGCGTTTCTGCTTGCCGCGGGAACGGCAGTGCAGAAATTCCGCGAAAAGCTTGCCGACGAACAGGAAATCGTCGCCGCGCTCGCCGACGTGGTGATGGAAATTTACGCGATGGAATCGGCCACGCTGCGCGCCGCGCAAGCGCTCGCTCGCGATCCCGGCGCCGGAATCCTCGCCGATGCCGCCCGACTCATCGTCTACGATGGCATGGACTTGGTGGAAAAGCAGGCGCGCACCGCGCTCGAGGCCTGCGCGGAGGGCGATACGCTGCGCACGCAACTCGCTGTTCTGAAACGCTTCACGCGCCGCGATCCGGTGGATACAATTCGCCTCCGGCGAAACGTCGCGGCAGCGGTGTTGGCAACGGAACGCTATCCTTTCGAAGGCCGCTAGCCGGAAATCGAAGCTCGAAAAGTGAGACTCGAAACCCGGAGCAACGGCCGGCGCGACGCCAGGGCGGCAGGCTCCGAATGAAGAGACTGTCAGGCCGAAAGCCATGAGAGACGAACTCCAATCCGTCACCTGGATCCGCGAATTGGCCCGTCCCTATCTTTCCGGCTTCTCTCCGGGGCTCGAATCCTCGCGCGTCCTGCGCGGCTATCGATTCTCGCGTTCGCTCGGCCGCGGCAAAACCGTCGAAGTCGGTTTCTTCGCCGGCTATCTGCTCGGAAACAAAGGCTTCGAGCCGTTCGAGCCCGCTCCGCCTGAATGCATCCTTTTCGCCTACGTGCATCCGCGCCGCGGCGCGCTTCACCAGCAACTCGTCGCACGGCCCAACGGACTTTTCCGCTCGACGCACCGCTACATTTCCTGGCTGACGCACCATCCACCCCGTTTTCAATTCTCGGAAACAAGCACGGCGGCGCTCGCGCGTCATTTGCCGGTTTCCTGTTGGCCTGAAGGCCGCCGTGCGCACTACGCCCGCAATTTCCTCACCGAAGGGTTGGCGTGGCTCGTCCGCAGCGCGCTGGTGCGCCGGCTCGCTTCGGAAAGTCTGCAAAAAGAAGCGGCGCAAAATCGCTACGCGTTCGCTTCTGGTGCCGATCGCGCCTGATCTTCTCCCGCCTGTAGCGGCGCGGTCCTCGCGCCCGGCCTGCTTCCCCGCCCGGCCTTCGCTCATCTAACGGTTGGAAGCAGAGTGGGGGGAATTTCGGCATGGATACAAATGGGTTTCTGAATCCTCAAGGTTTATGGAATCAAACGGGGGCGCTTCTCGCGGCAGTATTTGCCCTTGCCATTATCGTTCCGCAGCATCTTCTCTTCTTCGAAGGATTGCTCGCGGCTCTGGTACTTTTCAGCGCCGCGTGGCTGCCCATGCTTTTGGCGGCTTTTCTGTTGGCCGTCGTCTCCCTGGTCGTTCAAAGAGTCCCGGCTTTTGCCATGCGCCGCTCGACAGCGCTCGTTGCGTTCTCCCGTCACGCGCTTGCGGAGCGGCCGTGGCCTGGACTTTTCGATTGGCTACGCCAGCCCATGCGTTCCGCGTTCCCGCGGATTCCGGTTTTGCGGCCCATGCGCGCAGCGGCAATCCTCGATTGGCCGCGTCGCGCATCGGCGTCAAGGCCGCCCGAGCGTCGCCGCGCGGCCTAGCCGCATTACCCGCGCGCAACCTGAACGGAAATTAATCCAAAGTTAAGCGATTCGCTCATTCCGCGGTGTAACCTTCGGGCGAGCGAAGCGGTCCTACGAGTGCCGGAGGGTCGTGGGCCGCTCGCTCATTACGCCGATTCCCGGTGCGTTCGTTCCGAGCGCGATCTCCGCGCGGTTGGCAATCGAGGAGGGGGCAACAGAGACATGAAAAATGAATGGATGGAAGTTCGTGCCATGATACCCAAGGCGTTTTTGGCAGCGCTGCTTTTTGCCGGCCTGATGCTCGCGAGTGGAACCGCTCGCGTACGCGCCGCGAATCGCCCGCCCTTGCCCGCCGTGGCATCGGCGAAGGCGGGCGCCGCTCCCGTAGCCGGCTATCACCTGGTTCGCACGATAAAAATCGGTGGCACCACGTTCTGGGACTACATGGGCATTGACGTTGCGCGCCGCCATCTTTTCGTTTCCCACGGCACGCACGTCGTCGTGCTCGATGCGGATACAGGCAAAATCATCGGCAATATCCCCGATACGATGGGCGTGCATGGCATCGCCATCGCTCCTGAGCTCGATCGCGGCTTCATCAGCGACGGCGCGGCAAATCAGATCACAATTTTCAGTCTGTCGACCCTCAAAACGATCGGTACCGTGAAAGTCACCGGCCGCGGCCCCGATTGCATCGTCTACGATCCCGCTTCCCAGCGCGTTTTCACCTTCAACGGCGGCAGCGATTCCTCCACGGCCATCAACGCTAAAACCGGCAAAGTCGTCGGCACGATCGATCTCGGTGGTCGCCCCGAATACGCCGTCGCCGATGGCCGCGGCCACGTCTACAACAACCTGGTGGACAAAAGCGAGGAAATCGAAATCAATTCGCACACGCTGAAAATCACCAATCGCTGGTCGCTCGCTCCTTGCCAGCATCCCTCCGGCTTGGCGATGGATACCACTAATCGCTGGCTGATCGTCGGCTGCCACAACGACATGATGGCCATCGTGAATCCCGATACCACCAAAGTCGCCAAGACCGTTCCCATCGGCCCTGGCGTTGATGCCTGCCGTTTCGATCCCGGTCTCGAGTACGCTTTCTGCTCCACCGGCGGCGATGGCGGCGAATTTACCGTCGTTCACGAGGACCCCGCCGGCACGTTCACTCTGCTCGGCCACGTGCCGACCGAGCCCGGCGCGCGCACCATGGAAGTAGACTTGAAAACGCACGATGTCTTCACCGATACTGCGAATTTCGGTCCGCGTCCGGCCAAAGCGACTCCCCACAATCCGTATCGCATGGGCAAGATGGTTCCGGGAAGCTTCCGCGTGCTCGAGTACGCGCGGTAGACCGCCAGCCGCCGGCTAGCGCTGGCTTATCCGTTCTTTTCGTCGCGCCCTTGCCCGCCATAGCCTCGGCGACGGCGGGTGCCACGCCCATGGTCATTCCGACCCCGGCCTGCCGGGGAAAAAATCTGCTGTTCTTGCCACAGCCCCAGTGCGGTCATCCCGAGGCTTTCTTTCAGGCCGAGGAATCTGCTTTCCCAAATTGCGTTCTTGACACATAGAACTCCAAGGGGTAAACATAGGACTCCTAGGGGTGATCCGTGACCGACGAAAAAACCGCCATCCTCAAGGGCACGCTCGATATGCTAATCCTCAAGGTCGTTGCCCTCGGCCCGATCCACGGCTACGCCATTTCTCAGCGTATCCAGCAAATCTCCAAGGATTATTTCCAGCTTCAGGAAGGCTCGCTCTATCCCGCCTTGCATCGCCTGGAAAATCGCGGCTTCCTCGCCGCCGATTGGCAATCCACCGATACCGGCCGCGAAGCCAAGTTCTACAAGCTCACAAGAAAGGGCCGGAAGCGCCTCGAAACGGAAATGGAAGGTTGGGAGCGCATGACGGAAGCCGTCGCGCTGATTCTCCGCACCGCGGAATAGGTGACAGTGATGAGCTGGCTCGGCCGCTTTTTCCGCAAACGCAACCGCGAATCGCAACTCGATTCCGAATTGCGCTTCCACATCGAGCAAAAAACCGCGCAACTGACCGGCCCTGGTGTCGAGTCAGCCGAGGCCCGTCGCCGAGCGATGGCGAAATTCGGCGGCGTCGAAGCCGTCAAGGAAAATTGCCGCGAAGCCCGCGGAACGTATTTTATCGAGACGCTGGGGCGGGACGTTCGTTACGCGTTCAGAACGCTGAGCAAGTCTCCCGGATTTACAGCCGTTGCCGTCATCACATTGGCCCTCGGTATCGGCGCCAACGCCGCGATTTTCCAGCTGATTGACGCCGTCCGTCTCCGCACCTTGCCAGTGAAGGACCCTGGCGCCCTCGCGATCGTGCATTTGAACAAAAACCATTGGGGCAGTGGAAATTTCAATGGCCCGTACGCGGAGTACACGTACCCGCTGTGGCGGCAGATTCGCCAGCGCCAGGAGGCATTCTCGCCCATCGCCGCCTGGGGCGCTGATTCGCTGAACCTGGCCGTCGGTGGAGAAGTGAATTATGCCAATGCGATTTGGGTCTCCGGCGCCTTCTTCCGGACGCTTGGCATCCGGCCCCTTCTGGGACGGTTGATCTCCGATTCCGACGATCGGCCCGGCTGCGCTGGCGGCGTGGATTTGAGCTACGCATTCTGGCAGAAGCGCTATGGCGGGGCCGCAGACGTGATTGGCAAGACGCTTACTCTGGAGGACCATCCTTTTCCTATCCTCGGCGTCGCGCCGCCGACTTTTTATGGCGTTTCCGTGGGCAACCGCTTCGACGTCGCCGTGCCCGTTTGTGCCGAGCCGACGGTTTTCGGCGTGCACTCGCGAATCAACGGGCCAAGGGCGCGCGAATCGTGGTGGCTGTCGGTTTTTGGACGGCTCAAGCCAGACTGGACTCTGCCGCGCGCCACGGCGCAGCTCAATACGATACTTCCGGCGGCGCTGCGCGAAACGATTCCGTCGCAATATGACGCGGATATGGTCAAGCGTTACATGGCCTACTCGATCGAAACGCGTCCGGCGGCCAACGGCTTCTCCAGCTTGCGCAAAGATATGTCCACGCCGTTGTGGCTGCTCCTTGGGCTTTCCGGGCTCGTACTGCTGATCGCCTGCGGCAACCTTGCGAACCTGCTTCTCGCGCGAGCCGCCACCCGGGAACGCGAATTCGCCCTGCGGCTGGCTTTGGGAACCTCGCGCTTAAGGCTCCTTCGGCAGTTGCTTTGCGAAAGCGCACTTCTCGCCATCGCCGGAACGATCTGCGGCGGATTTCTAGCCGCGGCCTTGAGCAAGTCCCTGGTGGCCTTCCTCAGCACGCCCGGCAACCCGATCTTTCTCGATATGCCGACTGACTGGCGAGTCCTCGGGTTTGCCGCGGGCCTGGCAATCCTGACGACAGTTCTTTTCGGGCTTATACCGGGATTGCGCGCGGGGAGGGTGCCTCCGGCCTCCGTTTTGAGAAGCGGCGGACGCGGAATGACCGCGGGCCGCGAGCGCTTCCGCCTTCAGCGCATCCTGGTGGCCTCGCAGGTTGCGCTATCGCTGGTGCTGCTCGCCGGGGCTCTGCTTTTCGCGCGCAGCCTCCAAAACCTGATGTCGAGGAATTTGGGATTCCAGCAGAACGGCGTGCTGGTGGCGAACGCGGATTTCACGCGGCTTCATCTGCCTGAGGCGCAGAGCGATTCGTTCGTCCGCGATCTGCTCCATCGCATCCGCGCGATCCCAGGAGTCGCCGCTGCGGCCGATTCCATCCGCTCGCCCGTGAGTGGCGACATCAGCAATCGGTGGGTGGTCGATAAGAACGGCAAACACCCAAACGGCGCATCCTTCCTCGATTACGTCAGCCCTGGCTATTTCGAAACCATGCAGATGCGCCTTGTGCAGGGCCGGGACTTCAACGCAGCGGATACAGCCACGTCTCCGAAAGTCGTCATCGTCAATGAGGCCTTCGTGAAGAAGTTTCTCAAGGGCACGGAGGACCCGATTGACGAACAAATCCGCTTATGGTCGCCGCCGGGGAAGCCGGAACCGGATTACACCGTGGTCGGAGTGGTGGCGAATTCGGTCTACGACGATATGCACGCGCCCTTTCAACCGATCATGTATTTTCCCAGTTCCGAACTGGAGCCTCGATACGCCAACGAAGGAGCCGTGTTTTTGGTCCGGTCAAGGCTTGGCGCGGCCGCGCTTCTCAATCCCGTAAAGGAGACGATTGCCGGCGTAAATCCGGGAATCGACGCGCAGTTCGTGGTGCTGCGGACGCAGATTCGCCAGTCGCTGATTCAAGACGAACTCATGGCCACGTTATCCGGATTCTTCGGCGGGCTGGCCGTGCTCTTGGCGGCGATCGGGCTTTACGGCGTGATCTCCTATACCGTAGCACAGCGCACGAACGAAATTGGCGTGCGCATGGCGCTCGGCGCGCAGCGTTCGAGCGTAATTCGGCTGATTCTCGGCGAAGTCTCATTTTTGATCGCGATCGGAGTGGCCGTCGGCGCGGGGCTGACGCTTGCGGGAAGCCGAGCCGCGGGTTCGCTGCTCTTCGGGCTAAAGGCTGATGATCCCCTCACTTTAGCTGCGGCGGTTGTCATCCTTGCGGGAATTGGGCTGACGGCGAGCTTCATGCCGGCCCGGCGAGCGTCGCGCCTGGACCCAATGGCCGCTCTGCGCCAGGAATAGGAGCCTGCGATGCGCTGGCTGCCAATTCTTCCCCGCAAACGCAACCGCGAATCGCAACTCGACTCCGAGCTGCGCTTCCACATCGAGCAAAGAACCGCGGACCTGATCGCCCAGGGCGTCGACCCGTCCGAAGCCCGTCGTCGCGCGATGGCCAAATTCGGCGGAATCGAATCCGTCAAGGAAGCCTGCCGCGAATCCCGCATTCTCTACTGGCTCGAAAGCCTCTTCGCGGACGTCCGCTACGCTATTCGCACCCTCCGCAAGTCCCCCGGTTTCGCCGCCGTCGCCATCGTCACCCTCGCTCTCGGCATCGGCGCGAATGTGGGGATCTTCAACCTTATCGATTCGCTTATTCTGCGGCCGCTCCACGTGCGTGATCCCTCCCAGCTGGTAGAGATGTATACCGTCGATCGGGACCGGCAGTGGGCAGCTATCACAGTTCCGGAGATCGAGCAGATCCAGCGCGCACAAAGCGTATTTACGGGCGTGCTCGGTCGTGATTACCCGAACGACTCGAGCGCGGAGATCAGCGGCCGGCTCTGGCCCATCAATCTTGGGTACGTTACCGGCAAGTATTTTTCGGTCCTTGGCGTAAACCCCTTTCTCGGCCGGCTGATCGCGCCGGAGGACGTGGGGCTATCGCGCGGCACTCCCTTGGCGGTCGCGGTCCTCAGCCACGATTTCTGGAAAAGGGCTTACGGCGGAAACCCGGACCTGATAGGCAAAAGCATTCTGATCGCCAAGAAGCCGTTCACCACCATTGGCGTTGCGCCGAAAGGCTTTTTCGGGGACGAGGTGGGATTCTCCGTGGACATCTACGTTCCCATCACGGAGATTCCCGGGCGGCCGGCGAATGCGAAGCAGGCGCTGTTTTGCCAGGACGCGTTTGGAAGGTTGCGCAAAGGCGTCAGCGTCGAGCAGGCCCGTGCACAGATCGTGTCGCTCTGGCCCGCAGTTCGGCAAGCGACCGTTCCGGCTGGCCTTACGCCATCTGAGCGAGGAGCCTTTTTGGCTGGCCGGATTCGCGTCGAAAGGGCCCCGACCAACGGCACTTCCTATCTGCGGGATCGATTCTCGAACCCGCTGTACGTCCTGATGGGCATTTCTGGTCTGATCCTGCTCATCGCCTGCGTCAGTCTGGCCACGCTCCTGCTCGCTCGCGCTTCGGCACGTAGACATGAGATGGAGATGCGAGTCGCACTGGGAGCGAGCCGGCGAAGAATTCTGGGACAGCTTTTGACGGAAAGCGTCCTCCTCTCCGTGCTCGGCGGGGGGCTCGGCCTGGGCCTCGCGCTCTGGGCCAGCGGCTGGCTGGCCCAATTCTGGAGCCGGATCCCCTTCAACCCGCCGACGGCGATCGATCTCAGCCCCCGCGCCGGCGTATTCGCCTTCCTTGCGGGGATAGCGGTCTTTCTGGGGATCGTGTTCGGACTCGCGCCGGGATGGTTTGCATCGAGCAAACTTCATGCCGGATATCCTCAAGGAGGCAGGCATTCGTTAGGGAGAGAGGCCCGTCGACTGGGAAGGCTGCTCAACATCTTTCAGGTGGCCCTTTCGCTTACCCTGGTTGCGACCGGCGGGCTGCTCGTTCGAAGCCTGCAAAATCTACGCTCTGTTCGCCCGGGGTTCGATTACCGGCACGTGGAAGTGCTGCAACTCAAATCCTACTCGGGAGCCTACGAAAAGCTGGGAGATAATTACTATCGTAGCCTCGTCCAGAGGCTATCCGCCTTGCCTGGCGTGCGCACTGCTTCTCTCTCCCAGATGCTGCCCGAGGCGGGCTTTGGAGAGAATGAATCGGTCCGGCCAACTGACGCTCGCACCGAAGCAGGCATCGCGTCCGATTTCCAAATCGTCTCACCCGAATTTTTCCAGACCATGGGGATCTCGTATGTGCGCGGCCGCGATTTCTCTTGGCAGGACAACACGTACACCCCTCGTGTCGCGGTCATCAGCAATCGCCTGGCTGAAAGGCTGTTCCCCTCAGGCGATCCGATCGGCCGAGATATCAGTATTGGCGCGAATCCCCAGCGACGGAATGTGGAAGTAGTAGGGGTAGTGAATGATGCGCGCGTCCGGGATATCCGCCGGCCGACTCCGTACACCGTCTATGTGCCGTTTCTGCAGGAGCCCGAGTACATCCGCTACTGGACCAACGTTGAGATACTTTCAACGGCCCCGCCGGCGACGACTCTCCGCGCCGCGCGGAGCCGCATCGATTCGCTCGGCCACCAATTCGTCTTCTATTCAGCGACGCTAGGCCAGGTGATCGACGATGCACTTGCCAACCAACGGGCGGCGGCATCGGCGTCCGGATTTTTCGACGCTCTGACGCTGTTGATGGCCGGGATCAGCCTGTTTGGCCTATCGGCCTATTCAGTGACGCAACGTGCGCGGGAAATCGGCGTTCGAATGGCGCTCGGAGCTCAATCCAGTTCCTTGCTCAAAATGATTCTGAAGGAGGGGTTGACGTCCACGATCGTGGGTGTCGTTTTGGGCGTGCCCGGCGCGTTGCTTGGCGCCCACTTGGTTCGTCACATGCTGTTCGGCATTCCCCCCGACGACCCCAGTACGCTTATCGGTGTTACGGCCGTGCTGCTGGGTGTCACGCTCCTCGCCTGCTGGATTCCCGCGCGCCGCGCGATGCGAGTGGATCCCGTAGAAGCACTGCGTCAGGAATAGGAGCCATCGATGCGCTGGCCGACGCGCTTCTTCCGCAAACGCAACCGCGAATCCCAACTCGACTCCGAGCTGCGCTTCCACATCGAGCAGAAGACTGCGGAGTTGATCGCGAAGGGCGTTGACCCGTCCGAAGCTCGTCGCCACGCGATGGCGAAATTCGGCGGGGTCGAAGCCGTCAAAGAAGATTGCCGCGAATCCCGCGCCTTCTACTGGCTCGAAAGCCTCCTCGCGGACGTCCGCTACGCTATTCGCACCCTCCGCAAATCCCCTGGCTTTA
This sequence comes from Acidobacteriota bacterium, assembly GCA_021818865.1. GTDB lineage: Bacteria > Acidobacteriota > Terriglobia > Acidiferrales > UBA7541 > JAKASX01. The sequence continues at coordinate 41,175 of JAKASX010000014.1, forward strand.
CGACCACCGCCATCCTCACTCTTGCTCTCGGCATCGGCGCAAATACCGCCATCTTTTCCGTCGTAGATGCCGTATTGCTGAGGCCGCTCCCCTACAAAGACCCCGCGCACCTTGTCTGGGCCACGATTCAATTCCCCAAAGCAAAAATGCACGGATCTTTTGTGCCTCATCCGATCTATTTCGCTTGGCGCGACCAGAACGACGTGTTTTCCGGAATTGCCGCGACGCATTCGGAGGGGAATTTCACGCTCACGGGAGGGGGCATTCCGGAAAGGATTCGGGGCATGGGCGTGTCCGCGAATTTTTTCTCCGTGCTCGGCGTAGAGCCAGCACTCGGTCGAGACTTCACTTCGGAAGAAGATCGTCCGGGAGGGCCGCACGCGGCCATACTGAGCTACGGACTTTGGCAGTCGCGCTTTGCGGGCGACCCGAGGGCCCTCGGGCAGCCGATTATGCTGAACGACAGGGGCTATTCCACAGTCGGAGTGCTTCCTGCGAGTTTCAAATTCCCAATCCCGGGCAGGCAGCCGCAGCTCTTCGTCCCCCTCGCGGTGCCGACGAGTACACGTTCGGAGGTTTGGTATCTTAATGTCATTGCGAGACTCAAGCGGGGCGTGACGCTAGCTCAAGCAGAAGCCGACCTTTCATTGATTGAGAGCCGCGCATTTCCCCTGCTTCCGAAGTTTTTTGGACGTTTTACGCAAGAGGTTCATCTGAGCGTCATTCCCCTGCACGATCATTTGACAGCTGGCGCCCGTGTTCCTCTCTTGACGCTGATGGCCGCAGTTGTTTTTATTTTACTGATTGCCTGCGCAAACATCGCGAACCTCCAACTTTCGCGCGGCTCTGTCCGCGCCCGCGAATTCGCCTTGCGCTCCGCTCTCGGCGCCACTCGTTCCCGCCTTGCGCGACAGCTCCTGACGGAAAGCATGCTTCTGTCAGTCATGGGCGGGCTCGTTGGCCTGGCCGGGGGATTTTGGGGAGTCGTGCTTCTTCGCGCTTTCGTGCCTGTGGGCTTGCTCAACGTCTGGAATGTGCATATCGACGGCACCGCGCTGGCGTTTACGATCGCCGTCTCCGCCTTGGCCGGCGTCGTCTCCGGTCTCTGGCCGATGTCGACCCTTTTCAGCCCGGGCCTCAACGACACCCTCCAGACGACCGGCCGCGCGCAGGCCACGGGCTCACGGAGCAATGTATTCCTGCGAAATCTGCTCGCCGTCGCGGAAGTTGCGGCCGCCGTGGTTTTGCTGATCGCGGCGGGTCTGCTGCTCAGAAGTTTTCTTCGCCTGACGGATGTGAGCCTTGGATTCAACACCCACGATCTCCTGACCGCCCAAATTTCTCTTCCATCCGAGAAGTACTCGACAAGCCCGCAGCTGGAGGCGTTTTCCGCACAACTCCTCGGCCGCATCAGCGCTCTTCCGGGGGTTCGCGCCGCGAGCCTTTCCACCAGCCTTCCAAACGCGCTGTACATGGATATGCGCGTTGGAATCGAGGGCCGCCCGGTCCCCGGGTTGAACGATCCGACGTCCTTTGTTCCCCTCGACTCGGTGAGCGACGGCTATTTTCGCACCCTCGGAATCCCAATCCTCCTGGGCCGTGGATTCGACAACCGGGATGGGCCGAAGACGGCAAGAGTCGCGGTTGTGAACCAGGAGTTCGTCCGCCGGTTTTTTCCACATGGCGAAAATCCCATCGGCAAAGTCATCCTCCTGGCCCCTGGCGGCGCCTACCAGAGGGCGGTCCCCATCATCGGCGTGGCTGCCGCCATTCAGCGTGCTGGGCTCAGCGGCAAACCGCTCCCGGAAATCTTCCAACCGATTGCCCAATCGCCGAGCAGCGACATAAGGGTTTTGCTCCGCACCGCGTCCGATCCACGCATCCTCGCGCCAGCGCTCCGCTCGCAGGTGCTGGCCATCGATAGGCAGCTGCCGCTCTCCCACGTTGCCACAATGGACGATTTGCTCGCCGGGGAAACTTCTCGCCAGCGTTTCGAGGCGGCGGTCGTCGGCCTTTTTGCGGCGTTAGCGCTGGCGCTCGCTGGAGTCGGAATCTACGGCGTGATTTCCTACACGGTCGATCAGCGCACCCATGAGATCGGCATCCGCATGGCCCTCGGCGCGGAGCGAGACGATGTGCTTCGGCTGGTAATTCGCGATGGGATGTTCATGGCCGGAACAGGGGTCGTCGTGGGGATTGGGGGCGCATTGGCGTTGACGCGGCTCTTGCGAAGCCTACTTTTTCAGATTACGCCCGCGGATCCAGCAACCTACTCGGCCGTCGCCGTCGTTCTGGCTACCGTCGCGCTGATGGCTTGCTGGATTCCGGGGCGCCGGGCGATGCGCGTCGATCCCAACGTCGCCTTGCGGCACGAGTAGGAAATTGCTGTGCGGCGGCTCACTTCACTCTTCCGCAAGCGCAAGTTCGAAGCCCAGATCGACTCCCAGCTGCGGTTTCACATCGAGCAGAAGACTGCGGATGTGATCGCGCAGAGCCTTGCGTTACGCAGCGCCCCCGTTGCGAAAATCCCCACTCCTCGGCGCTTCCAGCCTCATTTTTCACTCGCCCGCGCTGCCCGATGCCCAATTGACTTCCAGCTAACCGTAATCCTTTCAATCCAGAACATGCCTCGCGCCCAAACCACCCGCCAACCGTCCTTTTGCCCAATCCGTTATGGCGGCTGGCGGATGAATTCGGTATCATGAGAAACCGACAGGGGAGAGGGCTGACCAGATGAGCCCAGCGAGCAATGGCGCTGCCGGCGCCAACGGCGGAAACGGTGTGAAGAAGCCTGGAATACTGCTGCGGGTACGCCCGCGCGGCTTCTGCGCCGGCGTCGTGCGCGCCGTGGATATCGTCGAGCTGGCCATCGAAGCCTATGGTCCTCCTGTCTACGTTCATCACGAGATCGTCCATAACCGCCACGTGGTTGAGCAGTTGCGCCGCCGGGGCGCCATTTTCGTCGAAAGCATGAGCGATGTGCCCGACGGATCCGTGCTGATTTTCAGCGCCCACGGCGTTCCTCCGCGCCTGCGCGAGGAAGCCGAAGCGCGCAAGCTGCGCGTGATCGACGCCACCTGTCCGCTCGTCACCAAAGTTCACCTGGAAGCGCAAAAATTCGCTCGCGAAGGCCGCACGATCGTGCTCATCGGCCATCGCGATCATCAGGAAATCGTCGGAACGTCGGGCGAAGCGCCGCTGCAAACCGTCGTCGTCGGCAGCGTCGAGGAAGTGGACGAACTCGTCGTCCCAGATCCCGAGCGTCTGGCGTTTCTAACCCAGACCACCCTCAGTCTTTACGACACGCAGGAAATCGTCGAGCGGCTGAAACAGCGTTTTCCGCAAATTCTCGGGCCGAAATCCTCCGACATCTGCTACGCCACGCAAAACCGCCAGGAAGCGGTCGAGCAGGTGGCGCGCGAAGTGGATTTGATCCTCGTCGTCGGCTCCGCGAACAGCTCGAATTCGAATCGCCTGGTCGAAGTGGCAAAGCGGCGCGGCGTGCCGGCGCGGCTGATCGAGGATGAACACGATCTGGAACCGCAATGGTTCGAAGGCGTGCACGGAGTGGGCTTGACCGCCGGTGCCTCGGCGCCCGAAGTGCTCGTGCAGCAGGTGAGCGAGCGCCTGGCGCAACTCGGTTTCACCGATCAGCGCGATCTCGATCTGATCCGCGAAGACGTTCGTTTCACCCTTCCCGCGGAGTTGGTGGCTCTCCGCTGATTGGCAAGGGGTGGTTGCCGTCCGCGGCCGAAATGGCCGAAGCGGTTTCTTGGGTGGCCGGGACGGTTTCTCTTCGTGAGCTGGAAACAAGGGGTTGATTTGACCGCCAAGCTGATTCGACATCCTGACCAGCTTGCCCTGATGGGCGCGCCCACCAGCGCCGCCGCCGCTGCGGCCGGTCTCGAACGCGGTCCCGAAGCGTTGCGCGCGGCCATCGGCACTCGCCTCGTCGAGGTCGGCTACCAAACCGGCGACGCCGGCGATCTGCCCGCCGAACTGTTCCAGCCCGATCCCGAAAGCCCGCGCGCGAAAAACGTTCGCGCGGCGCTCGGCGTCCTCGAAGCTCTCCGGTTGCGCGTCGAGCAGCCGGCGAAGTCCCATGCGTTTCCGCTGGTTCTCGGCGGCGATTCGACGGTGATTTTGGCGCTCGTCGCCGGTTTGCGGCGTCAGGCGCCCAGCCTCGGCCTCCTCCACATCGGCCGCCACGCCGATCTCCACACGCCCGTTTTCACCGAGGACGGCGTCGTTGAGGCGATGACCGTTTCGCATTTGATCGGCCAGGGAGCGCCCGAGCTCGTTCGCTTCTGGAAAGAGCCGCCGCTCATTCGCGAGCCGGATTTGGTCCTCTTCGGCCTGGTGGAATCCGACGCGATCGATCGCGAGCGGCTCTCCACCACGGCCGTAGGCCGGTTCCCGCTCGAGCGGATTCGGCGCGAAGGCGTGCGCGCCGCGGCTGAGACGGCACGCGAGCGCATCCGGGCGCCAAAACGCGATTTCGTCGTTTTTCTCGACGTCGCTGTTTTTTCCTCGGCCGAAATGCCGGGCGCGCCGCGCGGCGCCTCGGACGGCCTCGCGCTGGCCGAAGCTCGCGAAACGCTCGCTTGCTTCGCCACGCTTCCCACGTTCGCCGGGCTGGCCGTCGCTGGCTACGATCCCGCTCTCGACCCCGACCGTCGCGGCGCTGCCGCGATCGCGGATTTGATTGTCGAGGCGCTGGCCTCGCGGCACACAGCTCTGGTGCAGCCGAAAATCGAGCAAGTGGAGGCCGAACCAGCGTCGCAGCCTTCCGCTGCCGATGCGGAAAGAGCCAAAAGCGGCGAACTGAGCCATCAACCGGCCGTGCCGCCGGGCGAACCGGAAGCGAAGCCCGCGGCCGCCGACGCCACGGAACCCCGCTCCGCCACGGCCGAAAATTCCTCCAATGCTCCGGCTGCCGTGGCCGAGCCGCAAGCCCAAACGGCCGGCGCAAGCGGTTCGAGTTCTTCCTCCGATTCGGCCGATCTTGCCCCTTCAGACGGCTCGGAACCCGCCAATTCCTGAGCGGTTCTCCTGTTCGCCAGCCCCCTCCCGAATTTCCGCCCGTCGGCACGGCAAAAAAGATTGCAACCCTTTTCTCGGGGACATACCATCAAAGTAATTGTCAGGGAGCTATTCCTGCTCCCGGGAGAAGCGAAATGCTGCGTAGATCCTCGAAAATTCTGATGTTCGTTGCTGCGTTTGCCCTCGTCGCCGGCTCATCGGCCTTTGCTCAAACCAAGCGCCATCCGCGCCGCATGCGCGCGGTTGCCTCGCGGCAAGCCGGTGGATCCGGTCTGGGTTTTGGCGTTTCCGAATCGCTTTCCGGCACCATCCAGATGGTCGTCGCCGACCAGAGGTTGGTGGTGGTGGAAGGCCCGAATAGCGTTCCCTACGATCTGATCGTGACGCCGAAAACGGTCATCATGGTCGGCGACAAGCGCGCCACGCTCGAATCGCTTACCGATATGGCCGGCAAAACGGTTTCCGTCGGCTTCGTGCCCCAGCGCGACGGCAATTTCGCCACCAGCATTGAAGTGACTGGATAATCCATTTCTCGTTCTGCGCGGCCGGCTCGATGTCGGCCGCGCGGCGCGAATTCCTCCGAATTGTTCTCTTGGCGCGTTTTCACCGCCCGCTCGGAAAAAACGCCCGATTCTTATGCCGCCGCGCGCATGGCGCGTCGCCTCGCGCCGCGCAGCAATGGATTTGCACTCCCGTTTCTGGCAGACTGGCGGGCAATGGAGAGCGCGAGAAGGGATTTTTTCTTTCGGAATCGGCGCTGGTTCCTGCTGGCGCTGTTCGTTCTCGTCTTTTTCGGCATGGGGTTCGTTTCCGCGCCTGTTGGCGAGCGCCTGGCCCATTTCTTCGCCTCCCATGTCCCTGGAACGAGCCTCGCGCTCTGGCGTCACGCCGCCTACGCGGTTTCGGCCGCGCTCGTCGCTCTCGGTGCCTTCTGGCGCACCTGGGGCACATCGTATCTCACCACGAGCGTAGTGCAGGACAGGCAAATGCACACCGATCGCCTGCTCGCCGATGGCCCGTACCGATACAGCCGCAATCCGCTCTATTTCGGAAATATTCTTTTTTCGATCGGAATCGGCATGCTTCTCGTGCCAATCGCATGCCTGGTGCTCATCATTGGCATGTGGATTCTGGTGAGGCTGTTCATTCGAGACGAGGAAGCTGGCCTCGAAGCCACGAAAGCAGAATCCTATCGCGCCTATCGCGCCGCCGTACCGCGCCTGTTTCCGGCGTTCCGTGCCAGAATTCCCGCCGCCGGCGCGCGCCCCCGCTGGCTGCAAGGCTTTTGCGGCGAAGCGTTGTTGTGGGCGCTCGCAGTGGCCGAAACGGGGATGGCCGTCACGCTCGATCCCGCGTGGCTGCATGATCGCTTGCTCTGGGCGTTTGTAATCGCGCTCGGCCTCTATCTGTGGGCGCGCAGTAGCACCAGGAAACCAGCCCCTGGGAACACCGCCTAACCTCGCTCTACCAATCTATCTTGCGGCCAGTCGCTCGTGCAGGAACGCGAGCGAGAGCGCCCATGCTTCTTTGGCGGATTCAGGGTGGTAGCTGGGGCGCGCATCGCAGAAAAACGCGTGGTCCGCATCGGAAAAAGTCACTTCGATGTGCGTCTTTCCCGCTTCCGTGAGCGCGTCGGCAACGGCGCGGCGCTGTTCGGCGCTGATATGCTTGTCGCGCCCACCCCAGAACAGCAAAATCGGCCCGCTTAAATTTTTCGCTCTCCCAAGCAAGCCCGGTCCCATCTGGCTCGGCGCGATTCCTCCGCCATAAAACGAAATGGCCGCAGAGAGCGGCGCCACTGCATCGGCCAGATACGCCACGCGCCCGCCCATGCAGAAACCAACAGCGGCGACACGCCCCGCTTCGACTTGTGAATCCGCCACAAGCGCCTGATGCGCCGCGCGAATATCCGCTTCTATCCCTGCTTCGGTCAGCGCGCGCACCTGTGTCATTGCATTGGGCAAATCGGTGTAAGGAATGTCCATCCCCGGTGCGGTGCGATGAAAGAGTTCCGGCGCCAGCGTGACGAAACCCTCCGCGACGATCCGTTTACAGACGTCGCGAATGTGCCCGTTCACCCCAAACGCTTCCTGAAAAACCAGCATCCCGGGGTGTTTCGCGCCATCCGCCGGCCGCGCCAGAAACCCGTTCATCTCGGTGCCGTCGGAAACTCGCAACGTAATGGTTTCGGTTTGCAGTTCGCCCATGGCGTCCTCCCGTTTGTGGCGGCTCCCGCGCGCCAACTGGCATACAATACGCCCTTCGCGGCGGCTCGTGCCATGAACGCTGCCGCGGCGAAGTTTTTTCGAGGAGAAGACGGCCGCATGCGCATCCGAGCATTGTTCCTGGCCGCGATTGCAGCGGTGTTTTTCGTCTCGCTGCCGGTTCACACACAACCAAGGTCGCCGCAACCCGCCCCTCCGGCATCGAAGCGGTCGGATTCTGACCGTGCGGACCGCCCCGCGTCTGTGAATGCAGCGGGGCGCAAAATCATCATCGAGGAAGACGCCGCCGGTCCCGCAGGCACGGATCTCCAGGCGATTCTCGCGCTCATTCAGTCGCCCCATACCGACGTGCTCGGCATCACCGTCGTCACCGGCGACCAGTGGCGCGACGAGGAAGTTGCGCACACCCTGCGCCTGCTCGAACTCATCGGCCGCACCGATATTCCCGTGGTTCCCGGCGCCGTTTTCCCCATTGACAACAGCCCCCAATTCATCGCCCATTGGGAAAAACTCTACGGCAAGGTCGTCTACCAGGGCGCCTGGAATTGGGGCAAAGTCCGCGGCCCTTACGTCGTTCCCCCGCTCCCGGAGGGAAATCCCACGACGAAACCTTCCCGCGAAACCGCCGCCGAATTCCTCGTTCGCATGGTCCACAAATATCCGCATCAAGTGACCATTTATTGCGGCGCCCCGCTCACCGATCTCGCGCTCGCCGTCACCATGGACCCTCATTTCGCCGCGCTCACCCGCGGCCTGGTGCTGATGGGAGGCAGCATCGATCCGCAAACGCAAAATCCCGAATTTCGCGATCATCCTCGGCGCGAATTCAATTTCTGGATGGATCCCGAAGCCACCCACGCCGTGCTCCACGCGGACTGGCCGAAAATCGTGGATACGCCCGTGGATATTTCCATCCAGACGCGCCTGAGCCGCGCCATGATCGCCCGCATCGCCCGCGCCAATACGCCAGTCGCACGTTACCTCGCCCGCTACGCGCATCCCGCATACATGTGGGACGAGCTGGCGGCAATCGCCTGGCTCGATCCCGCCGTCATCACGCGCACCGAAAAGCTCTACATGGACGCCTCGATCGATCCCGGCCCGAGCTACGGCGATACGCTCGTCTGGCAACCCGGCCAGAATCCGGGGCTCGGCGAGCGGCTCGTCACCGTCAACGTCGCTCTCGATAAAGCTCGTTTTTATAGCGATTTCATTCGCTTGATGACCTCGCCCACCCCCGGCGCGCATTTCGCCGTGGCAAAATGACGGCCACGCCGCGCATCTTTTCCTCTTGACTCTCGACGCCAGTCAACCTATAAGCAGCGCGGGCCCCGTTTCACGGAAAGGAACCTCGCGCCATGTTCACTCCGCATAGTTTTTCGCTCGCGCTGGTGATGGTGATCGTCAGCACCGTCTGCTGGGGCTCTTGGGCAAACACCTTCAAGGGCGTCAAGAACTACCGCTTTGAGCTGTTTTATTGGGACTACGCGATAGGCATCTTTGTTATTTCGCTGATCCTCGCCTTTACCATGGGCAGCATTCATTCCGGCCCGTCGAGCTTCCTGGCGAATCTTCGTTCCGCCGATACGGGCAACATGATTTCGGCCATGGTTGGCGGCGTGGTGTTCAATCTGGCGAATCTCCTGCTCGTCGCGGGGATCGAAATGGCGGGGATGGCCGTCGCGTTTCCCGTTTCGATCGGCTTGGCGCTGGTGGTTGGCGTGGTGCTCAGTTACCTGCTCCAGCCGAAGGGCAATCCGGCGCTTCTCGCATTGGGCGTCGCGCTGGCGATCGTTGCCGTTGTCCTCGATGGCAAGGCCTACGCCGCGCTCAGCGCTTCGGGCAAGAGCATATCGCGGAAGAGCATCTGGGTTTGCGTCGTTTCGGGCATCCTGATGGGTCTTTGGGCGCCGTTTGTGACGCACTCGCTCGCGTCGGGCCATGCACTTGGGCCTTATGGCACCGCGGTTTTCTTCACGTTCGGCGCGCTCGTTTCCTGCCCGGTTTTCAATACCTATTTGATGAAACGCCCGCTCTCCGGCGAGCCGGTGGATGGCAGCGGATTTTTCAAGGCCTCCGCCGGTGCGCACCTGCTTGGCATAGCCGGCGGATTCGTTTGGGGCGTTGGCACCGTGTTCAATCTGGTGGCGGCCAATTTCACCGGCGTCGCCATTTCCTACGCAATTGGCCAGGCTTCGCCGATGGTCGCCGCGCTTTGGGGCGTGCTGGCCTGGCACGAATTCCGTGGCGCCAACTCCAAAGCGAAAACGCGCCTCGCCCTGATGTTCGTCTTCTACCTCCTGGCCATTGCCACCGTGGCAGCCGCCAACCGCGCCGCCTGACACCCCGCTGCCGCTTGCAACCCGGCTGTCTGCCACGCGTCATGCCAACATCCGGTTTCCGCGCCGGGTGGGAACGAGTGGCGCGGGGAGACGCAATTTTGGGAAATCGGGAACCATGCGAAAGCGTTTCCAGACGGCGTTCTATTCGGTTTCGATCGCGCTCTTGGTCGTGGCCTCTTTCGCCTGCGTTCGCGCCTTTCCGCCTCCGCATTGGGAGTCGCGCGTTTGCCTTGCGCCAAAAGTGCCATAATGGATGCGGGGGAAAGCAATGGTATCCATTCAGAATCCCAATCTTTGCGACCGATTAATCCGCATCATCGAAACTCATGCCGAGGAGCTGACTCAGCGCACAATCGAAAAGCTTCGCACCAGCCCGCAGACGACCTCCTATCATTCTCTTTCGCACCAGGATCTTCACAGCCGCGTCTATGCCGTCTATCACGATCTCGGCCGCTGGCTCTGGGAAAAATCGAGCGACTCCGTTCGCGCCTGGTACAACGAGCTCGGCGAGTATCGTTGCAAGGAAGGCGTTCCTTTGGCCGAGGTCTTGTGGGCGCTCGTCCTCACGAAAGAACGACTGCTCGATTATCTTGCTGCATATGGTTTCGCTGATTCCGCCATGGAACTCTATCAGCAGCAGGAATTCGAGCGCCTGGTCAGCCATTTCTTCGACCGCGCCGTCTGCTTCACCGCCGAGGGTTACGAGCACCGCGCGCACATTCAGGAACAGATCGCCGCGGCGACCGGCGCCCATTCCGGCGTCTTGTGATCTCCGCCATCGCCGGCAAAGCCGCGAACCGCTCCGGCTCGCGATTTCGCGGCCAGAATACGCTTGATTGCGCCGGCTAAATCCGATACTGTTCCGTGCCATGATGGAGAATTCGCTTTCGATCGCTCGCTCGGACGGCAACCGCGCCGGCCAGCGCGTTTTCCGCCTGCAAGGTCCCTTGACGCTCAGCACCCTTTTCCCGTTCCAAACGGCCGTTCGCGAGGAAACCTGCTCCGCGCTGCTGCTGGATCTCGCCGGCGTGCCCTACGTGGACTCCGCCGGGCTCGGCTCGCTCGTCGGAGCCTTGGTCACGCTCCAGCGGGC
>JAKASX010000121.1 GCA_021818865.1 Acidobacteriota bacterium
GATTTTGAGTCTCGCGCGTCTGCCAGTTCCGCCACTCCGGCCAAGTGCCCTATCATTCTACAGGAAACGCCGTGGCTGGACACTCGAACCGCCGCGTCGCGCGAACGGCCGCGTTACTGCCCGCATGCTCCAGACAGAAAATCCGAAGACGAGCACTCGACGCCAACCGGCGCGTATTCGCCCATATTCTTTGGCGAAGCGGCGTAGGACAGCGGCGCGTGATTGAACGCCGTGCCGCGGAAGCACGCTACGTTCTGGATGCTGCCTGCGAATCCGCTGGCTGCCACCTTTTGGCGATAAATCAGAAAGGGCTCGATCACACTGCCCTCCTGGGCGAGCGGCATGTAGTTGTAGCCAAGTTCGTCGGCTCTTGCCTTCACCTGTTCCTTCTCGGATTCCGGCAATCCGATCGGGACGGCGACGAAAACGGCGCTGCCGTCGGGCTGCCGTTTCAGGTCGGGCCCGGCGACGTTTTCGTTGTCCGACGCGCGCAATATGCTGGCTCCGTAGGAACCGACCGAAATATACCGCGCGTCCAGGTCGCCCGGACTCGGGAAGGTTGTCGCCTCCGTCGTATTCGTGTTGTCGAAAAACCTCGGCACTGCCGGCAGCCGAACCACGGCGATCTCGTTGGGAAGCACCGTGCCCATCAGATAGCCCGTGCAATCGTGCTTGGTGAACGGCTGGCTGCCGTCGGCAAACGGCACCTGCGAGACAGGCGGCCGATAAAACTCAATCTTTCCGTTTCGCGGCGACGGCGACTGCCTGAAATTGCCGCCGAAATTTCCGAACTGGCCCGCGATCGCGCTGAAATCGCCAGTCGGGCAGGCTGCCGGTATCGAGGGATTGTCAATCTCGAACGGCTCGATGGTTGGCGCGGCGACTCCGCCGAAGCGATCGTTCACGCGCGGCTCGGGAAGATAGATTCGTTCGACGAGCACCGCCATCAGCGTGTTCGATCCATGCGGCGGAGGCGGCAGGAAGATGGGATTCAGCATCGAGGAATCGGGGATCGTTCCGTAGGGCAGCACGGTGATGGTAAAGGAGCGGTTTGGAGCGTCCACCGGCTGACCCTCGGTAAACGGATTGATCGAGCCCGGGTCCTGCTCGATCTGGTAATCGGTGAGCGCGGCATGCAACAGGCCGCCGCCGCTGTAGACCGTGAACGAGAGGAAAGCCGCGAAGGGGAATTGGCCCCGCAGCGTATAGCCGACCGTGCCGTCCGACTGAAAAACGAATATGCGGTACGCCGCATGGATATCCATCTGCACGGGAGAGCGCACGGCATTCGGAGCGAGCTCAGGCCGCCATTGGCAACTCGTCGTTTGCGCGCGAGCAACGGGTGCGACGGCAAATGCCGCTGCGAACAGGAAAATCAGGAGACGCGTTTTCATAGACACACCCCTGAAACGCCGGATTCTTTGCCGCTTTCCGTGCACACGCGTCGCCAAAGCGTCCACGACGGTCCCACGCGGCCTATCTCCTTTATGCGCCATGGATTCGAGAGCGCCGGAGCGCGGCCCGGCAGCCTTTCGCGAGCATCGAGAGCCAAATACCGCGCCGCGCCAGCGGAACCTCACCCATATGCGGGACGCGGCTTTGGCCGTTGCATTCCTTGACCGAACGGGCCTACACTCGCGGTAACGGACCCTACCGCTCCCAGGCCCATCCGCTTCCCATTGGAGAACTACCGTGGGCAACGCAGCCGGCGCGCGTGCGGGCGCGGTCGCAAATCGTTCCCCGTCGGTGAAAAAAGCCATGCGAGAACTGGCGCACATGGCGATCGCGGAAGCGTGCGTTTCGGACGCTTGCGACCTGTGCCTTTTCCAGAAGGACCCTTGCGAAATCCCGGGACACGGGCGCGCGCATCCGCTTCCACGCGGGCGCCGAAAGAAGCGAAAAACCAAATCAGGAGCGAAACCGTGAGCGATGTAGCCATCCTGGGAGCCGGCATGACGCCGTGCCGTTCCCGCTGGGTCGAAAAAACGTTTTGGGAACTGGCGCAAATGGCGGTGAGCGAAGCGGTGCACGACGCCGGCATTCACATTCAGGAAGTGGAAGCGGGCGTCGCGGGAATCTACAACGACATTTTCGAATTTCAGGCCATCCCCGAAAGCGGTTTCCAGGGAATCATCGGCCTGCAAAACAAGCCGCTGATGCGCGTGACGAACGGCGGCGCCACCGGCGCATATTCGATGCTGGCGGCTTACAACATGGTCGCGAGCGGGCAATACGAGCTGATGGTGGTGGTGGGCGTCGAAAAGGCGCTCGATTGCTACGACTACGAAGCCGAAAGCAACACGCCGGCCGTGGTGCAAACGATCGGCTACTCGTGGGATCCGTGGTTCGAGCGGCCGCTCGGCGCGCACGCTTCGGAAAGCTACGCGGAAGTGATTCAGGCGTACATGGACGAGCATCCGGGCGATCTGGCCCCGATGGCGCGCGCGAAAATCGTGGAACTGCTCTGCCAGCAGGCGCAGAACAATCCCTACGCGCAGCGCCGCGGCGAAAAAGTGACCGCCGATCAGGTGCTCCATTCGCGCTACGTGGTCTATCCGGTGCGCGTGCTCGAAACGTGCGTCTACACGGAAGGCGCGTGCGCGCTGATTTTCGCTTCGCCGAAAATGGCCCAGAAAATCAAGGAACGCACCGGGCGCGAGCCGATCTGGCTGACCGGCGTGGGCGCGGCCAACGAGCCGTATTTCGTCGGCAACGACATCACGCGGTACAAAGTGCTGCATCGCATCTATTCCGATTACCTGGCGACGAAAAAAGCGCTCGAAATGGCGCGCATCGGGATTCAGGACGTCCAGGTGATCGAATTGCACGACGCGTTCATTCCGCAGCTGATGATCACGCTGGCGGAAATGGGCGTGGTGCCGCTGGGCCGCGCGAACGAACTGGTGGATGAAGGAATCATCATGCCGGGCGGCAAGCTGCTGGTGAATCCATCGGGCGGGCTCGTTTTCGGCGGCCACTTCGTCGGCGGATCGAACATGATGTCCACGTGGAGCGCGATGCGCGAAATGCGCGCCCGCAACCTGGAACATGGCCTGATTCATGGCACCGGCGCGTCGCTTTCGATGTACGGCGTGGCCATGGTTCTCGAGAGGAGAGCGTGAGCATGGCACACACGGGAAAAACAATGACGACCGCAAAAGGCAAAGCCAAGCCGGTGATCCCGCCGGCGATGCTCCCGATGGAGGGAATTTCGGAAATTCAGGCGCCCGACGGCGTCTATTTGCAGCGCAACGATGCGATGTTCACCGCGATGAAACATACGGCGGGTGAATTTTCCGAATTTTTCCGCGCGCTGCGCGATGAAGGAAGAGTGCTGGGGCATCGCTGCCCCGAGTGCCGTCACCTGATCGTTCCGCCGTTCATGCGCCGCTGCCCGGCCTGCAATTTCGTCGAGATGAAACCCGAATTCGTGAAAGACACCGGCGTGATGGCCGCGACGCCCGTGATCACCGTCTTCGCACCCAGCCGGTTCAAGGGCCAGGAACCCTTCGGCACCGGCCGCGTGTTTCTGGAAGCGGCGGACGGGAAGCTGAGCGACACGGCGATGCTGGTTCGCGTGCGCACCACGCGCGGCACCATCCGCCCGGGCATCTACAAGAAAGGCACGCCGGTGAAGCTCGCGTTCTGCGATTCGCGCCAGGGCGAAATGCTCGATATTTTCGCCGTCCCGCAGAGCGAACTGACGCCGCAGCAGATTGCCAAGAACCCGCTTTTCGAGAGCGAAATCGAATGGGGAAAGCTTTCGGAAATGGAATTTGGCGAGCCGAGCGCCGCGCAGCAGGAAACGTCTCGCCAGGTGCGGCTCCATTTCCAGAAGCTCGGCGAATTGATTTCGCGCAGCCCGCGCGCGACGGCCAATCTGGCCAATTGGCGCCGCAAAGTCGCCGTCCGCACGGGCGGAGGGACGTTCGGCTTCTCGATCGGCCAGGGGAAATTGCGGGTGCAAAAGGCGGCGTCGAAAAATCCCGATCTCGTGCTGGCGATCGAGGATCCTTCCCTGCTGCTCGCGTGGCTGCACGATAGCACGCAGCCGAGCGGCGAACACGCCCAAAGCCCCGCGCTGACCGATCTGGTGATCGAAGGAACGCTGGTGCTGAATAAACCCGAACTGGAAACGATCACGCGGCTCGATCGCGTTCCGCGCTCCCTGCGCCGCGACAACGTGGTGACAACCTGACTTTGCGCTCCGGATGACCCTCGGTTCGTCCGTTGTGGCGCTGGCCGCGACACCTGAAACGACACGCGGGAGTGGGTGCCGGTAGCGCGAGCGGCGATCCCTGCGCGCGGGCGATGCGTGCGTCGCCCCTACTTGGCGTATTCGGCGCGGGCTTGCTGGAGGATGGGAATACTCGAATCGGCATGCTGCCAGACGGCGAAGAAATCCTGATAGGCTTTCCGCGCGCCGGACGTATCGCCGGAAAGAGCGCGGGCGCGAGCGAGACCCAGATGCGCTAGCGCGCCGATCGGCTCGTATATCACCACGCCGGAGTGGTCGAGAATCTTCTGAAATTCGGCGGCAGCTTGCGCGCCTTGGTGCGCGGCGAGATACGCCAAGCCGCGCAGGTAGACCGGATAAAGAGCGAGATTGATCGCTTCCGTCGGAGCGCCGAGATCGTAAGGCGCGGCGGCCTGAAGCGCGGCGATGGCTTTGGCGGGATCCTTTTGCGCAAGGTCGATGGCTGCCTGAATTTCTGGCAAATAGATGGACTGCACGATGGTGTCTTGCGGGAACCGCGCGCTGAGATCGGACGCGAGTTTTGCGGCCGAGGCGGGATCGCCCGCGAGGGCCAAAGCGATGGCGTCCACGGCCTCGACGTCGCGGCTGCTCGAAAGCTTCGCAGCTGCGGCGGCCTGTGCGCGCGCCTGCGCGTCTTCGCCGAAGATAGCGAGGCGCAAAGCTTCGTCGGCGACGTAGTCGGCGGAAGTTTCCTTTTCGCCCGCATGCTGGGAGGAAATGATGGCGCGTGCGGTCAGTTCATCGGCTTTGGCCAACTCGCCGGCGTAGGCGGCGACTTCGGAATCGGCGTACAGCGCACCGTCTTCGACTCCGGGCTTTCCCATTCCCCAGGCGCTTTCGCGCGCCATGGCGGCCCGGTCGCCTTGCAGGAACGCGATTTGGAAGGCAATTCCGTGCATGAAGGGCGAATCGATGTGCCGGGAGTGAGCCTGCTGGAGAATCGCCTGGGCCTCGTCCAATCGGTCCAAGGTTACGTAGCTGGCGGCAAGATTGCCGTAATTGATCCCCGCGTTTGGAGCGAGGTCGAGAGCCCGGCGCGAAGCAGCGAGACCATCGTTCAATTGGCCAAGGAGTCCATCTATGTAGCCGAGGATGGTGATGGGGACCGCATCGCGAGGATACGTTTGCTCCCAAAGCCGGCAGACCTGCACCGCACTTTGCAAATCTCCGGTGACAAGCATGTCGTAATGCGAGGAAATATAGAATTTTTCCCATTCGCTCACGCGTTCGCGCAGATCGTAGGCCTTCTTGAGGTTATCCGCTCCCAAAGAGCCTTCCCCGAGATTCATGTAGCTGTTGCCGAGCACCGCGTAAGCCATGGCGAAATTGGGATCGAAGGAAATGGCGCGCTGAAACAGCGGGACGGCGGAGGCGGGATCGGAGTTGATATTCGCTTTCCAGCCGAGCGTATACGCCTGAAGAGCTTCGAGGGAAGGCGTGGTGACGTCGGCGAGCGGCGCATTATATTTCTGGATAGAAGCGAGCGATTCGCCGAGCTTTCCGCGGATTTCGGTCGCGGCGCGGCCCAGCGCCGTAAGCACCTGCTCCTTGCCGTTGGCGGTGGTCTGCACCTGAGCCAGAATCGCGCCCGTGTGGCAATTGAGCGCGTTCAGGCCGAGGACGTACTGGCTGCCGATGTTGGAAATCGAGCCGTCGAGGACGGCGGCACTATTGTTGCGCTGGCAAACCTGCCGAGCCAGTTCGCGCGACAGGTGCGTGCCCGACGATTGGCCCATCAGGCGCAAAGTGCCGGCAATTTGCGCGTCGGAGACGATATTCAAGAACGGCGATTGTTCGAGCTGCGCGGCAAGACCCTGGCGCAGCGTGCCGTCGAAAACGGGATCGCCGGTGGTATTGGTGAAATCGGCGAGGACGATGGAATCTTTCGATGTGAGCACGGGCTGGCGCGGCCAGAAGTAGTACGCGCCGAAGCCAATGGCGGCAAGCACGACGGCCGCGGCGGCGATGAGCGGCCAATGGCGTTTCGCGGCGGGCGCGACGGACGAGGTGACGGACGAGGAGGACGCGGCTGAACCATTTTCGGGATCCTTTACCCGCTGCGGCGGGTTCAGGATGACAGCGCCGGCGGGCGCGGTGCCGCCGGCAAGCGGCGAGCCAGGGACCGTGCCCCTACTATCGGAAATGGGCGTTGCAGGCGCGGAGGGCGGGATCGCCGGAGTGGCTGCTGATGACGCGGGTGACGCGGCGGCCGGTTGCGTCATGCTGATGGCGTGGCGGCTGGATTCGGTGTCGCGCTTCAGGCGCGCAAGATCGGCCCGCATTTCCGCCGCGGCCTGGCACCGCAAACGGCGATCCTTTTCGAGCGCTTTCGCGATAATCTCAGCCAGCTTTGCGGGAACGTTTGGATTCAGCCGCACCGGATCGGCCGGCGCGCCGTGCAGAATCGCTTCGAAAATGGAGGCCTGCGTGTCGCCGCGAAACGGCAAAACGCCTGTGGCCATTTCGTAGAGCACCGCGCCAAAAGAGAAAAGATCGGTGCGCGCGTCCACTTCCTCGCCGCGCGCCTGCTCCGGAGACATGTAGGCGACCGTGCCGAGCGCCGTGCCGGGACTCGTGAGCTGTTCTTCGCCGACGGTCGGCCCGGCGTCGTCGCGCGTCATCGTCGCACCGGCCATGCCACCGCTTTTTGCCGTCTGTTTCGCCAGACCGAAATCGAGGATTTTCGCGTGCCCTTGCGCGGTGACGAAAATGTTCGCGGGCTTGATGTCGCGGTGAACGATGCCCTTGGCGTGCGCCGCTTCCAGGCCTTCGGCGATTTCGACGCCCAGTTCGAGCAACAGGTCGAGCGGCAATGGCTTTCCGTTGACGCGATGTTTCAGCGTCACGCCTTCCAGGCACTGCATCGCGATGAACGGACGACCTTCGTATTCGCCAATTTCGTAGATGGTGCAGATATTGGGATGGTCGAGCGCGGAAGCGGCGCGGGCTTCGCGCTCGAAACGATCGAGCGCGCGGGAATCGCGAGCGAGGTCTTCGGGCAGGAATTTCAGCGCGACGAACCGGCCGAGTTTCGTGTCCTCAGCCTTGTACACCACACCCATTCCGCCGCCGCCGAGCCGTTCGACGACACGGTAGTGGGATACCGACTTGCCGATGAGTGAAGAGGGGTCAGCCACGCCGGAGGAATAGTATGGCGGAGCCAAAGGTAAGTCAACGAGAGAAGGACGCGGGCGCAAAGTGAGCATGTCCGGTTCGTGCAAAGTAGAAATGTCCGGTTCCATCGGGCCGGGCAGGGCCAAGGCAGTCCGTTGGGAAGCACCCCGACACCGTGACCGCTCACGCGACTTAACGCGCTTCACCATTTGCGGGACCCTTCCCGGCCTGTGGCGCGGGACAGGTCGGCCCAACGGCGGGCCGCAGGGTGACAGCGATTTTTACTGCAACTTGGCGTATTCGGATTTGGCTTGCTTAAGGAGGGGAATGCCGGGATCGGCGTGCTGCCAGAGGGCGAAGAAATTCTGATAGGACGTTCGAGCGGCGCTGCTGTCCCCCGCGAGCGCTTGCGCACGAGCCAAATCGAGCTGCGCGAGCGCGCCGATGGGAAAGTTCAGGACGGCGCCGCGATGGCTGAGGATGAACTGGAATGCGGCCGCGGCTTGCTGCCCCTGCTTTTCTTCGAGCAGCGCCAGACCGCGCAGATAAACAGGATAGAGGGTGGAGTTGTTGAAAGGATTGGCCTGCCCCATCTGGTACTGAGCTGCGGGCTGGAGGGCCTGTAGAGCCTGCGCCGCATCGCCACGATCGAGCGCGATGGCAGCGCGCACCGTGGGCAGCCAATAGGCGTTGATGATCGTATCGCTCGGAAACTGCTTGGCCAGGCTGTCCACCACGGGCTGGGCGCCGGCTGCGTCGCCGGCGCGAGCCAGCGCGAGAGCGGCAACGACTTCGGTGTAGCGATCGATGCCCGGCGTCTTCAGCAGTTCGCCGGCGATCTGCCGGGCGCGAGCGGGATCGCCAAGTTCGGCTTCGTGCAGCGCCGCATCCAGGTTCCAGAGCCACGCATCTTCGCCCATCCCGTCGCGCTGCGCCGTCGCGACAGCCTGCTGGTCAAGGTTGCGCGCCTCGGCAAGCCGGCCGGAATAGGCCGCCGTGTCTGATTCGAGCGACAAAAACAAATCTTCAGAGCCGACCTTCCCTACCGCCCACGCGGCCTGCTTCTTCATTCCGGCTTGATCGTTCTGGGCAAAAGCGAGGAGATAACGGGTAACGTGCAGAAACGCGTAGTCGAAATGACGGCTGCGGGCCTCATCGAGCGTGGAGCGCGCGTCATCGAATCGTCCCAGCGCCAGATAATTCCCGGCCAGGTTGCTGTACCCGATTGAAAGATCGGGGTTCAGACGAAGAGAAAGGAGGGTTTGATTGACGGCCGGATCGAACCGGCCGATTTCGGCGTAGAGGGTGCCCAGGTCGAGAGGAGCATTGAAATCTCGCGGAAAAGTCTGCTCCCATTGCTGAAAGGCCTGGCGTGCCGCGTCGAGATCGCCCGGGGCCAAGTTGTTGTACATCGCGGTGATCATCAGCCGCTCGCGCTCGCTCACGCGATTGCGAAGACCGTAGGCCTTCGTCAAATATTCCGCCGCAAGACTGAATTCGCCCAGGTTGCTATAAGCAATGCCCAGGCCGTCATACGCCATCGCAAAATTCGGATCGAGCTGGATCGCCTGTTTGAAATACGGAATCGAGGCCGCGTCGCCCTTCAGGTTGTGAACAGTCTCTCCTGTGCTATACGCCTTCAACGCCGGCAGGGAGGACGTTGTGGCCTCGGCCAGCGGCGTATTGAATTTCTGAATCGAGGCCAGCGATTCGCCCAGCCGCGCGCGAAGCTTCGTGACGGCATTGCCGAGCGCCGCGAGCACGTCTTCAGGGCGGTTCGCGGTCACCTGTTCCCGCGCCAGCGAATTGCCGTTCTGGCAGTCGGCCGCGTTGAGCCCGATCACGTACTGGCTGCCGAGCATCGAAATCGAGCCGGCGATCGTCGCCGCGCTCGACGTCCGCTCGCAAATTTCCCGCGCGATCTCGCTTGTGATGGCCGCATCGGCAGGCTGGCCCATCAGGCCCAGCGTCTGCTGAATCCGCGCTCTGGGTAAAATATTGAGAAAGGGCGACTGGCTGAGCTGAACCAGGAGGGCCTGCTTCAGCGTACCGTCGAAAACGGCTTGCCCGGTTGTATTGGAGAAATCCGCCAGCACGATCGTATCTTTCGAAGTCAGCTTCGGGCC
>JAKASX010000122.1 GCA_021818865.1 Acidobacteriota bacterium
TCCGGGCCCTCAAATATTGCGGTACAGTAGGGCAAAAGAGAACGGAGCTCACTTCCGTGAAAATTTCGGTGATTGGTTGCGGATACGTCGGGTTGGTAACCGGCAGTTGCCTGGCTGAGCTGGGCCATTCGGTAGTCTGTTTCGACAATGACCCGGCGAAGACGCGGATGCTTCGTGAAGGCCGGATGCCCATTTTCGAACCGCACCTCGAAGATGTTTTTTTGCGCAATGGCAAGGAAGGCCGGCTGAAGGTGACCGACGACCCGGTTGAATCGGTGCAAGCGGGAGAGGCTATTTTCATCTGCGTCGGCACGCCACCGCTCGAAACAGGAGACGCCGACCTGAGCGCGATCGACCGCGTCGCCCGCCTGATCGCCACCGAGTCGCTTTCGCCCAAGCTCGTCGTGGAAAAGAGCACCGTGCCGGTGCGCACCGGTCAGGAACTCAAGCGCGCGCTCGCCGTTTACGCTCGTAATTCCGGAACCAGCTTCCGCGTGGCGTCGAATCCCGAATTCCTGCGCGAGGGAAGCGGCATCGAGGATTTTCTTCATCCCGATCGCATCGTCGTCGGCGTGGAAGATGCCGAAGCGGAGCGCCAACTCAGGGAGATTTACCAGCCGGTGCTCGATGGCAAGTTCCGCTGCCCGGTGCATTCCTCCACGTGTCCCCCGCTGCCGGCTCCCACGTTCGTCGTCACCACGATCGCCAGCTCCGAACTGATCAAGCATGCTTCTAATTCCTTCCTCGCGCTGAAGATTTCCTACGCCAACGCCCTCGCCGAACTCTGCGAGCGGCTGGGAGCAAATGTGGAGGAAGTGACGCGCGCGATGGGTTTCGATCCGCGTATCGGCCCGCATTTTCTGCGCGCCGGGCTGGGATTCGGCGGATTCTGTTTTCCGAAAGACATTCAGGCGTTCATCCGGCTGGCCGAACGCGCCGGCGTGGATTTCCGCCTGCTGAAGGAAGCCGAAGCGATCAACAATCATCAAATCGATCGGTTCGTTGAAAAGATCCGCCGCGCGTTGTGGGTGATTCGGGAAAAGCGGATTGGGCTGCTCGGCTTGGCGTTCAAACCCGATACCGACGACATCCGTTTTTCGCCCAGCCTCAAGCTGCTCAAGCGGCTGCTCGAAGAGGGCGCCGAGGTGCACGCATTCGATCCGCAGGCGACGGAAAGAGCGCGCGTGGCGCTGCCTACGGGCCACTACGAAACCGATCCTTACGCCGCCGCGCAAGACGCCGACGCACTCGTCATCGCCACCGAGTGGCCCGAATTTGCACGATTGGACTGGGAACGGATTCGCGGCTCGATGGCGCGACCGCTGTTGCTGGACGGCCGAAACCTGCTCGATCCCGGAAAAGTCCGCAAGCTCGGCTTCGAATACGAATCGGTCGGGCGCCCCGATGGCGACACGGTCGGCCGCGTGCCCTAGTC
Source organism: Acidobacteriota bacterium (assembly GCA_021818865.1). Lineage (GTDB taxonomy): Bacteria > Acidobacteriota > Terriglobia > Acidiferrales > UBA7541 > JAKASX01. Next base: position 1,436 of record JAKASX010000122.1, read on the forward strand.
GCGTTCCGCACGGCTCGTTTCAGCTTGCCCGCACGCGCCGAAAGAATTCCACGGTGGGCGGAAGGCCTTCCTCGAGGCTCACCTTCGGCTCCCAGCCGAGCAGTTCCCTGGCTCTGGTGATATCCGGGCAACGGCGCTTGGGATCGTCCACTGGCAACGGTTCAAAAGCGATGCCGGCCTTTGATCCGGTATAACGCAAAACCATCTCGGCGAATTCCAAAATCGTCATTTCGCGCGGATTGCCGATATTGACAGGTTCGTGCCTGCCGCGTTCCCACAAACGGTAGATGCCGTCAATCAGATCGGAAACGTAGCAGAAGCTGCGGGTCTGTTTCCCATCGCCGTAGACGCTGAGCGGCTCGCCGCGCAGCGCCTGATAGACGAAATTCGGCAAAACGCGCCCGTCGTTCAGCCGCATGCGCGGGCCGTAAGTATTGAAGATGCGCACGATCCGCGTATCGACCGCGCGAGCGCGGTGATAGGCCATCGTCAGCGCTTCGGAAAAGCGCTTCGCTTCGTCGTACACGCTGCGCGGGCCGATCGGATTGACGTGGCCCCAATAGCTTTCCGGCTGCGGTGAAACTTCCGGATCGCCGTAACATTCCGAAGTGGAAGCGAGCAGGTATCGCGCGCCTTTCGCCTGCGCCAACTCCAAGGTGTTTCGCGTGCCGAGCGAGCCGACCTCGAGCGTTTCGATCGGAAGGCGCAGATAATCCACCGGGCTCGCCGGACTCGCCAGATGAAACACCGCGTCCACCGAACCATCCACAGCCATCGGACGCGTCACATCGTGGAGAACCATCCGAAAGCGGGCGTGGCCGGATAGGTGGGTGACGTTTTCCTCGCTGCCGGTCACCAGGTTGTCGAAACAGACCACGTCCCAGCCCCTCTCGATCAGCAGATCGCAGAGGTGCGAACCCAGAAAACCCGCTCCTCCTGTCACAACTGCGCGCATCTTCCCGCCTGAAAACCCGGAACTTCCCCTCGCATCACACGGAAACGCGCCGGCGTTCCCGACGCGCGGAACGCGGCAAACCGCGGCTCACACCCAGCGCAGCAGGATTCCGGCCGTGGTGAATCCCGCGCCGACCGCCATCAGAAGCACCAGATCGCCGCTCCGCAGGCGCCCCTGCTCGACGGCATCGCGCAAGCCGAGCGGAATCGTTCCGGCGGTGGTGTTTCCGTAGCGGTCGATATTGATCATGATTTTCGAATCGGGGATTCCCAGCCGCTCCTGCATCGCGCGGATGATGCGCAGATTCGCCTGATGCGGAACCACCAGCGCCAGATCGTCGCCGGTGAGCCCGTTCCGCTCGAGCAGCGTCGTCGATACCTCGCACATCCGCCGCACCGCGTATTTGAACACCTGCGGCCCGTCCTGGTGCACGTAATGCATGCGCTTCTCGATCGTTTCCTGCGACGGAGGGTGCAGCGAACCGCCGCCGGGCATGAATAGATTGCAGCCGCCCGAGCCGTCAATATCGTGATGGAAATCGAGAATCCCTTCCGTTTCCGACCCCGCCGGCTCGACGAGCACGGCGCCGGCGCCGTCTCCGAACAAAACGCAAGTGGCGCGGTCGGTGAAATCGATGATCGAAGTCATCACGTCGCTGCCGATGACCAGCGCTTTTCGGTGCGTTCCGGCGCCCACGAACTGCGCGCCGACCGTCAGTGCATAAAGGAATCCGGAGCAGGCGGCCGAGAGGTCGAAGCCCCAAGCTTTCTTCGCCCCGATCCGCTCCTGGATAAGGCAAGCCGTCGAAGGAAACATCATATCCGGCGTCACCGTGGCGACGACGATGAGGTCGATGTCCTCCGGCGCAACGCCTTTTGCCTCGAGCAACCGGCGCGCGGCTTCAGAGCCCAAATGCGAAGCCGCCATGCCCGGATCCACCATGTGCCGCTCGCGAATTCCCGTCCGCGTGCGAATCCATTCGTCGGTCGTTTCCACCAGCTTTTCGAGGTCGGCGTTCGTCAGCAGGCGCGGCGGCACGTAGCCGGTCACACCGGTAATTTTCGCGGCAATCCGTCTTCCCATTCGGCTACTCCGCTCTGGCGCGAGGAATCAAGGAAAATCGCATTCTAAGCAATCGCCGGTTCGGGTGACAAGCGCGTTCACTCTCTCCCGGCGCGGCCTTACCGCAGGATTTCGTACCGATGGCTGATTTCCGCGATTTTCCCCAGCGTCACCGCAACGCCGCAGTATTTCGTTTGGCTCAATTCCACCGCGTCTTTCACCGCTTTTTCGTCCAGATCGCCCTCCAAGCGGTAGACCATCTCGATCTTCGTCCAAACCGTCGGCGCCGAGGGAGCGCGTTCACCGGCAATGGAAATGACCAGCGATTTCACCTTCTGCCGCTTCTTCCTCAAAATCAGGATAACGTCGGTCGCCGAGCACGACCCGAGCGCCGCTAGAAGCATCTCCATCGGTCCGGGAGCGGAATTGCGCTCGCGATCGGAATCGAAAGGAACGGCGTGGCCCGAGGGCGTAGTGGCGAGAAATTGCTCGTTTTCAATCCAGCGAACCGTGGCAGTTTGCATGGGGGTCCTCCCGCGGAATTGTAACGAAGCTGCGCGGGCGGCGCGAACCGCCAAAGGAAAGCCCCGCGCCGACTAGGAGCTGTGATTCTGCGCCGAAGATTGCACCGAGCGGCGGCGCATTGTCTCGACAAACACCTCGACGAGCTCCGGATCGAGCTGTTTGCCGGCCACTCGCTGCAACTCGGCGAAAACCTGCTCGCTCGACCGAGGCAGTTCGAACATTCCCGAAAGCAGCGCGTCGTACACCTCGGCGATGGAGATCACCCGCGCTCCTTGCGGGATGCGCTGCCCGGCCAGCCGGTCGGGATAGCCCGTGCCGTCGAAGCATTCGTGGTGGTGGCGCACCATCTGTTGCACCCGGCTCATGCCCGGCAGCACGCTCAGCAGTTTCCATCCCATCACCGCGTGCTGGCGGACGGCGTCGCGCTCGGAGGGCTCGAGCGCGCCGCTCTTCCGCAACAGGTTTTCCGGCACGCCGATTTTTCCGACGTCGTGCAGCAGCCCGGCCAGACGCATCTCGTCGCTTTCCGCCGAATCGAGCGACAGCGCTTCCGCCATCAGCACCACGTATTCGGAAACGCGGCGCGAGTGCTCGTGGGTGGAGAATTTCTTCTCGTCCACCACGCGAACGACTGTGGTCAGTCCTTCGAGCAGCGCGGGCGGCAATTCCCCCGGCATCAAGCTGCGGCCCTGGTTGGCCAGCGCGGTGGCCGCTTCTTCCAGCCAGTTGAGCACCAGGTCGAACGCCTCGGGGCCCGTCACGAAATCATTCCGCAGATCGAACCGGGGCAGATCCTCGCCGCCCGCGCGGCCTGTTTCCGCCGGCTCCAGCACGAAGCGTTGCGCGCTGGAAACCGCGTTGCCGCCGCGCCGCTTGGAAAGGTACATCGAAGCGTCGGCGCGCTCGAGCAGCTCCTCTGGCGTCGAACCGTGCACGGGAAACGCCGCAATTCCGAAGCTGGCAGTAATGCCGCGCTGGCGCAGCAGGGGATCGGCCGCCAGCAGGCCGCGCAGTTTGTTCGCCAGTTGCCGCGCCTGATCCAAGTCCGTTTCGACCATCAGCACGACGAATTCGTCGCCGCCGTAGCGCGCCACCACGTCCGAACGGCGGCAGTGCTCCTCGAGCAAGCGCCCAACCCTTCGCAGCACCACGTCGCCTTCGAGGTGCCCGTAATGGTCGTTGACGAATTTGAATCGGTCCAGGTCCATCAGCAGCAGAGCGAACTGGCGTCCCATCCGCGTGGCCCGACGCCACTCCGAGGAAACGGCTTCGACGAGGAATCGCCGCGTCTTCACGCCGGTCAGGCCGTCGGTGATCGCCTGTTCCTGCGCCTTCTGCAGCGTGCGGGCGTTGTGCAGCGCTCCGGAGATCAGGTCGGCCAGCGTACGCAGCAGCAGGTTTTCTTCCTCGGTGAATTCGTGTTCTTCGCTCGATTCCACGTACAAAACGCCCAGCAGTTCCTCGGCGTAGACGAGCGGCAGCGCCTGCCCGCAAACCGATCTTTCGAGCAGAAACGGCGAACCGTCCGGCGCCGAGCCGCTCGATGCTTCGCCCGTTCGCGCCACGTCGCCGATCAGTCCTTCGCCGAACGGGATGCGGCGGCCGAGCGCTTCCCGGCGGCGTCCCGCTTCGGCGCGCACCACCACTTCGTGCGCGTCGTAGTCGGCCAGGCCGATGCCGATATGTTCGTAACTCAAGCCTGCTTCCAGCTCGTCGGCGATCCGTGCGAGCATCTGCTCGACGTTCAGCGTTGCGATGGCGTGCCGCGAAACGTTGTTGAGCAGCATCAGATGGCGGGATTTTTCCTGTTCCTGCCCGAACAGCCGGGCGTTTTCCATGGCGATTCCCGCCGAATTCGCCAGCGCCATCATCAATTCCAGGTGCGTTTCGTCGTAGGCTTTCTCGTCGCTGCTGAAGACCGCCATCACGCCGACCGCCCGGTCGTAGAGCACGACCGGCACGCCGCAGAAACATCCCGTGTTCGGCAACGCGTCGAGTCCCAGCCGATGCATCTCCTCGCGGAATCCGTCGCGAACGAGCAGTGGTTTCCGCGTGCGGAGAATGTGTTCCACCGGACCGTTGCCGATCGGGCGCGCATTTGGCGGGCAACGCTCGCCGCCGATCACCTCCAGATCCATGTGGATCTGGTCGCGCTCGGGAGCGTAGCGTGCGATGAAGAAATTTTCCGCGTCGAACAGCCGGCGCATTTCCGCGTAAATGCGGTCGCACAGGTCTTCCAAATTGAGAGTCGAGCTGAGCGCGCGCCCGATCTCATTCAGTGCGTTCATCTCCTCGGTGCGCCGGGTGGTTTGCTGGATCAGGTAGCTGTTTTCCACCGCCATCGCCACCTGGTGCGTCAGCGCCAGCAGCAGGCGCAACTCGGGCGCGCTGAATTTCCGGCGCTTCGGCGTAGCCAAAATGAGCAGACCGAAGACCCTTTCACGGGCCTGCAGGCTGATTCCGACGGCGTTCTGCAGGTGCTCCGGTACGAGCAGTTCCCGCGCCTGGCGGATGGCCGGGTCGCTTTGCAACGGCTCCCATTCCTCGTCGCGGAGAATTTCGCGCAGGATCATCACGCCGCCCAGGCGCGCCACCAGGTGCACAAGCGTGCGTCCCACCTGCTGCTCGCTCGCCAGTTCGTGAAATCGCTTGCTGATTCCTCGGCTCACCACCACGGAGGGATCGGGAATCTCGTCGTAATTCACCAGCAGCACGCCGGTGGGCAGCCGCATTACGCGCAAAATCCGTTCGAGCGCCTGCTGGAGCGCCCGCTCCATTTCCTCGCCGGTGAAACCGGAAGCGGCCAGATTCAGGTTGGCGAGCGAGAGCATGTTGCGCTCGACTCGCCGCTTTTCCTCTTCGTAGAGAGAAACCAGTTGCATGAGCCCGGCGGAAACCTGGGGCAGCAGGAAGACCAGACGCACGTCGCTATTGATCAAATTCAGCCGCTGGTCCACCACCGTGGCCACCAGCGCCAGGCCCCAGGCCCCCAGCGTTCCCGCGAAGATGCATTCCGCGCTCGATTCCTGCCGCTGCCCTTCCTCCCAAAACGAACGCGCCGCCACAAGCAGCAGGAATCCCGAGCCGAAATCCGGAGACACCGCAATGCGGCCGAGCCAGCTGACGATTGCCCAGATGGCAAAGATCCCACCGCCGAGCAGAATCAGGCGCGTCCGCACCCGGTTCTGCGCGTACGCCTGGGCCGAGGCGAGCACCAGCAACACGGCGATGCCCAGCAGAAAGGAATTGGCCGGGCCTTCCCAGGATCGTTGCGGTACCCAGCGACTCAGCGCCGGCGAAAGGTAATGCAGCGAAACCAGCGTCCATGCCCACGCCCATAAACGCAGGTATCCCAGCCGCTTCTGCCGGTACAGGTAGAAGAGCAGCAGCGCCAGAAACGCTGCAAATCCCAGCAACGCAAAGGCAACGCCGGGAGTCGGGGTCAGCACCTCATACGCCTCGCTCGGTACGCCGGTCTAGGCCACTTAACTCGCACCCTGCTCCGAGAATTCCTGCCTGCCGTTCCGCAAGTCATGCCTCAAACGGCAGACACCCCACCTCCATCCCTGAGGCGGTTACCGAACGCCTGCGGGGCGTAAAAGCAGGTCCGCGAAGCACTTCGGCCCGAATATAACGGGGCGTGGAGGTGCGGTCAATTAAACTGAAAGTTGAGTAGCGGAAAGGATAAGGCCACGAACGTTTACAACCCTTTGGTAACCCCCCCTCCTACGCACCAAATACTAGGCTGCGCCTCCGCTCGCTTTTCCCGGTCTGCTCCCGTAACATGACTATTTCTGTTCAGCTTATAAGGAATATCCCCAAACCATGACGACCCGGAAAATACGAGTCCGCTTTGCACCTTCGCCAACAGGCTACCTCCACGTTGGTGGCGCCCGCACCGCATTGTTCAATTGGCTTTTCGCCCGGAATCAAGGCGGCATCTTCCTGCTCCGCATCGAGGATACCGACGTCGAGCGTAACCGTCCCGAACTGGTCGAAGGCATCCTGGACGATTTGAAATGGCTGGGCGTCGAGTGGGATGAAGGTCCCTTCTTTCAATCCGAACGCCTGGAACTCTACCGGGAAGCTGCCGAGCGGCTGCTTGCCGCAGGAGCCGCGTATCCCTGTTTCTGCGCCCCTTCCCAATACGCCGGGCCCGAAGCGAAAGAGGAAAGCGAGGAATCCGAAGAAGAGGCAGCGCCTGCCGCGCGCCAGACTTGCCCTTGCCGCGGACTTAGCGCGGCGGAACGCGACGCCAAAGTTCGCGCCGGTCTTCCTTACGCCATTCGTTTTCACGTTCCGGAATCAGGCTCGACGAAATTCCGGGACGAGGTCTTTGGAGACCGCGAAGTGCAGAACGACGAAATCGAGGATTTCGCTCTTTTGCGCTCGAGCCGTCTGCCCACCTATCAACTGAGCGTCGTGGTGGACGACATCGCGATGGGCATTACCCACGTCATTCGCGGCGCAGACCACCTTTCAAACACGCCCAAGCAGGTGCTGCTCTATCGCGCCCTGGGCGCTGAACCTCCGATCTTCGCCCACGTTCCACTGATCCTCGGACCCGATCGGACGCGGCTTTCGAAGCGCCACGGCGCAACGAGCGTCGGCGCCTATGCGGGCGAGGGATTTTTGCCGGAAGCGTTCCGGAATTTTTTGGTTTTGCTCGGCTGGTCCACCGGCGACGATACCGAACTGCTCGATACGGGCGAAATGGTCGAACGGTTTTCGCTCGCGGGCGTTAGCCGCACCAACGCGGTCTTCGACCGCGCGAAGCTGGAATGGTTCAACACGCAGTACCTGCAGAAGCTGCCAATTGAGCGGCTATTGCCCTACGTCGAGGGAGAGCTCCGCCGAGCAGAACTCTGGCAGGAAGCGTGGGCCGGGCCGGATCGGGCGTGGCTGGCCCATGCAGTGGATCTGATCCGGCCGAGGACGCGCCTGCTTGGGGATTTCACCTCGTGGTCGCGCGGTTTTTTCACTGACGATTTCGATTACGAAAAGGCGGCGCGCGAGAAATTCTGGAAGGACGAGCGGCTGCCGGCAATGCTGGAAAAACTGGCTGGGGCGCTCGACGCCGCTCCGGAATGGAATCACGACGCTTGCGACCGCGCGCTGCGCGATCTGGCCGCCGCGGAAGGGGTGAAGGCCGGGCTTCTGATCAACGCCACGCGCGTGGCTTTGGTAGGCCGCGCGGTCGCGCCGCCGCTCTTCGAAACGATGGTTGTGCTGGGGCGCGAGCGCGTGGTGCGCCGTATCCGCCAGGCGATTCCCAAAATCACCGGCAACTAGCAGGCTGCTGAAAAACCCGGAAATTGTGTAACGGAGCAGCTTCGAGTGCGTCCAACCGTGCATGCGAGGAAACGATCAGCAGCAAAATCACGTGTTCAGTTATCTGTCGCCGGAGCAGCGGG
>JAKASX010000015.1 GCA_021818865.1 Acidobacteriota bacterium
GCTCCGGCGACAGATAACTGAACACGTGATTTTGCTGCTGATCGTTTCCTCGCATGCACGGTTGGACGCACTCGAAGCTGCTCCGTTACACAATTTCCGGGTTTTTCAGCAGCCTGCTAGAGGAGCGTGGCGTCCATGCCGGAAAAATCCGCCAGCCTGGTTCAGGGCACGCTGGACATGCTGATCCTGAAAACGCTCGATCTCGAGCCGCAGCACGGCTACGGCATCGCGCTCCGCATCGAGCAGATGAGCCACGGCGTCTTTCGCGTGAATCCCGGCTCGCTGTTTCCCGCCTTTCGCCGTCTGGAGCGTTCCGGCCTGCTCCGCGGGGAATGGTGCTCGACCGAAAACAACCGCCGCGCGAAGTACTACCTGCTGACCGAGCGCGGCCGGAAAGCGCTGAAGAGCGAAACGCGGGAGTGGAGCAAGCAGATCGCGGCAATCGCCCGGATTCTGGAAGCAACGTAGGGAGGGGTCATGCCAGTTCTTCGCAATGCGTTGGCCGGCCTTCGGACGCTGTTCCGCAAGCGCGAAGCCGAGCGTGAAATGGACGAAGAACTCCGGGCGTACCTCGATGCCTCAGCCGGAGAGAAGATGCGCGCGGGAATGAGCCGCGAAGAGGCTTTTCGCGCTGCGCGTGTGGAAATGGGCAGCGCCGAGGCGGTGAAGGAGCAGATTCGCGAAGCGGGTTGGGAACGCGCGATCGACTCGCTTTGGCAGGACATCCGCTACGGCGCGCGCATGCTGCGCAAATCCCCCGGATTCACCGCCGTGGTCGTTTTGACGCTCGCACTCGGCATCGGCGCAAATACCGCAATTTTCAGCATGGTCGATGCCGTGCTGCTCAACCCCCTGCCTTATCCCGGCGCATCGCGCATTCTTATCATTCACGAGTCGCTTCCTCAAGCTCGGTTTTTGAACGATTCCTGGCCGGATTTCGTTGACTGGCGCGACCAAAACAAGGTCTTTGCGCATATCGCCGCATTTCAGCCTGATTCTTTTCAGATCGAGTTTGGCGGCAAGCGCTTCGGAGAGTTCGGCGCGCGGGTGTCGAGTTCGGTATTTCCACTCCTGGGAGCGAAGCCGGTTCTTGGCCGCACTTTCGATGATGCTGATCAGAAGCTTGGCGCGCCCACGGTCGTGGTCCTCAGCTACGGCCTCTGGCGCAGCGCGATGGGCTCGAATCCGCACGTTGTGGGACGCACCATAAAGCTTGGTCGTGAAGCTGCCACCATTATCGGCGTGCTTCCGCGGGGTTTCCGAATTCCCGATTGGCCTTTCAGCCTGTTCCTGCCGATCGGCCCGATTTCCCAGCAACCAACGATGACCGATCGCGGCAACCATCCGCGGATTGTGGCAATCGCCAAGCTGCGTAAAGGGGTGTCGCTGGAGCATGCCGACGTCCAAATGAACACCATCATGGGGCGCCTCGGCCAGGAGTATCCGCAATCGGATAAAAACGAGAAAGCAGTCCTTACGCCGCTGACGGAATACCTGGTTGGGCCAGGACGGCGTAGCGAACTGATGATGCTGCTGGCCGCAACCGGTCTCTTGTTGCTGCTCGGCTGCGCGAACGTTGCGCACATGACGCTGGCCCGCGGCCTGGCTCGGCAACGGGAATTCGCCGTGCGCGCGTCGGTGGGCGCGGGGCCAGCACGGCTGGCCCGGCAACTGCTGTTGGAGCATGGACTTTTGGCGCTTTGTGGTAGCGCAGTTGGCGTGGCCGTGGCCGCACTGAGCGTGCGATGGCTCGTCAAAATGTACCCGGAACAAATCTTCCGGCTGAGTCGCGCGCAGGTGAACGGTCAGGTGTTGCTTTTCGCGCTTGGAGTCTATCTGCTGGTGACGCTGCTCGTAGGGATTGTGCCCGCGATCAGGGCAGGGAGGATCAGCCCGGGAGCGTGGCTCAAAGAGGGCGGCCGCGGAACGAACGGTAAGAGCGCGGGCGGACTGCGTTCGGCGCTGCTCGTGGCCGAAGTCGCCCTTGCGCTGGTTTTGACTGTCGGCGCGGGACTGATGATACGCAGCCTCTCGATGGCCATGGGTGTCAATCCGGGTTTTCGGCCGAAGCATCTGTTCGAACTGACGATTTGGGCAACGAGAGCGCAGGTCGCTCATCCCGAGGCCGCGATAATCTTCTTCCAGCAGTGCATCGACCGGATTCGCGCCCTCCCGGGCGTGGAGGCCGTCGGTGTGGCGATGAACCCTCCACTTTCGGGAGTGGAATGGACCTCCCCCTTCGGGCAAGGAGCCGCTCCGCCGAACTCGAGCGCGCCATGGACCATGATCGATCCGGTGACGCCGGGGTTTTTCCGGACGGTAGGAAGCACGCTGGTCGAAGGGAGATTTTTCACGCGTGCGGATGCCAGCGATTCCGCGCCGGTGACGATTGTGAACGAAACGCTGGCTCGCACCATTTCGCGGAGCGGAAACGTGGTTGGAAAGCAGATTTACATCAAGTACGCTCCCGGCCCGTTGCGACGGGTCGTGGGCATCGTAGCCGATATGAAACAGACCAGCCTGGATACTCCGGACATGCCAGCAGCCTACCTTCCCGCCTCGCCGCAGGTGCCTGACTATTTCGCCACCGTCGTTGTGCGTACCCACGGAAACCCACGCTTGTTGGAGCAGCCGACGGTCGCGGCGATCCATCAACTCGATAAGGACCAACCCATTGGCGAAATTCAGACATTCGAGGCAGCAATTCGAGCCGGCCTGCGCGGGAGGAGGTTTTCCGCGCTTCTCTTGGGCCTTTTCGGCGCGCTCGCCCTTTTGCTCGCTGTTGTGGGCGTTTCCGGAGGGATGGCGTACATGGTAGGCCAGCGGCGCCGGGAAATCGGCGTGCGTGCCGCACTCGGAGCGCAATCGCGCGACATTCTCTTCCTCGTATTGGGCCGAGGATTGCTGCTGGCTGGTGTCGGGACCGTGACCGGAACTGGCGCCGCGTTGGCCGCATCAGGACTTCTGCGGCGCCAGCTTTTCGAAGTAAGACCGACAGATCCGCTTACGCTGGGCGTCGCCGTTTTGGTGATTGCTCTTGCCGCACTCGCAGCGTGCTGGACCCCGGCATGGCGCGCATCACGCGTCGAACCGATGACCGTTTTGCGCCACGAATGAGCATCGCGGGCCTCTTTGTTGACTTGATCGCGCTCACGCCTTAGCATACCGGCACTCAGTCTTTCGCGATGCTCCTGGAGGGGAAAATGAAAACTGCGCTGACCGCTCTCGCCGCTCTATTCTGCCTGTCGCTCTTCGCCGCCGCGCCCGCGCGCGCGCAAGAAGCGCCGCAGCCGACGGTCTACACCTACGTTTCTTTCTGGGGAGTGCCGCGCGCTCATTGGGGCGCGATGGAAACTTTCCTCGAGGGCGAGCAATCCGCGTTTGACAAGCTCGTGGACGCGGGCACGCTCACCGGCTACGGCACGTGCATTTACGAGCTTCACAGCGTGGACGGTTTCACGCATTGCACGTGGTTCCAGGCTTCGAGCGTCGGAAATATTCTGCGCGCGCTCGATGCGCTCAGTAGTTCAGCGGCGTCGAGTCCCGTCCTGGCCGATACGCGGCACATGGACGAGCTGTATCAATCCACGATGTACGGCGGCCATCCCGGCGTTTATCACAACGCCTACATGTGGTTTGGCCATTTCACGCCGAAACCCGGCGGCGCCGGCCCGTGGAGCCATCTCTTCGGCATCTACGTGCGGCCGCAGCTCGACAAAATGGTCGCAAGCGGCGAAGTCGTCAGCTATCAACTTCTGACCCCGCTCGTCCACACACCCGGCTCTTCCGGCACGCTCAACTACGACTTCATCAGCACGTCTCCCGACGGCATCGATCATTTTTTCACGGCCATCGGCAAAATCGAATCCGCGAATCCGGCGATTCCCGCGGCGATCAGCTCCTACGAAAATCCCGCCGGCCATTACGACGTGATTTTGAAAATCCCAGTAGTACGGGAAAAATAGCCGCCGCCCTCAGGGAAAGGGTGCGCGGGCCGACCTATGGCTCAAGGACGAGTTTTTGCGCGGTCGCTTTTTCCACGGCCTTCTTCGAAAATGCGAGTGGAAAATATTTCCCGGCGCGCCACAGTGGCAGCAGATTGCGGTAATCGCGGCTTGCAGGCTGCCCGCTTTGCCCGGGAACGTTGATCGCCACGGACTCGTCCCAGTTCGCCAGACTGAAGATCTCCTTGTAGCTCGAGCCGGCGAGCACGCGAAACGGCCCCGGCCCGTTGAAATACTGCGCGTCAATGGTGTAATCGTCGCCGGGTCGCGGAATGGGTCCCTCATCCAGCAGCGCGCGCGAACCGTGAAGCGCGTCGAGCGGATCGCGAAACGTCAGCGTGTGCAATTCGCCCCAGGACCAGTTCGCCGGATTTGCGCCTTGCAGTTGGTCGAGCCGCTCATGCGCCGCGTGCAACGCCTGGAGCATCACCTGGTTGCGCCCCTCGACGGTATTTGGGCCGAAAACAGCGGTAGTTGGGCGTGACAAATATTTCAGCAACAGCGTCGGCGGCCACGCGGCAACCACCTCGCCCGCGTCCGGCACCACCCGCAGCCGCACGGCTCGCGTCAAGCCGCGCAGCCACAGCTCAAATAACGCCGGCGCCGCGCCCGTATTGACCACGCCATTCCATCCAGCGAGCAATTTTTGCGCTGGCGTGGGATTCGGCCCGATCGCACGCCGCAACATCGGCAGGAGCGCGCGAGCGGGCAGCGAAACTTGGTCGTTCTGCAAATTTTCCATGTCCGCGACGCCGATTTTCCGTCCGCTCTTCCAGTCGCGCCCGAGCACCTGCAAGATTCGCCGATAGCGGTATCCCGGCGCCCACAGGAATCCGATCTTGTAGGGATAATTTTCCGGAATCATACGCTGATTCGCGGAAGCGGTGTATTCCGCTGCCGGCCGGAGGCACCAGTGGCATTCGCCATTGAAACTGTGCGGCAATTCGGAATCGGGCACGAATCCCGCCCATTCGTAATTGCCGTTGCCGGGAACGGGCAGCAAGCCCGTCCAGTTTTTGCGAATCGGCGCGAGCCCCACCGAGTACATGCCGATGTTTCCTTGCGTATCGGCATACACCAGATTTTCCGAGGGTACTTTCCATCTCGCCGTCGCGGCTTCGAATTGCGCCCAATTCCGCGCGCGATCCACGGCGAGCGCGCCCAGATACCCCGCCGTGCCCGGCTCCGCGCCGATCCAGTGCAAGGCAAGCGCGCGATGCGCGTCGGACCAGAGCACCGGCCCGTGCCGCGTGAATTTCAAATCCATCGTCACGTCCGGCCGGCCGCGCACGCGAAACGTTGTGCGAATCACTTTCATCCGCGCCCAGCCGCTCGGCGTCTTGTATTCCAGCGGGTCGCGCGGATTCAGCTGCTCGACGTAGAAATCCTCCTGATCCTCGCCGAAAATCGTGAATCCCCACGCGATATGCCGATTGTGGCCGACGGCGACGCCGGGCAGCGCCGGCTCGCCCGCGCCTTCCACGTCCCATCCCGGCGCGACGAGCTGCACCATGTAGCGCAGCGACGGCTCGGCCAGCACGCGGTGCGGATCGTTGGCCAGCAGCGGCATGCCGGTCGTCGTCATCTTGCCGGAAACCGCCCAATCGTTGCTGCCTTCGAGCGCGTCGCGGGGAAACCCGATTCGCGTATCGGTGCCGACGAGGCCGGTCAGCAATTTCGGCGATAGCCCCGCGTAATCCACGCCCGGCGCGGGGTCGAATTTGACGCGCGGATCGAGATCAAACAATTTGTCGGCGCGCGCGACGCCCAGCTTCGCGACCGCCTCCGCGTGCTGCAATTCGCCGATGGCGTTGTTCATCATCGAAAATGCCGCCATGCGGTTCAGGCAGTCCCGCGGCCGCCACGGCCGGGGTCTGAACCCAGCAATGCGAAATTCAATAGGCAGTCCCTTGCCGCCGGGTGCCATGCGCCGAGCGATGTACGCGTTGATTCCCGCGGTGAAAGCTTCGAGGATGCGGTGCGTATCGGGCGAATAACTCGCGTATTCCGCCTGCATGTTGCCGCGATACTGGAGCAGGCGCGCGTAAATATCGCGCGGCAACGCCGAAGGCCCGAGGATTTCCGCCAGGCGTCCTTGCCCGGACCGTTTCCACAATTCCATTTGAAACAGACGGTCCTGCGCGGCCACGTACCCTTGCGCGAAGAACAGGTCGTGCTCGTTCTGCGCGTAGATATGCGGCACGCCCCACCGGTCGCGAATCACGGTGACTGGAGCGCGTAAGCCCGGCAATTTCAGCGTACCCTGCAAGGTCGAAAGCTCGGCTTGCGACTGGGCCCGCAGCTGCGGCCCATTCGGCGGCAGCGCCTCACCGCTCGCGCACAAGACCGCTAGAACAATCAGGATGAGCAGCGATGATCTCCGTTTCATCACCACCTCCGCTTTTCTTCTTCGCGCCGTGTTTTCGCGAAAACGATTGCCTGCCCTCGCATGCGGCTGCGTGTCGCAATCAGTTCGTCATCGAAGCCGTGCTGTTTTCTTCGGCCGCCGTCGGCCGAATGATGCCCGTCGTGCCTTCGATCGTGATTTTCGTGCCGTAGGGCGCCGAGAGCCGCTGGAGCCGCGCCAGAATGCGGTGCGCTTCGGCGGGCGAGGCCATTTTCGGGACGCCGCGGTCGGCGGCGCGGCGCATCGCGCCTAGCGTCACCGGATAGAGCCGGATTTCCGCCACTTTGCCGTTTTCGAACCGGCTCACCGCGATCACGCTTTCGTACCACCGCCGCCCGGTGAACCATTTCTTGTCGAGCGCCGCGTTCTGCTCCTCGTCGGTGGTCGTCGCCGGGTTCAAGTGCCACTCTTCGTATTCATCCACGCCCACCGGCGATTCCATCGACGATTCGAAAAAGAAATTTCCCAGCGAATAGAAGATCGGCTTGCCCTTGTAGATTTCGATTCCGCGCAACTGGTGCGGGCCGTGGCCGATGAATTCGTCGGCGCCGGCGTCGATCGCTTCGTGCGCGAGTTTCGGCAGGAAATCGGGCGGAACGTCGCTCCAGTTTCCCGGCTCGTGCGTGTGGATCGTGGCGATGACGAAATCGGAATTTTCCTTGCCCTGCCGGATCGCCTTCAAAATTCCCTTCACGTCCGATTCGTTCATCTTGAACGCAATGCCCGGCTGTTCGCCCAGCTTGAATCGCCGCCCGAACAGGTTCACCACGTTCGGATTTTTCTCTTTCGGCGTCTGTTCCTGCTCGGCCTTCGGCATCTCGTCGTAAATTTCCTGATAGAGCGACTTCACCTGATCGAAAACGTCTTTCGGCACCACGATGTACGCCGTCGTTCGCAACGCGTCGATGCCCGGCCGGCCCGGCGCCGCGCCCAGCGGATCCATCGCCCGCGACATCGGCGTGAACGAGGACGCGATGGAAACGATTCCCACGCGGCCCTCCGGCGTCGCCAGGAAATGCGCCGCTTGCGCCGCGCTCAAATCCTTGCCCGAGCCCGCGTAGACCACCCCCGCCTTCGTCAGCAAGCGGTCGGTCGCTTCCATCCCCTGCAGGCCCCAATCCGTCGCGTGGTTGTTCGCCCGCGAAACGATGTCGATGCCCATCCGCTTGATGTCCGCCGGCACCAGCGGCGAATCGATCAGCCACGCTCCGCCGTTTTCCGCCGCCGGATAGCCTTTGAAAGTACGAATGTTGAACGCCGACCCTTCGAAATTGCCGAAACCCGCGTCGGCGTGCTGAATTGCATGGATCGCCGCCTGGAATCGGGGATCGGCCAGATTCGATGTCGGCTGATTCAGAATTAGATCGCCGACCGAAGCGAGCGTGAATCCGTTGGCGATCGTGCAATTCATGCTCTGATTGTTTCCCGGCGTGATTTTCGCCGGCTGTTTCGTTTTTTGCGGCGTCTGCGCCCAAGCTGCTTAAAAAAAGAGCGTCGCCATCGCCGCTCCCATCACGCAAATCCCTAATCCGCGTCGCGCGTTCATTCCCAACCCCCTCCTGGTCGCACACCCTCGGTTTCCGAAGCGTCGGCGGGATTCTACACCACCGGCGAGCCGCGTGGCGCGGCCCGAAGTTCGCGCGGGCCGCGCCGTTTTCGCTATGCTGGGTTCGCTCGCGGCCGAGGGGATCTCCTCGGCGCGCGAAAGGAGGCGAAACGATGGGGTTGCGGGAGGATTTGACGGCGCTTCGCATGCAGCGCGAGGCGAATCGGAATCCCGACTGGGTGCGCATCATGCATCGCGCCACCGACGATCTGCGCGATTCGGGCATCGCCCAGCGCGTGTTGAAGCCGGGCGCCCGCGCCCCGGAATTCGATCTCCTGAACGCAGAGGGCGAGCGCCGCAGCTTGCAAGAGCTGCGCGCGCGCGGGCCGCTCGTCGTGAATTTCTATCGCGGCGTCTGGTGACCCTACTGCAACCTGGAGCTGGCAGCTCTGGAAGCCGCAAAACCGAAGTTCGAATCGCTCGGCGCGACGCTCGTCGCGATTTCCCCGCAGACCGAGCCGTACCTGCGCCACAGCCAGGAGAAAAACGGCGTCACCTTCGATTTGCTCGGCGATCCGGAAAACCGCGTGGCGCGCCAGTTTGGCCTGGTCTTCGATATTCCCGCCGAACTCAAGGAAGTCTACACGCTGATGAAAATCGATCTGCCGCGCTACAACGGCGATTCTTCCTGGCAACTGCCCATGCCCGCGCGTTTCGTGATCGATCCCGGGGGCGTCGTTCGCCACGCCGATTTCGATCCCGATTACACCGTTCGCCCCGATCCCTTGGAAACGCTCGCCGCGCTGCGGCGTCTCGAGGAACGAGCGTAGGGACGGACTGGAACCCGTCCCTACGCGTCATCGCCGTTGCCGTTTCGGCTTTAGTGGCAGGGGCAGTGCGGGCACTTGGGGCAGCAGGTTGCGGCCGTTTGCGCCAGCACCGGCAGCGCCGTGAGCGCCATCGCAACAACCGTCGTCGCCACAACAGTCCACCATTTTCTCATCGCGGGTTGCTCCTTTTGTGGGTGCGAATTCAGGCAGATGTTCGATGAGCGTGCAGATTTCGCCGCACTCCTCTGGCGCGCGGCATTGCCGGCGCCACTCGCGCGTGGCGTGGCGCAATCTGGCAACCGTTTGCGAAAGCAGCCGGATCTCGTTTTCGAGTTCCCGCGTTCGCATTTCGGTCCAGCGCACCACTTCCTCGCACGGGCAGCACCCCGCTCGCGCCAGCCGCAGCACCTCGCGCATCTCCCGCAGAGAAAGCCCGATCGCTTTCGATTTGCGAATGAAGCGCAGGTACTCATCGGCTTCCGGCGGAAACACACGGTAGCCGGTGTGCGTGCGCGCCGCGCGCGGCAGCAGCCCCAAGCTTTCCCAGTAGCGGATCGCTTTCGAGCTGACCCCGGCGCGCCGCGCCAGCGCGGTTACGGTGAATCCATTCGCCATCGCCATTGCCTCGCCTCGAAGCTAAACCCTGCCCCAGCGTCAGCCTGCAAGCCGCGTTTTGCAAACCTGTTGCCTGCTTTTGCCGCGCTCAAGCCCCCCTCGAATAGGAACCGATGCGTCCGCGTGGCCCGTCGCTGCCCAATTCCAGTCTACCCTCACGCCGGCTCCTTCGTCCCCGAACGCACGGCCGGGCGAAAAGTTCCGATTTGCCGCCGCACCCCGGCTCACGTAGAATCACGTGCCATGAGCGGGCAGCCTTTTTCCATTACGGAACGTGAAAGCGCGCGCGACGGTCAGCAGGTTTTTGTGGTCAGCGGGCCGCTCACGTCCACCACCACGCAGGCGTTTCTGCGAGCGGTACACCCGGCGCGGGCGAACGTGGTCATCGTAGACCTGACCGGCGTGCCGTATCTCGATTCAATGGGCGTCGGCGCTCTCGTGCACGTCTGCGTTTCCTGCCGCCGCTCCGGACGGCATCTCGCGCTCGCCGGCGTGAACGCTCGCGTCGCTCTCGTTCTGAAGGTCACGGGCGTCCTGCCGGTCTTCGAAATTTTCCCCGCCGCCGCCGACGCCGAAGCCGCATTCACATAATCCGCTCCGCGATCGTGCAGGCTGTTCCCGTTGCCGTGACCGAAGCGTTTGGAAAGGCGAAAACTCCGCCCACAGACGTGGCCGGGAAGCTCGTGGGTTTTTCCTGCACGAGCGACAACTGCTTCGCGCTCGTGGAAAGGTAGCACGCGACCGGCGCGGCTGCGCTACCTTCGGACCAACCGAAAAACGGGAATGCCCCCTGCCACGATCGCGACTCCATAGAACGCCTGCAGCGGATTGTGCCCCGCAAGCAACATCAGCAGGAGCACGACAAAACCCAGGAAAATCCCGGGTGTGTACGGATAGCCGGGCACGACGGGCATGGCGCCATCCGCCGCCCTGTGATGCAGCCGAATGACGCCCGCAACCGTGACCCCGAGAAAGACCACCGCAACAAAAACGAAGTAGGCCACGATCTGCCGGAACGTTCCGAGCGCCACCAAGAGCGATGCCAGCACGGCCTGGATCGCAATCGCCCGCGCCGGCGTGCGGAAGCGCGGGTGAACTTGCGCCACGGCCGGAAAGAACAGGCCGTCGCGCGCCATGGCGTAATAGACTCGCGGTGAAAGCATCATCAGCGCCGCCATACTGCCCAAAACGCACGCGACGACAAGCGCAGCCAGAACGGCGCCGCCGGCCGGCCCAAATAGACGCACACCCGCCTGCGCCATGAAGGTTTCGCCGGAGGTAATCTGCCGGAAAGGCACCACGTAGATGAAAACGCCCGTCACAAGAATGTAGACGAACGTTACGCCCACCACCCCGAGCGTCAGCGCGCGCGGCATGACCCGCTCGGGATCGCGCACTTCGCCGGCGATTTTGGCCGCGTCCCACCAGCCGCCGAAGGAATAGAACGCCGCCACGCAACCTCCCGCGAGCGCGGCGAAGAGCGGCGCGGAACCGGCGCGCTGCGTGAAAAAAGGCAGGAAATGGGCGCCGCGCCCTGCTCCGCGCACAACCGCCCAAACCGGAAGCAACGCCAGCGCCCCGACCTTGAACCACGTGACCGCCTGGAGAAACCCGCTTCCCAAGCGCGTGGCGCCGATGTTCAGCGCCGCGATCGCCAGGATCACCGCTATGCCCAGGATTTTTTGTCCGATCGGCGAGAGCGGAACGAGGACGACGGTGTAGGCGGCCATTCCGACGGCGAGCGAAGCCGTTACGCCGGGATCGAGCACGAGAAGCTGCATCCAGCCGTAGAGAAACGCAAGCCGCTCGCCAAACGCCTCGCGCAGATAAACGTACGCTCCGCCAGCCTCCGGATACCGCGCGGCGAGTCCGCCGAAGCACAGAGCGCCCGTCACCGCCATCAGTCCCATCAGCAGCCAAACCACCAGCAGCCAGAACGGCGAACCCAATTGGCGCGCCATACCGGCCGGAGTCAGAAAAATGCCGACTCCGATCGCTTCCCCGGCTATGGCAGCAACAGCGGCGCCGAGGCCCAGTTGCCGCGGAAGGCTCGCTTGCGCGGAGGGGAAAACAGGAGAACCACGGCGATTTGGTCGGGGAATAGTCTGCTCCATGTCAGTGCGTCAGTGCGCAGGCACAATTTCACAGCATCCGGCCGTCAAGTTGCCGTTCGCTTGGTTTTCCAGGCTCAAGCGCGCGATTTCCAATGGTCCACCGCCGGAGTCAAAATGATGCTCTCGCGTGGTTGCCGAACTGCGCTTGTCTTCAGCCCTCGCGCCCCACGCCGAGCGCATCGGCGACGCGATTGATGTAGTTGAACCAGGAAGCGATGAGGGTGATTTGCAAAATGCCGCGATCGTCGAAAGCGACTTGGCGCAGCGCCTGGTGATGCGCCGGGCTAATTTTCGTTGCGTCTTTCGTGAGCTGAACGACGTAATCCACCATCACCCGTTCGGCCGGCGCGAGGGGTGCTTTCGTGTAGTCGCTTTCCAGTGCCTTTACCAATTGTTCGTCCAGAGTGACTCGACGCAGAAACTCTGCGTGGGATTCGGTTCAATAATGGCAGCGGTTGGTCACCGAAACCATCGTCGCGATCATTTCGTGCTGGCGCCGGGTCAGCGGGAGCTCGGGCGACATCAAGACGCCAAAGGTGGAAAACGCATGGTAGAGCGCATCGGGAAGCAGACTGTGGGATTCGACAATCTGCGACCCGCCGCCTTCGACGGGGTGCACCGGCGTGGCGTATTCGACGGGGTACAGCGCCCTTTGCGCTTCCATGGCGCGACGCAGAGCTTCGTCGGCTTCCGCTAACGGAACGGTTTTGATCCAGGCCATGATGACGTTTCCTCCTCAAGGGCCGGTTTGGCCGCGAAGCCGGTCAGAACAGATACTTCAACGCAAACTGAATCAGGCGCGGCGAAAGCGCCTGTTGGATCTGGCCAAACGTCGGCGAACTGATGTCGCTGTTCGGCAGCAGGAAGTTTGGATGGTTGAACAGATTGAAGAATTCCGCCCGGAATTGCAGCGTCTGCGATTCGGTCACGGGAATGTTCTTGAACGCCGAGAAATCCCATTCGGCGAGCCCCGGCCCCTGAACGACGTTTCGCCCCTCATTTCCGTAAACGCCCGCGGGAGTGGTGGGAAAATTGATGCGCTGGAAGGCGCTCGTGTTGAACCACTCCGCCACCGTTTTGGGGCCATTGTTGGGGTTCCCAACGAGGTTCGGCCGGAACGCGGAAAACCCGGTAATCTCCGGCGCGTCGTAGTTGAAGCTCTGATCCACCACGGTGAAGGGAGTGCCAGTCATATAGGTCGTAATTCCATTCACCTGCCAGTCTCCCAGAACATGCTGGTACCAGTTGTGCGGCGACCGCCAGAACGGAATCCGCCACTCGTAGCTCAAAACGAACCGGTGGCGCGAATCGAACATCGATCTGCCCCATTCGGCGGCGAGGTTGAATGGATTTTGCGCCAGATCGTTTTCGCCCGCCACAGGCTGCGATTCCGAGCCGGTGATGTTGAAAGAGGAGACGTCGTCGAGCGCCTTCGAGAACGTGTAGGAAGCCAAGAGGGCCAGCCCTCCGCCAAACCGCTTTTGCAGGCTTGTCTGAAGGCCGTTGTAGGAGGAATTCGCTACCCCGGCGATCAAGCCCACCGAACTGTAGGTGCAATTCCCCTGCGAATTAGGCTGGCAATACACTCTTTGCTGGTCGATATTGTTCTGCTGGTCCGCCCAGGTCTGGCCGAGTAGAGGAACGGAAGGATTGCCCTCGATCAGGCGCGGCAGCTTGGTGCCCTTGTTTCCCACGTAGCCGATTTCCCAAAGCCAATTCGCGCCAAAAGATCTTTGGACGTTCAGATTCCAGTCCTGCACGTAGGGCAAACGCAAATTGGGCGAAAGCGTGAGCAGCGTCATCGGTTCGGTAAATTGCGATGCGAATGGATTGCCATTGGCGAAGGGATTCGAAAAGCTCCCGGGAAACATGACCTGCGCGGTTCGGAGATACGGCGGCGCGCTGATGGGCGTTTGGAGCGGGCCTCCCTCGCCGTTGTAGTAGGGATCGTAGAAAATCCCGTAGGCGGCGGAAATGAGCCAGCGACCCCTGCCCGTCGGATCCCACGCGATTCCAAAGCGCGGCGCGAAAGCCGTGGTTTCCGTGGGAATCAGACCGGCCGGCACGCCCGGATCGCCGGGATAAACCAGACCCAGCGGTGCGTTGGGCATCACGCGCGATTGCACGCCCGGCTCGAAAAGGTTCTGCCGGTTGCGAATCTCCGTATAGGGGAAATGCAGTTCGTATCGCAATCCCATGTTGAAGGTGAGCCGCGGCGTCGCCTTGAACGTGTCTTGTGCGTAGAAGTAGAAATCGTTCCCGCGCAGGCCGCGCGACAGATCTCCCTGGCCGTTTGGTTGATTGCCGCCTCCTTGCAGGAAGAGGAGGGGTTGGCCGATCAGGAAATTGGCGAATGCGTTGTTCAAAGGGAAGGGGATGAAGACGAAGAAGCCATTCGAGGCGATTCCGTTGACGACGTTGATCTGGTCGCGGCTGTAAGCGGCGCCGAATTTCAGTTCGTGAGGCCCGCGAATCCACGTCAGCGACTCGGATATGCCGAACGCGTTTTCGTAGGTATTCCGCGGCCCAGTGATCGGGTCGCCGATGCTGGCATAGCCGCCGCCTCCGAACTGGATGAAGGGAGGGCCGGCGGCGATGGAAAGCGTAGGCTGATATTGAAATCCCAAAGAAGCCGGCGAAGTATTGTTCAGATGTTCATCGAAGAGGAACTTGTTGCGGAGAAAAGAGAATCGGGTGACGGCCAGCAACGACGCTGAAAACGTGTGGGTCCACTGCGTGACGAAATTCTGTATGCGGTGATCTTCGCCGACGGGAAAGCCCGGCACGCCGGCGCCGGCCGGAGATAGCGGGTTCGTGCTGTTCCCGTTGAGGAACATGTAGCGGAAGTAAATGGTGTCGCGGGGCGAAAGATAATGATCCACGCGAACGCCGAACTGGTCTTCCGTGTCGCTCAAAATTTCGGAGCCGTTGTAGAGATTCATCACTCCATTCGCGTCCACGGCGTTGGCCTGTGGGTACAGATCCATCACCTTTTGCGCGGTGGGATCGATGAACGGCACCGAGTTGTTGGGTAACGGCGTGGGGCCTCCGGGAGCGGCCAAATTGAGCAGCGGTCCATCCTCGCTGAAATTTCCCTGGCGTTCGAGAGCCGACGGTACGCGCACGTTGTGCAGCGTTTCGCCCTGGCGGTTGCGAAAACCCTCGTAATAGCCGAAAAAGAAGGTTTTTCTTTTTTGAATCGGCCCGCCCAGCGTTCCGCCAAACTGGTTCTGGCGATATTCGGATTTCGGCAGGCCGCCGGCGTTCTCGAAGAAGTTAGCGGCATCCAATTTGTCGTTCCGGAAAAACTCCCACAAATCGCCATGGAACTGGTTGGACCCGGAGCGCGTAACGATGTTTGTGGTCGAACCGGCCGTGCCGCCAAATTCGGCATTCGCCGTGCTCGTGAGAATCTTGAATTGAGCGATCGCGTCGATCGGTGGCGCCAGGACGTAGCCCCCGTCCACGGAATTGAAGCTGGACGCGCCGTCGATCAGGAAGTTGTTGGACTCTGGGGGCTGTCCGTCCACGGAGTAAGGCTGGCCGGCCCGCAGCGAGCCGCCGGCTTCGGCGAGGCCTGGCGTAATCGGCACCACGCCGGGTTGTAGCAGGCCGAGCTGCGAAAAATTGCGCCCATTCAACGGAAGATCGAGGATTTCGCGCTCGCCCACCGTCTTGCCGAGCGCGGTGACGGAAGTCTGAATCAGCGGAGCGTTCGCGCGGACCTGCACCACCTGCGCCGCCGACCCGATGACGAGCCGAATCGGAACCGTTGCCGCTTCATTCACTGTGAGGGTGATGCCTTCCTGGACAAACTTGCGGAATCCTTTCGCGGACGCCTCCAGGCGATAGCGCCCGATCGGCAGCAGCGGAAGAATGTAGTTGCCTTGGCGGTTGGTGACGGTTGTCCGCGTCCAGCCGGTTTCCACCTGAATGACAGTGACCTTGGCCGACGGTACGGCCGCACCGCTGGGGTCAACCACCTGACCGCGAATGCTGCCCGTGACTTCTTGCGAAAAAGCCGGCGCCGTCATTGCCATCGAGGCCAGCAACACGAACAGACCTGCGAAGACTTTTTTCGCGACCACCCTCATCGGTCCAACCTCTCGGAAGCTAGCGCCTCCGCAAGGGGCTGGCGGGTGCCTTCAAACGGCCTCCGCGGCCGATCATGAGCTGATTTCCCGAATGGGTCCTACGGTTTTGCCCCCACGCCCCTAAGAACCAGGAGAGTCTAGCTGGAGAGAAATCGGGGGTCAATCAGTTTCCTGCGCCAATCTCGGCTCGCGGTTTGCGCTTCTTCACCGAGAGATGAGCGCTGCGGCAATCGCGTCCCAGACGAGATGCAGATCTTCCGGCGAAATGGCGTACGGCGGCACCAGGTAAATCACGTTGCCAAGCGGGCGCAGCAAAATTCCACGTTCCAGAAAAAAGGGATACAGCGACGTTCTTACCGCGGACGTATACCCTGCGTCTTCCGCCGCGATCTCCACGGCGGCAATCGTTCCGAGTTGCCGCGTATCGCCGACGGCGGGATGCGCGCGCAACGCCGCGAGCCGCTCGCGATGAATCGCGGCAATCGTTTCGATTCGTTCAAAGACCGGTTCCGTCTGGAAAATTTCCAGGCTGGCGTTCGCTGCGGCGCACGCAATCGGATTCCCGGTGAACGAATGCCCGTGATAGAAGGTGCGATCGGGATCGGCCCCCAAAAACGCTTCGTAAATCCGTTCCGTCGCGGCCGTCGCGCCCAGCGCGATCGCCCCGCCGGTGATTCCTTTCGAAAGGCACATCAGATCGGGCTCAACGCCGGCGACTTCGCACGCGAACATTTTCCCCGTGCGGCCAAATCCGGTAAAAACTTCATCGGCGATCAGAAGTACGTCGTGCCGCGAACA
Source organism: Acidobacteriota bacterium (assembly GCA_021818865.1). GTDB lineage: Bacteria > Acidobacteriota > Terriglobia > Acidiferrales > UBA7541 > JAKASX01. The sequence goes on from JAKASX010000015.1 coordinate 16,409, forward strand.
CGCCTCACGCGCTTTCCGCAGAAATTCCACCGGATGCACGATCATTCCGTTCGCGCCCTGCACGAGCGGCTCCAGTATGACGGCGGCGATTTCTTCCTTGCCGCGTTCCAGAATCTCATTCAGATGATCGGCGCAATCGATCTGGCACGATTCGCGTTTCCTGCCCACCGGGCAGCGGTAGCAATAGGCGCTGTGTGCGCGCTCGACGGGAAACAGCATCGCGCCGAACGCTTCGGTGAAAACGGAATCGTCGCCCACCGACATCGCGCCCACCGTATCCCCGTGATATCCGTTTTCGAGCGCGACGATCCGCCGTTTCTCCGGCCGGCCGGCGTTTCGCCAGTATTGGACAGCCATTTTCAGCGCCACTTCCACTGCCGTCGAGCCATCGTCGGAAAAAAAGATTCGCGTCAAATTTTTCGGCAGCACGCGGCCCAGCCCGTGTGCCAGGCGTTCCGCGGGCTCGTGCGTGAACCCGGCGAGCAAGACGTGATCGAGCCGCTCGGTCTGCTCCCGAATCGCCGCCATGATTTTCGGATGGTTGTGCCCGTGCAGATTTGTCCACCAAGACGAAATCGCGTCCACGAGGCGCCGTCCGTCTTCGGTGTAAAGATACGCGCCTTCACCGCGCGCGATGCGCAGCGGAGCCGGGTCCTGCGCCGGCTGATAGAAGGGAAGCCAAAGCTCGCTCATCGGAACGCCTGCAAATCGAATTTTTCGCGAAACACCGTAAGCAATGTTTCGCGATTGATGGCGTCAAGCCATGGAATCACGCCAATCACGGGATGATGTCCGTACCGCTCGATCGCCTCGCGATTGTCGCTGTTTTCCGGGCCAATCAGCACCACCCCGCGAGTTTCGATTCCCTCGCGATCGAGCTGCACCAGCGTCAGCAGCGTGTGATTGATCGTCCCGAGCGTGCTGCGCGCCGCGACGACCAAGGGAAGCTCCAGATGGCGCATCAGATCGGTCATGAACTGCGTTTCGTTGATCGGCACCATCACGCCGCCCGCGCCCTCGGCCACGAGCGGAGTTCCTAGCGGAACTTCCGGCCGTCGAATTTTTTCAAGCGCGATACTCGCGCCCGCCCATCGCGCCGCCAGATGTGGTGAAACCGGCGGATCGAACAGGTAGCATTCCGCGCGCGTTTGCGCGGCCGGAATGCCCGCCAGCCGAATCACCGTTTCGCGGTCGGCGCCTTCCGTCGCGCCCGTTTGAATCGGTTTCCAGTACACGGCGTCGAGCGCCGCGACGATCAGCGCCGAAAGCACCGTTTTCCCAACATTCGTATCCGTCCCCGTAACAAAAAATCCTTCCATCCTGGCTCCCACCTTGCCCCTGCCGAGTTGGCCACCACAGAATGCGGAGACCGCTCCGCACATAGGCATTCTATGTTACCTGCGCGGTGGGATTGGGCTACTCCGCTACGCGGGGCAGCGGAAGAGATTTCGGAGCAGGAAGCTGCACCTGCCGGACCCATACCTCTCTGCATCAGCGCGATAGGGCGCCTTGGATCTGCGGGCTTGCGGTTCGGAGCTCGACCTATCTAAGGTCCGCGCCGAGGTGATCCGTCGGGCCGAATTCCTGCCCCGTCGGCGTGAGGACCCAGCGACGGCCGAAGGTATCGGTGACGTAGAGATTAAAGTGAGCGGTGTTTTCGTCCGGCCGCGTTTCCCACAGGCTCGCCGGCACCGCCGGTATGCCAAGGCTCGCTGATTGCCGCCCTCGGAAAAACGGGCTCAAACCACGTCGGCCATTCGATTCGTCGGCATTCCGGCTGGCCTTCTGCGAATGGAAAACGCTGGAAATGTCCTGGAGCCCCGCGGTCCATCGCTTCGCCACCCAGGTTTTCGCCGTCTGAAACTCGACCGCTGACCGTTTCGGATGGTTCAAGTAGATGGCTCCGGCCGTAGCCGCGAGCAGAATGCCCAGAACGGCGAGCGCAAAGATTCCTTTCCTGCTTTTTCGCGGCTCGACGGTTTCGTTTTGCGACTGGACCAGCGCCGACCGGAACTGAGTCACCAGTTCCGACGGTTGTCGCGCTGGAGCCGGCGAAGCCGCAAGAAGGTCCTCGACTTTCCATGCCGGCGGCCGGGGTGGTCTTTCAAAAATTCCGCTCGTGGTCAGATAGCGAGGAGCGGGTTCGTTCCCGCCCGTAGGCTCCGTGGTCGAATTCGCTCCCCCTGCTTCCGAGGAGGGCGCAGCCGCTGCCCAGCCCGTTCCTGCGTTCAACGACACCAGCGAATTCGAAAAAAATCTGCCTTGCTTTTTCGGCACCTCACCTTGGGTTGTCATGTGGATTTCCCCCTTGAGCGTCCCGCGTTGCCAGCAGCTCGTGCTGCGTTCCCCGCACGCGGATCTGACACGAGAGTCTTCCACTAAGTTGTTCTGTCGTCAAGACTTACATGGAAAGGTAATGAAGGTTTCTGTACTGTATTTCTTTCACAAAATATCCTCATTCGTCAACGTCGCATCGACAGGGAAGCTCCTGTACCACTAGAACCGGATTGAGAGGAAAGAGCTTGCAAGGCAATTTGCGCGCTCGCCAGTTCGCCGCAGTAGTACCCCAGCAGACCGCAAAATTCCGAAACGGGCTTACCCGCCGCTTGCCGCAGAGCACGCGGACCCTGTGCTCGCGCGCCGGCGTGCGTTCACGCAAGCCGCGATGAGATGCTCAATCTGATCCCGCGTGAGCGCGGCGGTGAGGGAAAATCGCAGCCGCGCTGTGCCTTCGGGAACGGTCGGCGGCCGGATCGCGCGAACGGCGAAACCTTCTTCCTGCAAACTTTCCGCCCAGCTCAGCGCGCGCTCATTCGTTCCCGCGAACAAAGGAACGATCTGCGAAGCGCCGGCGCCAACGTCAAATCCCTCGCCGCGCAAACCTTCTCGCAGCACTCGCGCCAATTCGGCCAGCCGCGCGCGTTCCGCGTCCATGCCCCGCGCGAGCCGCACCGCCGCGCGAATCTGATGCGCCAGATACGGCGGAGCCGCGGTGCTGAAAACGAACGTGCGTGCGCGATTCACCAGATATTCTTTCAATACGCGATTCGAGCAGACGAATGCGCCGGCGCTCCCGAGCGCTTTCCCGCAGGTGTGTACGACGGCCAGCGCTTCGTTCTCGACCGCCGCAGCGGCAGCCAGCCCGCGGCCTTCGGGGCCAAAAACGCCCACCGCGTGTGCTTCATCCACGATGAGTTCGGCGCCATAGCGGCGCGCCAGTGAGGCGAGGTCGCCGACCGGCGCGAAATCGCCTTCCATGCTGAACAGAGTTTCCGTGACGATGAATTTCGCGCCGCGTTCGTCGCCGTGGCGTTCGAGTTCCGCTTCGAGCCGCACGAAATCCCCATGCGGATAGATGATTTTTCGCACACCGGAAAGCCGGATGCCGTCGATCAGGCTGGCGTGATTCAAACTGTCGGAGAAAACAACGTCGCCGGGCCGCGCCACGGCGGCAAGCAAGCCGAGATTGGCCGCGTAGCCCGAGGAAAAATAGATGGCCGCTTCCGTTCCGGCGAACGCGGCGAATTCCGCTTCGGCGCGTTCCCAATCCTCGGAGTTTCCGCCGAGCAAACGCGAGCCGCCCGAACCCACGCGGCCCGATTCGCGAATCGCGCGAATCGTTTCCTCGCGCAGCCTGGGATCGGAAGCAAGCCCCAGGTAGTCGTTCGAAAAAAGTGATATTCCCCGTGGCTGTTCGAGCGTGCGGAACAGCCCGTTTTCGCGCCGTTCCCGAAGCTCGCGGGCGATCCGCTCCCGCAGCGGGTTTTCGCTATTCGCCATGTTCCGCGGCCGGCTCGGAGCCATCGGCGCAGCGCACCGTCGGCCCTTCGAGCGGTTCGAGGCCCAGGTCGCGGAAGAGCAGTTGGTCTTCGTCGGGCAGCGGATTCGGCGTCGTCAGCAGCCGCTCGCCGACAAAAATCGAATTTGCCCCGGCCAGGAAACAAAGCGTGGCCGCCTCGCGCGTCATCTGCTTGCGCCCGGCGGCCAGGCGAACCATCGAGCGCGGCATCAGGATGCGCGCCGTCGCGATGGTGCGCACCATCACCAGCGGATCGAGCGGCGGCTGAGCTGCAAGCGCCGTGCCTTCGACGCGCACCAGCATATTCACCGGCACGCTTTCCGGATGCGGGTGCAACGTGGCGAGCTGCTCGAGCAGCCCAATCCGATCCTCTTCCGATTCGCCCATGCCCAGAATCCCGCCCGAGCAGACGGTAATACCGGCGCGCCGCACCGCGGCGAGCGTCCGCAGCCGGTCCTCGTAAACGCGGGTGCTGATGATGTTGCCGTAAAACTCTGGCGAGGTATCGAGGTTGTGGTTGTAGGCCGCGAGGCCCGCTTCCTTCAGCCGTTGCGCCTGGCTTTCCGTCAGCATGCCCAGCGTGCAGCAGACTTCCATGTCAAGCGCGGCCACGCCGCGCACCATTTCGAGCACCGCTTCGAACTCGCGGCCCTCGGGCGCCTGCCGCCACGCCGCTCCCATGCAGAATCGCGTGGCCCCATTTTCCTTCGCCCGGCGTGCCTGCGCGACCGTTTCCCGAGGGTCCATCAGTTCCTGCCGCGCCAGGCCAGTCTTGTAGTGCGCGCTCTGCGGGCAATAGCCGCAATCCTCCGGGCACGCACCGGTCTTGATCGAAACCAGCCAGCAGGTCTGGATGCGATTGGGCGGGTGGTGGGCCCGGTGCGTTTCCTGCGCACGGTGGAGCAGGTCCAGCAGGGGCTGCCGGTAAATGGCGCGAATTTCCCCTCGGGTCCAATCGTACCGGACCTCGGTCGTCGTTTTTTCAAAGAAGGTGGTGGACACGCTTCCGAAACCTCGCTACGCTTGCTGCCGCTCGATGGCTAAGATATACAGGCCGTCGGCGGCAGCACAAGCGGAATCGGCCATTTTCGCAACTGGACCCCGGTTCCGCAATGCGAATCGTTCGGAGGAGGGACACCGCTTCCGATGAGAGACCTGCGATGGGCATGAACCTTTTCGCGAGAAAAGAACTGAAAGACCTGCTGAAGGAATCCGAGGGGGAAAGCAGCGGCCTGAAGCGCGCCCTCGGCCCGTTCAACCTGATCACGCTCGGCATCGGCGCGATCATCGGCACCGGCATTTTCGTGCTCACCGGCCCGGCCGCCGCGCTCTACGCTGGCCCCGCGGTCGTGCTCTCGTTCGTGGTCGCCGCAGTCGCCAGCGCCTTCGCCGGCCTCTGCTACGCCGAATTCGCCGCGCTGATTCCGATCGCCGGCAGCGCCTATAGCTACGGCTACACCGCGCTGGGCGAAATTGTCGCGTGGATCATTGGCTGGGCGCTGATTCTCGAATACGCCTTTGGCGCCGCCACCGTCGCCGTCGGCTGGTCCGGCTACGTAAACAGTTTCCTGCAGGATTTCGGCATCTCCCTGCCGCCCGCCTGGACCGCGTCGCCCGGCACGGAAATGGTCCAGTATCAGAACCACTGGCAGCCGCTCAGCAGCCTGCCGGCAAAGGTGCAAGCCATCGCCGCCACGCTTCCCCATGTCATCGCGCATTTCAACGCGGTCGCATTCGTCGGAATTATGCTGGTGACGGCCGTCCTCGTGATCGGCATTCAGGAATCGGCCAACGTCAACACGGCAATCGTCGTGATCAAGGTTTCCGTGCTGCTGGTCTTCATCGGCCTCGCGGCGATTTTCCTCTCGAAGTCCCATTGGCAGGTCGCGATTCAAAACTGGCATCCGTTCCTGCCCTTCGGCTGGAGGGGCGTGTTCCGCGGCGCCGCGTTCATCTTCTTCGCGTACATCGGCTTCGATGCCGTTTCCACCGCGGCGCAGGAGGCCAAAAAGCCGCAGCGCGACATGCCCATCGGCATTCTCGGTTCGTTGCTCGTTTGCACGGTTCTCTACATCCTGGTCGGATGGCTGCTCACCGGTCTGATGCCTTACAGCCAGTTGAACGTTCCCGATCCCGTCGCCCTAGGCGTCGACCGCACGGGCGTGGTGTGGGGGAGCGTTCTGGTGAAGATCGGCGCCATCGGCGGATTGACCTCGACGATGCTCGTCATGCTCCTCGGCCAGTCGCGGATTTTCTTCACGATGTCGCACGACGGCCTGCTCTGGAAGTGGGCCTCGAAAATCCACGATCGTTTCCGCACGCCCTACATTTCCACCGTTCTGGTGGGCACGGTGGTCGCGATTCTAGGCGCGTCGTTTGCCGTTTCGCGCCTGGCCGAGCTGACCAATATCGGCACGCTGACCGCCTTCGTGATCGTCTGCGGCGGCGTGTGGGTCATGAGGGTGCGCGAGCCAAACCTGAAGCGGCCCTTCAAAACGCCGCTCGTGCCTTTCGTGCCGATCATGGGAATGGTGATCGCGCTCGGGCTGATCCTGTTCCTGCACACGCTCACGAAGGTGGCGTTCCTGATCTGGCTGGCGATCGGCCTTGTGGTTTACTTCGCCTACGGCCGCAAGCACAGCAAAGTGCAACAGGCGCTGCAAAAGGCGAGTGCGGACGTCGCCGGCGGGCTGAGGCAGTAGCCGGAGCGGGGTCTCGAAGGGCTGCCGGAGGGAAGAATGGGCCGGCTGGTTGCGCGATGGGTTCTTTCGGCGCTTGCGGTGCTGCTCGTTGCGCACGTCGTGCCGGGCATCGCCGTGCGCGGTTTCCTCACCGCGCTTTTCGCGGCGCTGGTGATCGGCCTCGCGAACGCCACGCTCGGGCTGGTGCTCAAGGTCATCACCTTCCCGTTGATCGTCCTGTCCTTCGGCCTTCTGCTGCTGCTCATCAACGCCGCCCTGCTCGAGCTCGCTTCGTTTTTCGTTCCCGGCTTTTACGTGCAGGGATTCTGGGCCGCCTTCTGGGGCGCGCTGTTGCTCAGCATTCTGAATATCGGCATCAAGTGGGTGGTGCGGAAAGACTGATCGCCACGCGTGGCCGCGCCCGCCGCCCCGACTTTCGCGCGGCCCCGCGCATGAGTTCCGCCGCTACGCGATCGCCGACGTGCAATGCGCGCAGCGCTTCGCCGCGATCGGAATTTCGCTCAGGCATTCCGGGCACTGCCGCGTCGTTGGATCGGCTGGCGGTTCCTTCCTGGAGCGTGCCACCAGCGCGTTCATCGGCACCACCACGAAGTAATAGACCACCGCCGCGACGATCAGAAACGAAATGATCGCATTGACGAAATCGCCGTAGAGGAATTTGCTGTTGTTGATCGTGAACGAAAACTGGGAAAAATCCGGCTGCTTGAAGATCGCCGCGATGAACGGCGTCAGCAGGTCCTTCGTGAACCCGCTCACCACCGTCGCGAACGCCGCGCCGATCACCACGCCCACCGCCATATCCACCACGTTTCCCCTCAGCAGAAATTGCCTGAATCCTCCGGCCATTTCTCCCTCCTCGTGAACTTTTGCGGATCGGGACGCGTGTCCCGCGGACCTGGCCTGGAGACTAGGGGCGCTCGCAGCGAATGTCAAGGGCCGGCCCGCGCCTGCCGGAGCCCAAGCGCCGCTTTCCCCCCGCCAGCCGAGAAACTCTACCCGGAATGCCCATTTTGCGGGAAAATATGCTTAGCGGATGCGAGGAGGACCGGTCATGAGCAACTGGGTTTGGCTCGCCGGTTTTGTTGTCGTGATTGCCTGGGCGGTTGCCGCCTTCACGATCTGGAGATGGGGACCGGGCCGGGCGCGTGTCGCCGTCTTTTGCCCCGAGCAACACATTCCGACGCATATTATGGCCTTGCGGAGCGAGGCAGGCTTTGGGACGCTTCGCACCAGCGACGTCGTTCAATGCGATTTGCTCGGATCGGGACCGGTGACGTGCGCGAAGCGTTGTCTGGCCCGATTGTAGCCGTTTGAGAGTTGCCGCGACGCGGCCGCGCCGGCTACCCGCCAGCAGGTCGGCGCGGCCCACGGGGTGGCTTTTGTTTCCGTACGGACCGAGTCACTTGCGGTGTGGCTGCGCCTGCGTCAGGGTTGGACGCTCATCTCCGTTTCCATCTTGCGATACTGTTCGCGCCACTGATTCATGTCGCGGGAAATCCGCTGCGCTGTCTCCGCCACCTGCTTCCGATTCGGCTCGGGCTTGCCCAGTTCCTCGTCCAGCCGGCCGAGTTGCGCGTTCACGCGCTCGTGGATTCTGTTCATCTCCTCGGTGCGCGTGCGCAGGGCTGTTTTCTGATCTTCGCTCATGCCGTTCATCAGTTGCTGGTGTTGTTCTTCCATCGTGCGGACCTGTTCCCGCAGTTGGTCGCGCTGCTGGCGCGCCCGGTCGGCGTTGAATGATCCCGATTTCGCCTGCCGGTCCATATCCCGCGCCTGTTGGCGAATGCGGTCTGCGGTTTGTGTGCAGGTGCGCAGTTGGTCGCGCTGGCGATCGGTCGCGCGAATCCGCTGACGTTCTTGCGTTCCGCTGGCTGTCCCCGTCTGCCTTTGCTGTTGCTGCTGGGTCGTTGTAGGCCGTTGACGTCCCTGGCCACCGGGACCGCCCTGGCCTTGCCCTTGGGCGAAAACGACGGGCGAAGCGAATAGCAAAGCGGCGGCTGCCAGCAAAACTTTGCGGCTATTCTCACAGCGCATGGCTTTTTCCCTCTCTTTTGTTCTTTCGGTGGAATGATTGTCTGGCTGGGCTTACGCTCCCAGCCTTCCTCGCGAGGCAAAGCTCGCGAGAAACTCTCTTGCCCATAGACCAGCAAGCCATTCGCCAGAACCGCCTTTCGTTCGTTCTCGCCGTAATCATTGCGAGTCCAGACGCTTACAAACCTTCCCGTTCTGAACCCCGGCGCTGTTGCTTCCGCGCCGGGTTGATGCAGCCGGCTGTTGCGCCAACTGGCGCAAGCCCCCTGCGGCGTATGACCCCGGTCACGCCCGGCCCAACCCTCCGCCAAGCGGCTTCTTGCCCCGCTCCGCGCCGGGCAGCATTTCGCCCTCAGTGCCGTGGTAGGATGAAAAACCGGCCGCCGGGGCGTGTTCGGCCTCACGGCGGGCTGTGGTCGAAAGCCATCAGGCGGCCTGCTTCTGGGCCAAGCGGCATAGGGAAGGGAATCAGCGGGAATTTTGGAATGGCGACACTGCTCCACGTGCGGAATCTCACCGTGCGCTTCGGCGATCGCACCGTGCTCGAAAATCTCAGCTTCGATCTGAACGCCGGTGAAGTGATGGCGGTCATCGGTCCCAACGGCTCGGGCAAAACGGTTTTGCTGAAGTCGCTCCTGCGCCTGGTACCCTCCACCGGAACCATTGCCTGGGCGCCCGGCACGCAAGTCGGCTACGTTCCGCAGAAAATCGCGCCCGATCGCGGCTTGCCGTTGCGCGTGCGTGAAGCGCTCGAAGCCAAAGCGCGCATCCTGCGCCTGGGCCATGGCGAGGTCGCGAAAGCCGCGCAAACGGCCGGCCTCGGCGACGAGTTGCTGGATTCCGCTGTGGGCATTCTTTCCGGAGGCCAGTTTCAGAAACTGCTGATCGCATTCGCTCTGCTCGGCCAGCCGAACGCTCTGCTGTTCGACGAGCCGACGGCCAGCCTCGACGAACTTTCCGAAGAGCGCGTCTACGACCTGCTTCACCGCCTGCAAACCGAGCGCTCGATGACCGTCATTCTGGTTTCCCACGATCTCAGCGTGGTTTTCCGCTACGCCACCACCGTCCTTTGCCTCAGCCGCGGGCTCACCTGCTCGGGACCTCCCAAGGAAATCCTCACGCCCGAGGCCCTCGAAGCCCTTTACGGCGCTCCCGCCAAGTTCTACGCCCATCACGAGGAGTACGGAAGAAGATGACGGCGGGCGAATTTTACGCGCTCGCACTCGCGCTGTTGTTTGCCGTGGCTGCGGGGCTGGTTGGCAGCTTCGCGCTCAGCAAGCGGATGCTCCTGGCCAGCGACGTCCTCTCTCATCTAGCCCTGCCGGGTCTCGGCCTCGCTCTCTTGGTCCACGTGAATCCGCTCGTGGGTGGCGCGGCGTCGCTCCTCCTCGGCACGCTGCTCGTCTGGCACCTCGAGCAGCGCACCGGCCTCGCCGCCGACGTCACGATCGGCGTGGTTTTCGCCACGGGCCTGGCGCTGGGCGCGCTCGTCACCCCGCGCGAGGATCTCCTCGAGGCGCTCTTCGGGAAATTCGAGCCGCTTTCCCTTACGAGTTTCCTGCTCGGCGCCGCCGCGGTCATCGCCATCGTTCTGTTCCTCTTTCGCTTCCGCGACGCCCTCGTCCTCAGCCTGCTTTCTCCCGAACTTGCCTCGTCGGTCGGCGTCAGCCTCAGCCGTCTCGAACTCTATTTCCTCTTGATTTTCAGCCTCACCATCCTGGTCGGATTGCAGTTCATGGGCGCTCTGCTTGCCAGCGCTCTCGTGATTTTGCCCGCGGCGATCGGTCGGCGATTCGCCAATAGCCTTTGGCGATTTCTCTTGGCCTCTTCCGCGGCCAGCGTGCTGGCCGTCCTGGTGGGATATTTCCTGAGCCGCCATCTGTTTCCTTCGATTGGCCTCGGCCCGACGATCGTCATCGTCGCCGCGCTGCTTTTCGTCGCAAGCCTCGCTTTCGGATCGAAACACCACGCCGGCGCCTGAGCGATGCTGGTTTTCGCGCCCCGCAGCACCAGACGCCCCGGAGCTCCTGACAAACCATCCTTGACATTGCCTAATAAGGTCTACTAGATTTCTGTAGATTCATCGCTGGGTGTATTCCTGGGGAACGCACGGGCACGCGCTTCTCATCCCCGGCGGGGTGGAAATTCCAGGAGGTGGATTGTGGGGCGCAATCGATTTATTCCTGGTGCGGTATTGGTGTTTGCATTTTTCTTTTGGGCGGTCGCGGCCTGGGGACAGGCAACCACCTCTCTTCGCGGTTCGGTGACCGATCCTTCCGGCGCTGCCATTCCCGGCGCAAAAGTTACCCTCGAGAACCCGGCAACGGGCTACACCCGCGGAACGACCACGGCCGCTAACGGCACGTACGTCTTCCCGCAACTGCTTCCCGGCACTTACACGATTTCCATTGAAGCTCCCGGCTTCCAAAGGTACGTGCATACCGGCCTGATTTTCCGCGTGGCGCTGCCGGCCACGCTCAATATCCCCATGAAAGTCGGCACCGTCAGCCAGGTGGTTTCGGTGAGCGGCGAAGCCCCGCTCCTCAACACCACCAACGCCAGCATCGGCGAAACGATGGGTTCCCAGCAGATCGAGCAGCTCCCGCTGAACAAGCGCAACATTCCCAATCTTCTTACCTTGCAGCCCGGCGTCGTCTACACCAGCCCGCGCACCGACCTCTACCAGTACGACACGCGAAGCGGCTCGGTAAACGGCGAGCGCAGCGACCAGAACAACATCACGCTCGATGGCGTTGACGTCAACGATCAGTTCAGCGGCCAGCCGTTCACAACCGTCCTTCCCGTCACCACCGATTCGGTCGAGGAATTCCGCGTCACCACCTCCAATTACGGCGCCAAGGAAGGCCGCTCCTCCGGCGGCCAGATCGAGCTCGTCACCAAAAGCGGCACGAACCAGTTCCACGGTTCGCTCTACGAATACAACCGCTCCGGCATCGGCGAAGCCAACGACTTCTTCAACAAGACCTCCGAAGCCAACTCCGGCCTGCCGAACGTCCCGCTCCATCTGGTCCGCAACATCTTCGGCGGGACGATCGGCGGCCCGATCATGAAAAACCGCTTCTTTTTCTTCTTCAACTACGAAGGCCGCCGCGTCGCGCAATCGGCGAGCGGGACGCCGGCCACGGTTCCTTCCATGGCGCTGCGCGATGGCATCCTCCAGTACTACTGCCAGGACCCCAGCCAATGCCCCGGCGGATCCGTGCAGGGTCTAAGCGGCAATATGTACACCGTGGCTCCCGGCACCTATGCGCTGAACGCCAGCAATCTTAAGAGCATCGACCCGCTCAACCTCGGTCCCGATCCTGCCGTTCTCAAGTATTTCAACGAATACCCCGTGCCGAACGATTTGAGCGTCGGCGACGGTTTGAATTTCCAGGGCTTTCGCTGGGCCGCGCCGGAAAGCCGCCATTACAACTGGTTGATCGGCCGCTTGGACTACAAACTCACGCAGAATGGCGATCACACCCTGTTTATCCGCGGCAGCGGCGAAGACGACACGCTCAACAACGCGCCCTTCCTGCCCTCTGGCTACATCCTCGGAGGAATTCCGCAAAGCGCAGAGAAGGACCTGAACAAGGGCTTCGTCGCCGGCTACACCGGCATTTTCGGGCCCCATTGGGTCAATAGCTTGCGCTTCGGCTACACGTACCAGAGCGTCGGGATCAGCGGCAACAGCACGCAGCCCTGGATCTTCATCCGCGAACTCAGCCAAGGCGTCAACCGCAGCAACTATTTCACCGTGCCCGATTACAACATCGTCGACAACGTCAGCTGGACGCATGGTTCGCACAGCATGTCCTTTGGACTCAACGTGGACCTGATTCGCCGCGGCAGCATCAGCGATGGCAATTCGTATAGCGACGGCATCACGAACGGCGACTACATGACCCCAACGCACATCGCCGGCTCCGGCGGTCCGCTGGATCCCACCTACGGGAATTTTCCGGCCGTCGCCGATGGCAACTGCCCGCAATCAAATCCCAATTGCCCCAACCCCGTCTCATCGTTCGTGAACGGTTACGATTTCCCGCTCGTTGGCTTGATGGGGATGGTCACGGAAGTCGACGCGACCTACAACTACCATCTGAATCCCAATGGCACCGGCACGCCGTTCGCGCAGGGCGCCGCCGTGCCGCGCAACTACGCGATGGACGATTACGACCTCTACTGGCAAGACACCTGGCAGGCTCTTTCCAACGTCACCATCACCTACGGCATCCGTTGGTCGCTCATGGGCCCGATCGGGGAAACCAACGGCCAGGAAGTTGCGCCGACCTTCCCGCTGGGCCAGTGGATGAACGAACGGAACGTCCGGGCGATGCAGGGACTGCCCTCAAGCGGCGACCCGCTCATCTCCTACACGCAAGCCGGACCCTTCTACGGCACACCCGGCTACTATCCGTGGCAGACGCGCAATTTCGCTCCTCGCGTGGGCATTGCCTGGACGCCTCGCCCGCGCGGCGGTTTCCTCGAACGCATTTTCGGCAATGGCGATAAGACGGTGATCCGCGCCGGCTTCGGCATGTATTACGACCACTTCGGCCCGGCGCTCGCGCTCGCCTTCGACCAGAACGGCGCCTTCGGCCTGGCGACCACGCTCAGCAACGCCGCCGGGTTTGAGACGGTCTCTTCCTCGCCGCGCCTCACCAGCATGAACGTGGTTCCCACCACCGACAATAATGGTGTGCAGATTTATGCCACGCCTCCTCCGGCGCAGTTCCCGGAAACCTTCCCCACCTCCGGCCCGGCCAGCTTTGCCATCGCCTACGGTCTGGACAGCGGCATCCGCACGCCCTATTCCTACGCGCTCGACCTTTCGGTCGATCGCCAGTTGCCGGGCAATATGGCGCTCAGCTTGTCCTACGTCGGCTCGCTGGCTCACCGCTTGCTCGTCCAGGAAGACATGGCAACGCCCTACAACCTGACTGATCCGTCCACTGGGATCACCTATTTCCAGGCGGCCCAGGCCCTTTCCCAACTGGCTAGGAAGGGCGTCAACCCCTACACGACTACCATCACCGCTTCTATGGTTGGCCCGACGGCACAGTATTGGACCGACATGATCGCACCGCTTGCTCCCGGCGACCAATACGATGTGAACGACCCGATTAGTGGCTTCGGCTGCGACGGCAGCATTCCAGGCACTCCCCCAACCCCCACGTCGAGCGCGCTTCAGGCCGCGTATGAGCTGTACCAGTGCACCCTCTACAACGAGACCACCGGCCTCTTCTACCTAGACCTGTACGGAATTCCCGGCACGCAGTATTCCAATGGAGCGCCAGCGAATTTCTACTACACCAACCTCGGCCCTTACGCCTTCTACAACCAGCAGTATTCCTCGCTCTACGGCTGGCGCTCGGTCGGTTTTTCGAACTACAACGCCTTGCAGGTCACGCTGACCAAGCACATGTCCCACGGCCTTCTCTTCGACTTCAATTACACCTACTCGAAGTCGCTCGATATCGGCTCGGACGCCGAAAGCGTGGGCCAGGGCGGCATTGGTGCCGGGCTCAGCGCCGTCATTAACGCCTGGATGCCATACCAGCTCTATGGTCCCAGCGATTTCGACCTCCGCCACCAGATCAATTTCAACTGGGTCTGGCAACTTCCTTTCGGCCGTGGCCAGGAATTCGGCCGCAATGTCGGCCGCGGGCTGGACGCGGTCATCGGTGGCTGGCAGCTTTCGGGTATCGGCCGCTGGACCTCCGGCTTCCCGACCAACGCCAGCTCCGGCTTTAACTGGTCCACCGACTGGGAACTGAGCGGAAACGCGTTGCTGACCGGTCAGCCAATCCAGACGGGAAGAACCAGTTTTCCGTCCACCAACTCGAGCACCTGCGTCCAGAACGGCGGCTTCAACATGTTCGTGAATCCTTGCCAGGCCTACAACGGATTCACCTACGCGCTTCCCGGCACCTCGGGCGTTCGCAATGCCATCCGTGGCGATGGCTATGCCGGTCTGGACATGGGTTTGGCCAAAACCTGGCATATGCCCTTCGCCGAAAGCAACACGCTGCAGTTCAGTTGGAACGTCTTCAACGTAATGAACCTGAAGCGCTTCGACGTCGTCAGCGTGAATAACGAACTGGACCTGGGCACGGCAACCTTCGGCAATTACACCCGGTTGCTGACCGATCCGCGTATCATGCAGTTCGCTCTGCGCTACCAGTTCTAGAACGGGTCCAGACCGTGTCTTTCCATCCCGGCCCGGCGGCCAGTCCGCCGGGCCGGCTTTTTTCCTTACCAAGCACCCGAGAATGGGGCAGGGAAGGTCCCGGTGTCGGAAAGCCGTGGCGAACTCCTCTGAAGCCCGTACAACCCTATCCCCTTGCCCTGCGTCCCATGGTACGATGTCCCAGTTTGTATCTTTGCCGGAGGGGAAATAACCATGCGTTTGCGCTTGATTGGTGTACTCGCGGCTCTGTTGATGGTCGCGCCGGTGGCCGGCTTCGCCCGGACTCCGATGACCGTCGCTCAGCCCAACACGGTAGCGGCTCTTGCTTCGAAACACAGCAAGAAGAATGCGAAGAAGGGCAAGAAGCTGGCCAAGAAAAAGGGCTCAGCCAAGGGCAAGAAGATGGGCAAAAAGATGGCCAAGAAACACTAAACTGAGACCTTCCAAAGTCTCGGTTTTTTTGTTTTACGCCCCGCTTCCGGCATCGCCGGAAGTGGGGCGTTTTTTTTGATCGGCCTTTGCTCGGTTTTCTTCCCTCGGCGCGGTTCCCGAAGGTTCGCTTCCCACCGCCGGCCGCTTTCGTGTTAGAGTCGCCGCCGTCGGTCGAGGGGGGAAGCGAAATGCACCGGATCTCCATCGCTGTTTTGACGGCCTGTGCCGTTCTCTTCGGGGCTGTGTACGCGGCGCATGCCGGCGGCAGGCAGGCGAATGCCGCGCGCCGCTACGCAAAAATTGCCGCCGCCCTCCATCCATCCGAAGGCAATTACGCGGTCAAGGATTTCCGTTTTCACAACGGCCAGACCCTCCCGAGCCTGCGTCTCCACTACACCACTCTCGGTCGTCCGCGCCGCGATTCCTCGGGCCAGGTGACCAACGCGGTGCTCTTTCTCCACGGCACCGGCGGTTCCGGCCGCCAGTTTCTGATTCCGCAATTCGCCGGCGTGCTTTTCGGCCCGGGCGAGCTGCTCGACGCCCGCCGTTATTTCATCATCCTTCCCGACGATATCGGCCACGGCGAGTCCAGCAAGCCGAGCGACCGTCTGCGCATGAATTTTCCCCGCTACGACTACGCCGATATGGTCCGCGCCGAGCATCTGCTCGTGACGCGCGGCCTCGGCGTGAACCATCTTCGCCTGGTGGGCGGCACTTCAATGGGCTGCATGCACACCTGGATGTGGGCCGAGGATTATCAGGGTTTCATGGACGCGGCGCTGCCGCTCGCGTGCCTGCCGGTTCCCATCGCCGGCCGCAACTGGATCGTCCGCCAGATGATCATGGACGATATCCGCAGCGATCCCGCCTGGGACAATGGCAACTATACGAAGGAACCCGAAAGCGGCCTGCGCGGCGCGCTCGGCTTGCTCTTTTTCCTCATCAGCAGTCCGCTCCACGAACAACAGCTCTATCCCAGTCGCCAGGCCGCCGCGCGCTTCGCCCGCCAGTTCATGAAAAACGAACTGGCTCACGTCGACGCCGACGACATGCTCTATCAATGGAATTCTTCGCGCCACTACGACCCGGAGCCGCGCCTGGGCGAAATCCGCGCCTGGGTGATGGCCATCAATTCCGCCGACGATCAGGTGAATCCGCCCGAGCTCGGCATCGCACAACGCGAAATCCGCAAAGTGAAGCGCGGCCACTTCGTTCTTCTGCCGATCACCAGCCAGACCCGCGGCCACATCACCCACAGCCGCCCGGCAGTCTGGAAGCAGTATTTGGCCCAGTTGCTGCGCGAAAGCCGCCGCTGAGAAGCCTGCGGCATCCGCCGGAAGGTTCTAGTTCCTAAGGAACCTTACGTTACTCCTCGCCCGCGCATTTCTTGCGTTGACAAGCTCGGAACGCGCCTCTAGAATTTTTTGCGGGTCAGTGGGGCTTGGACTTCCCTCAGGATCCTAACCCCGGGCTCGTTTCCGAACCCGCTGTTCGTCCGGGGTCCTCGCGTTTTC
The DNA here is from genome assembly GCA_021818865.1 of Acidobacteriota bacterium. Classification (GTDB taxonomy): domain Bacteria; phylum Acidobacteriota; class Terriglobia; order Acidiferrales; family UBA7541; genus JAKASX01. Next base: position 33,083 of record JAKASX010000015.1, read on the forward strand.
TCCGGTGGCGCGGCGTTCGCGCAGGATAAAACTCCATTTCGGGAGTGTACGAAAACATGGCGTTCCTCGCGGTGATTGTGGTGTTGCTCGTTGCCGGTGGTGTCTTCGGTTGGCTGCGCTCCAAGCGCACGTCCGCCACGGAAACCAACGGCTCCTACCGTAACGCCGGCTTTTCTGGACAGTAGGCAGGAAGTTCTCCTTCGTCCGGGTTTACATTCCACAGTCGGTGCGGGTGTGTCCGTGTTTTACCCGTAACGCTGCGCCTGGCCGGCGGAAACGGCGGCGATCCCGCGTCGGCGCTTGCCGTTCGTTCTTTGTTCACGTCGAAACTGCGCTTGCTCCGTTGCCCGAAGAGCGGTTCTAGAACTCTCCCGTTGTGCTTCTGCCCGCGTCGCGCCAAGGGATTAACTCTTTCGATTGGTCGCGGCCCCTGATTCCCCTTATCGAAAGGGCAACCTCTGTTTAAACTCCAGTACTCCTAGTGGGAGTACGTGGGAGGGGCTCACGTGGCCGGGCTTCGAGCGTGGCCCCGGGCTTCTTTGAAATTGATTTTCCTTAAGGCGAAATTTTTCGCGAGGTGAATCTCCATGGAAGGACGTAACTGGCGCAAGGGCGTCGCGACGCTCGGCATGTTCGCCCTGCTTTTTGTTGGTACCTTCGTTCTGATTCGTTGCGGTGGCACTTCCAACACGCCGGGCATGGGCTCGGCTTACGTTAGTGTCAGCGACCCGCCGTCCAACACCGATTTCAGCCACGTCTGGGTCACGATTGACGACGTGAGCGCCAATATCAGCGGTACATCCGACACCGGTTGGCAGTCCCTGGTTTCCTCGCTCGATCCGAGCAGCAGCCCCATCCAGGCGGTTCAAGTGGATCTGATGAATCTGCCGGCGCAAGGGCAGTGCCTGCTCGCCCAGCTCGGTTCCACGCAGAGCCTTCCGGCCGGCGATTACCAGCAGATTCGGCTGATGCTGGTGGCCAATAACGCAAACAACGTGAATCTGAATTCTCCGAGCGGCGAACCCACCTCCAATCAATGCGCCAGCGTCAACGCGTGGAATTGTGTTGTTACGGGCAGTGGCACGAGTGCCGTGACCACCGCGCTCGATCTCTCCAGCGAAGCGCAGACAGGCTTGAAAATTCCCCCGGGGCAGGTGATGGGTGGCCCGATCCACGTCGCCAACGGCCAAAGCGTGGATATCAACATTGACTTCGCTTCCGACCGCTCGATCGTGGCGGAAGGCAATGGCCAGTATCGCTTGGACCCGGTGCTGGTCGCCTATCAATCCGGCAATTCGAGCCAGGGTGCCAGCGCCAACCTGACCGGGATCAGCGGCCAGGTGCTTTCAGGCACGATTTCGGGCACGACGGTCACAAATGGCAGCCCAATCAGCGGCGCGAATATCGCGCTCGAACTCGACCCGAACACAAACCCGACCGACGGCGGCACAAACGTGGATTTGATCACCAACTGGCTCACGACGACCGATTCCAACGGCAATTTCGATTTCTGTCCGCTGCCAACAGGACCCTTCGACGTTGTCGCCAGCGCCGGCAGCGCCAGCGCTCCCAGCTATAACGCGACGATTGTAACGGGCGTTCCGAACGGCACGCAGGTCGCCGTACCGCTCATGGCGGAAACCGGCACGCCAAGCACGGCAGGCACGCTCTCCGGTCTCGTGACCGCCACTAGCACAGCGACCTCGATCACCGCCAACGTCTACGCCTTGCAACAGGCGACCGGCAGCCTGGAATTTGCCGTGCCGCTTCTCACCGGCTCGAACCCAGAGGAGTCGCAGCTGACGGTGCCCTGCACGTCCGGTGCCTGCACGACGACTGCTCCCGTCTTCTCGCTCGTTCTCCCTGCCAGCAACCCGCTTGTCGGCACATTCTCGGCGGGAAATATTTCCTGGACCGCACCGACGGGGACAGGAGGGACGTACAAAGTGGAAGCGACGTGCACGGGAAGCAGCGGCACCGTTGCCACATTCAGCAGCCCGACGAGCACTGTCGCGGCTGGCGGGGCCACTAGCCTGTCGACTGGCCAGCCGCCACAACTAACCGGCTGCACGCAGTAAGGTAGGCGAATTCGCTTTGCAGATGCGAACGGCGGCGAGGGCAACTCGCCGCCGCTCTTTTTTGCCCGGGAATTTCAGTCAGGTTCCTGCGTCACGATGTGGACGTCCACGGCCGGCGCCTCGTGCAGCAGCCGGCTGATATTTCGCATGTACAGCACTTTTTTCCATCCATCCACCGCCGTCCGGCCGAAAATCACCTGCGTGATGTGCCGTTCCCGCGCAAAATTCGCCACTTCACGGGCCACGTCCGTCCCTTTCAGCCGGATTGTCGTCGCGCCCAGGCTTTCGGCGAATTGCAGGTTGGCGTCGCGCGTTTTCTGGTCGCGGTCGCTCGTATCCTGTCCCGCGTCCACGTAGACGGCGTAAAGTTCCGCGTCCATTCGGCGGGCCATCCGCGCCGCGCGCGCGATCAGATACTGGCTTTTCGGGTTCGAGCTGATGCACACGGCGATCTTCTCGCGCACCGGCCACAGCGCCTGGATGTCCTTCTGTTCCATGTAGGATTCGAGCGTCCGGTCCACCTGCTCGGCCACTTGCCGCAATGCCAATTCGCGTAGCGCAATCAGGTTTCCGCGCCGGAAGAAATTCTTCAGCGCCTGCTCGACGCGTTCGGAGGGGTAGACGGCGCCGCGGCGCATCCGGTTTTGCAGCGCTTCCGGCGTCAAGTCGATCATCACGGTTTCGTCGGCCGTGCGCACCACCCAGTCCGGAACCGTTTCGCGCACGTGGACTCCGGTGATGGTGCGAACGGTGGGCGCGATGCTTTCGAGGTGCTGCACGTTCACCGTCGAGAGCACGTCGATTCCCGCCGCCAGCAGATCGAGCACGTCTTCGTACCGTTTGCGGTGCTTGCTGCCAGGAATGTTCGTGTGCGCCAGCTCGTCCACCACCGCCACGCGCGGGCGCCGCTCGAGCACGGCCTCAACGTCCATTTCCTCAAAAAGCGTGCCCTTGTATTCCAGCTTCCGCCGAGGGACCGTCTCGAGTTGCGCGGCCAGTTCCGCGATCGCTTTCCGCCCGTGCGTTTCCACCACCCCGATCACCACGTCTTCGCCGTAGCTGTGCCGGCGGATCGCTTCGCTCAACATCGTGTAGGTTTTTCCGACGCCTGGCGCGTAGCCCAAAAACAGCTTCAGTGCGCCTCGCGTCCGCTTCGGCGGCGAGGCGACTTCCAGCCATTGTTCAGGCGTTTTGGGCATGGTCGTTCGGCCCCTCTGGCGACCCGTCTGGGCTAGAATATGCCCGTGAGCGCCTTGCTTTCCAGTCGTCTGCTCCGGTGCGTCTTCGCGCTCGGCATCGTCGGCGCCATCACGCTCTTCTGCACCCGCGTCTTCCACGCCAACGCCACCACGTTCGCCCTGCTCCTCCTGCTCGCCATTCTCGCCGTTTCCACCGCGTGGGGCATCGTCGTTTCCTTCGTGATGTCGCTGGGCGGCGTTCTCGCCTTCAATTATTTCTTTTTGCCGCCGGTGGGCGAATTGGCCATCTCCGATCCGCGGAATTGGGTCACGCTCTTCGCCTTTCTCGTGACGGCGGTGATCGGCGGGCATCAATCGTCTCGCGAGCGCCGCCAGGCCGAGGAAGCCGACCGCCGCAGGCGCGAAGTCGAGCGGCTTTACGATTTCAGCCAGAAACTGCTGCGGGCGGGCAACGTGATCGAGTTGCTCAACGCCCTGCCGCGTCAAATCGTGGACTCCTTCGAAGTCGGCGCCGCCGCGCTGTTCCTGGCCGAAAAGGAGAAGGTTTACCGCTCCGGCCTCGATCTTCCTCAGCTCAACGTCGAACGGCTGAAAGCCGTGGTCGCCCGCGAGGATTTGCAGATCGATCCCGACCGCAGCCTCTGTTTCGTTCCGGTGCGGCTGGGCGTGCGCGTGGTGGGCAGCCTCGGGATTTCCGGTCAGGTGCTTTCGCGGCCATCGCTCGAGGCGCTGGGAAGCCTGGTGGCGATCGCGATCGAGCGCGCCCGCGCCGTCGAGCAGCTCGGCAAAACCGAAGCGGCGCAGGAAGGTGAGCGCCTGAAATCGGCCCTGCTCGATTCCGTCACCCACGATTTCCGCACGCCTCTCACTTCGATCAAGGCCTCCGTCACCAGCCTGCTCTCCGATGCCAACCTCGATCCGGCGCAGCGGCACGAGTTGCTCGCCGTCATTGACGAAGAAACGAACCGGCTGAACGGACTGGTCGAGGACGCGGCGGAAATGGCGCGGCTCGAAGGTGGCGAATTCGAACTCGACCTCAAGCCGCAGCCGATCGGTTCCATTGTTGTCGCCGCGCTCGAGCAGACCAGGAGCGTGCTCGGCAGCCGCCGCGTCATTGTCAAAATCCCCGATAATCTTCCCTGGGTGCGCGCCGATATCGGCCGCGTGCAGAACGCTCTCGCCCAACTCCTGCTCAACGCCCACGCCTATTCGCCGCTCGACCGCCCGATCACCATCAGCGCCGAAGCGAGCGGCAATTTCGTGCTCACCAGCGTGGCCGACGAAGGGCCCGGCATCGAGGATCTGGAACTCGGCCTGATTTTCGATAAATTTTATCGCGGCAAAAACCAGCGCTACCAGGTGCAGGGCACCGGCATGGGCCTTCCCATCGCCAAGGCCATCATCGAGGTCCATGGCGGCACGATCGGCGTCGTCAGCCAATTGGGCCATGGCTCGGTCTTCACGTTCAGCCTGCCCGCCGTTCCCTACTCCGGCGAGCGTCCCCGCCCATGATGTCCGCCAGGATTCTGGTAGTGGACGACGAGCCGCAAATCCGCCGCGTGTTGCGCACCGCCCTCGGCAGCCGTGGGTACGAGATTCTGGAAGCACAAAGCGGCGAAGAAGCCGTCGAGCAAATGTTCGCTGCCCGCCCCGATCTGATCCTGCTCGACGTGAATATGCCGGGCATGGGCGGGTTCGCCGCCTGCCGCGAAATTCGCGAGCGCTCCGATTTGCCCATCATCATGCTCACCGTGCGCAATACCGAGCCGGACAAGGTTCGCGCGCTCGACGCCGGCGCCGATGATTACGTGGTCAAGCCCTTCGGGATCGAGGAATTGCTGGCCCGTGTGCGCGCCGCGCTGCGCCGAGTGGCTTGGGCGAAATCACCCGAGCCGGTGGAAACGCCCGACCTGCGCATCGACTTTGAAAGCCGCAAAGTGACGGTGCGCGGCAAGCCGGTGCGGCTCACGCCCAAGGAATTCGATCTTTTGCGGCTTCTGGTTTCTGGCGCGGGCAAGGCGCTGCCTCATCGCCGGCTGTTGCAATCGGTTTGGGGCCCGGATTACGGCGACGAAACCGAATACCTGCGCGTCTTCATCAATCAACTGCGCAAGAAAATCGAGCCCGATCCCCGCCATCCACGCTACATTCTCACCGAGCCGTGGATCGGCTATCGCTTCGAGCTCCCCGCGCCATCCCGCTTTGCACTGCGGAAGACGAAAGTTTGACTTTCGCACCCAGCGGATAGCGCCGGTCGAGTGCCAGATTTAGTTCCAGCACGTTCACCCGCGGCTCGCCCAGAAAACCGAACTGGCGCCCGCGCGTGTGCTTGTGAATCAGCTCGATGATCGCCTGCTCGCTCACCCCACGCGCGCGCGCCACCATCGGCGCCTGAAACAGCGCCCCGGCGGGAGAGATGTCCGGATCGAGTCCCGATCCGGAAGCCGTCACAAGGTCCGAGGGTACTGGCGCGCCGGGATTTTCCGCGTGCAGCTTCCGCGCGTCCGCTTCCACGCGCTCGATCAATGCGCGATTCGTCGGGCCTAGATTCGACCCTCCGCTATCGAGCGGATCGTAGCCCGTTCCCGCCGCCGAAGGCCGCGAATGGAAATACGCCGGGCCGCTGAATTCTTGTCCGATGATTCGCGATCCGATCACCGTGCCGTCGCGCTCGATCAGTTGACCGCTCGCGCGGCCAGGAAAAAGCAGTTGGGCGAGGCCGGTGACGGCGAGCGGGTAGAGAATTCCGCAGATCACCGTGGTGACCAGCGTGAACCGGACGGCAACGAGCAGATTCTTTTTCACTTTCGCCTCTCAGACGATCCTCAGATGCGTCACTAGCATGTCAATCAGCTTGATTCCGATGAACGGTGCGATGATTCCCCCCAGGCCGTAAATCAGCAGGTTGCGCTTCAGCAGCGCCGCCGCTCCCACCGGCCGGTACCGCACCCCTCGCAGCGCCAGCGGGATCAGCGCGACGATGATCAGCGCGTTGAAAATCACCGCCGAAAGCACAGCCGATTCCGGGCTCGCCAGATGCATCACATTCAGAACTTCCAGCTGCGGAAACGCCGCGGCAAACATCGCCGGAATGATGGCGAAATATTTGGCCACGTCGTTCGCCACCGAAAATGTGGTCAGCGCCCCGCGCGTGATCAGCAATTGCTTGCCGATTTCGACGATCTCGATGAGCTTCGTCGGGTTCGAATCGAGGTCCACCATGTTGCCGGCTTCTTTTGCCGCTTGCGTGCCTGTGTTCATCGCCACGCCGACGTCGGCCTGCGCGAGAGCCGGAGCGTCGTTCGTCCCGTCGCCGGTCATCGCCACCAGTTTCCCCTTCGCCTGTTCGCTGCGGATCAGCGCCATTTTGTCTTCCGGTTTCGCCTCGGCCAGAAAATCGTCCACGCCGGCCTGCCGGGCGATGAACGCCGCGGTGAGCGGATTGTCGCCGGTGATCATCACGGTGCGGATGCCCATCGCGCGCAACTGCTCGAACCGCTCGTGAATCCCTCCCTTGACGATATCGGTGAGCGCCACCGCGCCGAGCAGCCGTCCGTCGGCGGCCACCAGCAGCGGCGTTCCTCCCTCGCTCGAGATGTCGCGCACCGCGCGCTGCGCCGCTTCGGGAACGGGATTCCCTCGCGCCGCCACGTGGCGCGAGATCGCGTCGGGCGCGCCCTTGCGGATCTGCAGCGCGTCCAGATCCACCCCGGACATCCGCGTCTGCGCCGAAAACGGAATGAACGTCGGATTGTGCTGCGCCAGTTCCTGTCCGCGCAGCCCGTATCTCTCCTTCGCCAAAACCACGATCGAGCGGCCCTCGGGCGTTTCATCCGCCAGGGAAGCAAGCTGTGCCGTCCGCGCCAGCTCGACCTCCTCCACGCCGGGACACGGAAAGAATGCCGTCGCTTGGCGGTTGCCCAGCGTGATCGTTCCCGTCTTGTCCAGCAGCAGCACGTCCACGTCTCCCGCCGCTTCCACCGCGCGGCCGCTCAGCGCGATCACGTTGCGCCGGATCAGCCGGTCCATCCCGGCGATGCCGATCGCCGAAAGCAGTCCGCCGATCGTCGTCGGAATCAGGCAGACGAGCAGGGAAATCAATACGAAAAGGTTCTGCGGCGCTCCGGAGTAGACGGCGAACGGTTCGAGCGTCACGACGGCCAGCAGGAAAATGATCGTCAGTCCAGCCAGCAGAATATTCAGCGCGATTTCGTTGGGCGTTTTCTTTCGCGACGCCCCTTCCACCAGGCCGATCATCCGGTCGAGGAACGTTTCGCCCGGATTCGACGTGATTTGCACGCGAATTTCGTCGGAAAGAACCCGCGTGCCGCCGGTCACCGCCGAACGGTCGCCGCCCGCTTCGCGAATCACCGGCGCCGATTCGCCGGTGATCGCCGATTCGTCCACCGAAGCCACGCCTTCCACCACTTCGCCGTCGCCCGGAATGAATTCCCCTGCGGAAACCAGCACCAGGTCACCCGCTCGCAGCGCCGTGCTCACCACCGCTTCCGTGCTGCCGTCCTTGAGCAAACGGCGCGCCGGCGTTTCCGTCCTCGCTTTCCGCAGCGTCTCCGCCTGCGCTTTGCCCCTGCCCTCGGCCATCGCTTCCGCGAAATTGGCGAAGAGCACGGTGAACCACAGCCAGACGGTGATCTGAAATCCAAAGCCGACACCGCCGCCGTGATGAAACGCATTCCAGATGAGCTGAACCGTCGTCAAAACGGCGCCCACTTCCACCACGAACATCACCGGGTTCTTCGCCATCGCTTTTGGGTGAAGCTTGCGAAAGGAATCGGCAATCGCCCGGGTCATGATTTTGCGATCGGTGAGGGATCGTTCTCCGCGTCGAGCCATTTTGTTCACCAGGGCCTCAGAACATTTTTCCCGCAAGCATCATCAGGTGCTCGAGGATCGGCCCCAAACTGAGAGCCGGAAAGAAGGTCAATGCACCAACGATCACAATGGTGGAAACGAGCAACGTCGAAAACAGGGCCCCCGTCACCGGAAACGTCCCGGAGGATTCCGGCACGATTTTCTTGCTGGCCAGGCTGCCGGCAATCGCCAGGATGGGAATGATCATGAAGAACCGGCCCAGCAGTTGCGCGACGGCCGTGCTGGTGTTGTACCAGGGCGTGTTGGCTTCGAGGCCGGCGAACGCCGAGCCGTTGTTCCCCGCGGAAGACGTGTACGCGTAAAGAACCTGCGTCAGCCCGTGAGGCCCGGGATTCGAAATGCTCGCTGTGCCAAAGGGCTCAACGACGGATATGGCGGAAAACCCGAGAATGGTGAACGTCAAAATCAGCACGGCCAGCATCGCCATCTTCACGTCGTAGGATTCGATCTTTTTGCCCAGATATTCCGGCGTTCGCCCAACCATCAGCCCGGCGATGAAAACCGCCAGAATCACGAACACCAGCATCCCGTAAAGTCCGGCGCCCACGCCTCCGAAAACCACCTCGCCCAGCATGATGTTCACCAGCGGCACCATCCCGCCCAGCGGCGTGTAGGAATCGAACATCGAGTTCACCGCGCCGCAACTCGCGTCCGTCGTTACCGCGGCGAACAGCACCGAATCGGCATCGCCGAAACGTACTTCCTTTCCTTCCATGTTCCCGCCCGGCTGTATCGCGCTGGCCTTTTGATCCACGCCGTGAAACAGTGGATTGCCTTGCGATTCGGCCCAATACGCGGTCGTCACCGCGGCGAGAAACAAAAAAGCCATCGCCGCCCAGACCGCCCAACCGTGGCGCTGGGAGCCGGTCATCCGGCCCAGCGTGTAGGTCAATCCGGAAGGAATCGCGAAAATCAGCACCATCTCGAGTAAATTCGAAAACGGCGTGGGATTTTCGAAGGGGTGGGCGCTGTTCGCGTTGAAAAATCCGCCGCCATTCGTGCCGAATTCCTTGATCGCCTCCTGCGACGCAACCGGCCCTTCGGGAATCACCTGTTCGGTGATTTTCCGGATGGTGGTTTTGCCGTTCGCTCCGGTTGCTTGCACGGAATGTGGCGAAATCAGCTGCGCGCTGGGGTAAGGATGGAAATTCTGAATCACTCCTTGCGAAACCAGCACCAGCGCCGCGACAAAACAGACGGGCAGCAGAACCCACAGCAGGCACCGCGTCACGTCCACCCAGAAATTTCCCAGCTTGTCCGTTTCCTTCCGCGCGATCCCGCGAATCAATACGATCGCCAGCACGATGCCAACGGCGGCGGACGCGAAATTGTGGTAAGCGAGCCCGGCCATCTGGGTGAGATAGCTCATGGTGGTTTCGCCACCGTAGGCCTGCCAATTCGTGTTGGTCGTGAACGACGCCGCAGTGCCGAAGGCGAGAAAAGGAGGAACGTTCGGCAGCTTCTGCGGATCGAGCGGCAGCCACTTCTGCGTCCGCTCGATCAGGTACAGCAGCGCCATCGATACGCCGCTGAACAGCAGCATCGCCACCGCGTATTCCGTCCACCGCATTTCGCGCGTTTCGTCCACGCCGCAGAGGCGGTACACCAGCTTTTCCACCGGCCGCAGGAACGGATCGAGAAACGTCTTTTCCCGGTTGAAAACCCTAGCCAGAAAAATGCCCACCGGCTTCGCGATCAGGAAAATTACGAGCAAATAGAGGGCGATCTGGAACCATCCGCTGGCGGTCATCCCTAAAAGTCCTCCGCCTTGAGCAAGGCGTAGAGCAGGTAGCCGAGCAGTGCCGCGCAGATCAACAGCAGGATCAGGTCACTTGCGCTCACGGCTGGCTCCCGGCCGCAGCCGCTCGCACGCGTAAACGTAGAGGATCGCTGCTACAAAAAACGCCGCTGTTGCGGCAATGAACAGGACATCCAACATTTTCTCTTTGTCCCTTCTCTCGCGTCACAACCAAACTTACCACGGCCCGCGCTTCCCGCCCCACCACCAGACCAGCCCGCGCACGGCTGTGTTCTGCTCCTTTTGCAGCAACCACGGATTGGAGGTGAGAAAGAAAGGCCGGTTTGAAAAATCGCGCCACCATTCCAGCATGGTCAGAAATCCCGGCCCCATGCGCGCTCCACTGCCAGTGTTGTTTCCCTGCGCGAGCCGTGCTTCCGCGGTCATCCGGTCGCTGATGGGCATCAAAACGAGCAGTTGCATATTTCCATCGCATTCTCAAAACAGAAAGCCGATTTCTATTACACCCCGCGGTTGGTTTGGGTTCATGCCCGTGGGCCCGAAAGCGTCTCCCGCCGTGAAACCCCGTGCGCGAACAAACGACAAGTCCCCGCGAGCGAAAAATCTCTGACACTGAAAAGTAGGGGTGAGTGTGATCGACCAGCCGGCGCTGCCGGGACCGAACAGCAGATTGACCGCTTGTTCGGCAGCACTGCCCGTGGTTGCGATATATTCCCCGCGGCCCGCGAGTGAGAACCCGTGTCCGAACGTGCGGCTCAGCAGGATCGCACCACCCTGGGTCGATGCGCCCCGCATGATGCCGACCCTCGGATTGGTCGGCACGTCGCTGTATTGATAATAGGGCTGTATGATCCAGCGTCCTTTCCTGTAGGTGTATATCAGCGCGTACATCACACTGTTGTTCTGTGCAGGCGTAGCTTCAGTTTGAAAGGCCGTCTGGCCCAGGTTGCCCATTCCTACAAACGACACGCTATGCGGCCCGTTCGTGTAGGTTAACGAGCCGCTCAACCATGAATAGCGGTTTGAATAGTAGCCGTCGTTCCAGCTCAGCGATGCGGTGACTTTTCCCAGACTCTGGTTCACCTGAACTCCACGATTAATTGCATTCTCCTGATTCCATAACAGGCCGCGCTCAATGTTCATGTTCTGAAAATCGAAAGTGTACTCAGCTCCCATCAACGTAGGCAGGGAGCCGACCAGAATCGAGGTATTTTTTCTCGGCACCAGCTTCACGTAAGCAACCGGGACCGGACCGTAGAGGTTGGCGACCAACTTCTGGGTGGAAAGAAACGGCGTCCCAAGCGACAGGATGTTGTAGGCCCCCACTTGAATGTAAAACTGCCACCAACCGGTGGTTTTTTGGATAAATAGCTGACCGTTGCTCAAGGCCGCTTCCGTGGGGCTGTCGCCTGGGACGGGGTTTCCTTGCCACAAGCCCATGCCGCTAACGATGCCATCCAAATCCAGTTCGCCTAAAGGCCCGGCGTCAATAATGATCGGTGGCGCCGCCTGCAAAGGGCCTGTGAGGGAAGGAGTACTGAGGGGAACGGGGCTGGTTTGCGTGGCCGCACTGCCCGCTGCCTGCGTCTGCGCGTACGCGTTGCAAGACCACGCGATCGTCAGCACAACTGCGACCAATCCAATGCTCTTCATCGGCGTTCCTTTTCGATGTTGCCGGTCCGCCGCGAATTTTTGCAATCCCGCGCGGCCCTCCGTCTGCCTTCGCGCCAAAATTGAGCCAACGCGTATCCCATGAACGCGAACCCGAGCCCATCGGCGGCGAGAGAAAACCACATGATTCTGCAAAGCCGTCTTCCCGGTCTGCCCGCGCCTTGGCCGCAATGAGCCGATCGTCGCCAGCAGATCTCCCCTAGAATGCGGCCGGCATCTTAAGGAAGTCGCAAAGAATTCGTAAGGATTTTCTAAAGCATTTTTCTCTTGCCTCGCTTCCGGGAACGGGCCTACTCTGGGGCCACGTTCGTATCCTGTTTCGGCAAATCGGGGGGGAGAGCCGCCATGAGAGCCTACGTGTTGGTCACCGTCGGTTCAGGCAAAGCTCGCGATGTCGCCCGCAAAATCCTGGCCATGCCTTGGGTGAAAATGGCCAATGCGTGCTGGGGGGATTCCGACGTCTACGTCGTGGTGGAAGTCCCTTCGGGCGGCGATTTGAATGCGCTCGTCGCCGATAAACTTCCTCAACTCGAGGGCGTCGCCCGCACCAGCACTCACATCGCGATCGATTGAGGTCGATTCCATCCGCCTCGCGTCAGGGAGGCGGCGTCAAACCATCTTTCCTTTCGCATCGTCTCGCGCCCGTCTTGTGCCCGGCCGCGCTTGCGTCTCCGCGCCGGTCCGGCGCATCTGGATACGGGTAGGCTCGCGCGGGCTCATCCCGCTCGCGCGAGGGAGGAGAGCCAATGCCCGCGAACGCAACGCCAAGAGTCGACGCCCGGAAGGTCGCGCCGAAATCCTACCAAGCAGTGATTGGCCTGGAACGTTATATCCATTCGGTCGGTCTCGACGATCGGCTCATCGAACTCGTCAAGCTGCGTGCTTCGCAAATCAACGGCTGCGCCTTTTGCGTGGATATGCACGCGCGCCGCTTGCGCGAACTCGGCGAGCCGAACGAGCGCGTGGACGCCGTCGCCGCGTGGAGCGAAGGCCCGTTCTTCAACGACCGCGAACGTGCCGCGCTCGCGTGGACCGAAGCGGTCACTCTGCTCGCGGAGGGCCACGTTCCCGACAGCGCCTACGAAGCAGCCCGCGTCGAATTCGACGAAGCCGAGATCGTCAACTTGACCATGGTTGTTGCGACGATCAACGTATGGAATCGCCTGGCCGTCGCCTTCCGCGCGGTTCCCGAAGGCTACGCCAGGGTCAAAAGCGCCTCCGCGTGAACGAACGCAAAAGGAGGGTCGATGATTCGGACCAAACGTGTCTACGAGCCCGCGTCTCCGTCCGATGGTCCGCGGTTTCTGGTCGAGCGTTTGTGGCCGCGCGGAATGACGAAAGACGCGCTGCGCATGGAAGCCTGGCTGAAAGACGTCGCGCCCAGTCCGGCGCTTCGCCAGTGGTTCGGCCACGATCCCGCGAAATGGGAGGAATTCCAGCGTCGCTACCTTCGCGAACTCGACGCTCATCCCGACGCTTGCCGTCCGCTTCTTGAAGCGGCGCGCCGCGGCACGCTCACCCTCATCTACAGCGCCCGCGATCCCGGGCGCAATTCCGCGATCATCCTGCGGGCGTATCTCGAAAAGTTCCTTTCTTCGCGCGCCGAGCCCATCGCGAAAACGAAGCGAGCGCCGAAACGTTCCGCCGCGCGCTGAATCGCCGCGCGCGGCTCGCGCGGAATTCTCGTCGGCGGAAACGCTGGCGAAAAAACAGGAGAATCGAACCGTCATGGGCAATTTTCTGTGGAAAATTCCGTCGCAGGAATTTGTCAAAAAGCGATTCGATGTATAATGGCGGGCTACTTCGGCAGTGACCCTCCTCGCACGAGGAGGGAACGGCCGCCGGGACCTCCGAAGTTTCTGTTTTACGCGACTCGCCGGGGTGTGGCGGAGTCGAGCGCCGCGAACGGGCCGCGGTCCGGTTTGCTTCGCGTGTGCGATTTCAGGCGGAACAGGAAGTGATGGGAACAACGACGAATCTGTGGGCCGTTGCGCTCTACGCGTTTCTCGTACTCGTCATCGCCGGTTCGATGATCGGCCTTTCCGCTCTTCTCGGCGAGCGGCATCACGAACGCTTCACCGATCAGCCTTATGAAGGCGGCATCCTTTCCGAAGGCACTGCGCGCGTCCGGTTCTCGATCAAGTTCTACATGATGGCGATGTTCTTCGTTGTCTTCGACCTCGAATCGGTGTTCCTGTACACGTGGGCGGTTGCGGCCAGGGATCTCGGCTGGCTCGGTTACGGTGAAGCGCTGGTGTTCATCGTGGTTTTGATGGCGGCTCTGGTCTACCTCTGGCGTCTGGGCGCGCTCGATTGGAGCCCCGACACGCGCAGAAAAGATCGGTAAAGGAACGGAGCGGGCGATGCGTTGGTGGACAAGTCAGGGAACCAAGGAATTGCCGGTGGTGCAAAAGGCTCCGACGCCTTACGACGAACTGCGCCGCCAGATCCTCTTCGCGCGCCTCGAAGATTTGATCGCCTGGGGCCGCAAAAATTCCGTCTGGCCTTTCATGTTCGGGCTCTCCTGCTGTTTCGTCGAAATGGCCACCAGCATCACCAGCAAGTACGATATCTCGCGTTTCGGCGCCGAAGTCCTGCGCGGCACCCCGCGCGAAGCCGATCTGATGGTCATCGCCGGAACCCCGTTCCTGAAAATGGCGCCCATCATCCGTTGGCTCTACGAACAAATGATGGCTCCGCGCTGGGTGATTTCCATGGGTTCCTGCGCGAATTCTGGCGGAATGTACGACATTTACAGCGTCGTTCAGGGCGTGGACAAAATTCTGCCAGTCGACGTCTACGTTCCCGGCTGCCCGCCCAGTCCCGTGGCCTTCATGGAAGGGTTGATGCTCCTGCGCGAAGCCGTCGGCAACGAAAATCGCCCGCTCACCTGGGTGGTTGGTCCCGAGGGCGTGGATAAGGGCGTGCGCCCCTCGATGCGCGATCTCAAAAATGACGAGCGGGTGAAGGCAACCACGCTCCGCACGATTGACGAGGTTTGAGGATGGCTGCTTCCGCTGCAACCACTCTCTCGGTGCTCGACGAGCTAAAGCAAAAATTCGGCCCCGACGCCGTTTCCGCTCAGCCCTCCGCCGATGGCATCCCCACCGTCTGGATCGGCCGCGACAAACTGCTCGCCGCGATGCGCTACCTCAAATCCGAAATCAGCCGCCCCTATCGCCTGCTCTACGACATCACCGCCATCGACGAGCGCGTCCGGACGCATCGCGACGGCCAGCCACCGGCCGATTTCACCGTCGTCTATCATCTCTTTTCCTTCGATCGCAATGAATACGTGCGCGTTAAAGTCCCGCTCGCCGAGGATAAAGCCTCGGTCGATTCGCTCTGCTCCGTCTGGCCCAACGCCAATTGGTACGAGCGCGAAGCCTGGGACCTGTTCGGCATCCGTTTCGAAAACCACCCCTTCCTCGAACGCCTCATCATGCCGCGCAGTTGGCAGGGGCATCCGTTGCGAAAGGACCATCCGGCGCGCGCCACGGAAATGGGCCCGTTCCAGCTTCCCGAGGAAAAAACCGAAGAGGAAGAGGCTCGGCTGCGCTTCCGTCCCGAAGAATGGGGCCTCGAGCGCGCCAGCGACGACACCGATTTCATCTTCCTCAATATCGGCCCGCAGCATCCCGGCACGCACGGCGTTCTCCGCGTCATCCTTCAGCTCGATGGCGAAGTAATTCTCGACGCCATCCCGGAAATCGGCTATCACCACCGCGGCGCCGAAAAAATGGGCGAGCGCCAGAGCTGGCACACCTACATCCCCTACACCGACCGCATCGATTACCTCGCCGGCGTCCAGAACAATCTCGCCTATCTCACCGGCGTCGAAAAGCTCGCCGGAATCACCGTGCCGCCCCGCGCGCAGGTGATTCGCGTGATGATGTGCGAGCTGTTCCGCGTCGTCAGCCACCTCGTCTGGTACGGCACATTCGCCCAGGACGTCGGCCAGATGTCGCCCGTCTTCTATATGTTCAACGACCGCGAGCGCGCCTTCGGTATGGTCGAAGCGATCACCGGCGCCCGCATGCATCCCAGCTGGCTCCGTATCGGCGGCTCCGCGCACGATCTCCCCAAGGGCTGGGACAAGATGTTTCGTGATTTCCTCGCTTGGATGCCCAAGCGCATGCACGAATACGACAAGATCGTCATGCGCAACAGCTTGTTCAAGGCGCGCACCCAGGGCGTTGGCGTCATCACCACCGAGCAGGCGCTCGATTGGGGCGCCACCGGCCCGATGCTCCGCTCGACCGGTTTCGGCTGGGATTTCCGCAAAAAACAGCCTTACAGCGGCTACGAAAATTTCCAGTTCGATATTCCCACCGCCCCGCACGGCGATTGCTATGACCGCGCCGTGGTCCACGTCGAGGAAATCCGCCAGAGTCTGCGCATCATCGAGCAGTGCGTCAACAACATGCCCGAAGGCCCCTACAAGAGCGACCACCCGCTCGCCCTGCCCCCGGTCAAGGACCACACGATGCACGACATCGAAACGCTGATCAATCACTTCCTCGGCGTTTCCTGGGGCCCGGTCCTTCCGCCCGGCGAGGCGCTTGGCGCGATCGAAGCGCCCAAGGGCAATAACGGCTATTTCCTGGTTTCCGACGGCAGCACCGTGAGCTACCGGACGCGCATTCGTACGCCTTCCTTCGCTCACATGCAGATGCTGCCCATGATGACGCGAAACCTCATGATTCCCGATCTGCTGGCCATCCTCGGTAGCATGGATTTCGTGCTCGCCGATATCGACCGCTGAGTGTGGAGAGTATGCTGACGCCCGAAGAACAGCGCGAAATCGAAGAAGAAACGGCCCACTATCCCGTCCGCCGCGCCGCCTGCATAGACGCCTTGCGCGTCGTCCAGAAGCATCGCGGCTGGGTTTCCGACGAGTCGGTTCGCGATATCGCCGAATTCCTGGAAACTTCGCCCGAAGATATCGATAGCGTCGCCACCTTCTACAACCTCATCTTCCGCAAGCCGGTCGGCCGCCACGTCATCATGATTTGCGATAGCGTCAGCTGCTGGGTGATGGGCTACGACAAAATGCGCGACCA
>JAKASX010000016.1 GCA_021818865.1 Acidobacteriota bacterium
CGCGCTCACCCACAGTTCCAGAAAGAAATCCATCATCGCGTGAGAACTCCCGCTTCCCGGGGCCACTCCCGGTAAGGATAACGGAACCCGTGTTGGCGGCTGAACCCGAGCAGCGCGTGGCAATAGGCGGAAAATGGCTCCGGCGCTCGGCCCAGTTCCCGGACAACGCGGCTATTGTCGAACACCGTGTCCCAAATCAGGTAGGGAAAAAACACTTTCAGCAGCGAAGCGCCGCGCCCCAGCGCGTTGCGCCCCATCCCGGCGGCGAAATTCACCGCGGCGCCGAACGGGCGGTCGAGCGAAGGCAGGAAAACCGGCTCGCGGCGGCCGGAAGCCGTTGCGAGCGCCCGCGTAATCTGGCGATAGGTTTCCGAATCGCGGCCCGACGACAGATGATAAATCACGTGGTCGGCGCGGTCTTTCCGGTGCAGCGCGACGATCGCGTCGGCAACGTAATCGGCGGGAACGATGTCGATTTTGTCGCCGGGGCGAAACGGCAGCACCGGCAGCGATGCGAGAAACGCGAACGCGCGAACCATGTCGAATTGCGTGGTTTCCGCGCGCCGGCTGTCGCCCAGCACGATGCTCGGCCGGAAGATCGTCACCGGAACTTCGCCCATCAGCTCGCGCACCATGTGCTCGGAAAATTTTTTCGTACGGGCGTAGGGGTCGTAATCGGCGCGGCTCCAATCGATCGATTCGTCTTCGGCGACCACTTCGTGCGAGCGATGGCCGGCCACGGCCACGGTGCTCACGTGGCTGAAGCGGCGCAGGCCGTGCAATTCGGCCGCGCGGCGCGCCAGCTGAATCACCTCCAGCGTGCCTCGCAGGTTCACGTTGAGACAGCTTTTTTCCGAGCGGCGATTCAGCGTGGCGGCGACGTGGACGACGGAATCGGTCGAGCTGACGAGCCGGCCGTACGCGGCGTCGTCGAGCCCGAAATGCGGCAAGGTCACGTCGCCGGGGAAAATTTCGACGCGCGAGCGCAGCCGTTCCTGAAACGCGGCAAATTCGGGGAAATGCAGTTGCCAGGACTGCCACAGGCGCTCGGCGGCCTGGCGTTCCGCCCCGGCGCGGACCAGAACGTTCACGCGGTCGCCGGCGTCGAGCAGCCGAGCGGCCACATACGATCCAATGTATCCGGTCGAGCCGGTCAGAAACGTCGCCACAGGGTCACCGTCCACTCGCCGGGCCGGCTCCGGGCGGAGCGGCGGAAAGCGGTTCGTCCGCGCGTTCATCGAGACCGGGCCAATGGAATTCCCGCGGCGTGAGTTCGAGCGGCCGGCCTTCGATGAGCGGATAGCTCCAGCGGCGCAGCGCGGGCACGTGGATATTGATCCAGTAATCCCACCAGTCGATAACGAAAGGATCGTATCCGAAGACGGGTTTCTGGTCCTCCGGCAGCGCCTCGGAAAGCAGGCGGACGTTTTCCGCTTCGAAGACGTGCTGATTCAGCAGAATGAACGGCTCGAAGAGCGAAATCAGCGTTTCCACCCATTCGAGGTCGCGCTCGTGGCGGGCGAGCGGAGCGCGGCGGAAAATCGGCGCGGCCAAGCGATTGATGCGCTGGATGAACGCTTTTTGCGCGGGCACGGAAAGCCGCTCGTAGCGCTTTTTGGAGACGGGAATCGCGTCGAGCCGCAAGCGAATCTGCGAATCGAGATCGGCGCGCGAGCGCAGATGCTTGCGGTGCGCCAACCCGGTCAGCTCGATCGAGCGCCGCATGTCGCAAGGATTCGAAACCGACGTGGCCAGATGATAGACAGGCTCGTGGCAGCGTTCGAGCAGCGCCGCGCCAATGAGCGTCATGCCGCGCACCACCAGGTCCACGGGAATCAGGTCGAGGCGCTTGCGCTCGTCGCTCGGAAACTGGCGGAAATAGGTGCCGAGCAGATAGCTGAGCGAAGCCGATGTGTTGATGCCCTCGTTCCAGCCGCGGAACGGCCGCTCGATCGAGGATTCGACGATCGCCGGCCGCACGATCGCCACGGGAAGATCCGCGGCGTAGCGGGCCAGCAGCGATTCGGCCAGGCTTTTCGTCAGCGTGTAGGTGTTCGGCCAGCCGAGTTCGGCCGCGCGGCGCATGCCTTCCTCGACCATCCTCTGGCGAACCCAGCGCAGTCGGTTCTTGCGGATCTGGTTTTCGAGTGCTGTGCCCGTGAGTTCGCGCTCGGCGCCCGATTTCGCGAGCGCTTCCCGGCGCAACGTTTCGGTGATTTCGGGATCTTCCCCGCTCCGCTCGATTTCCACGGCGCGCCGCTCGAGCGATTCCCATTCGCGGTCGGGATCGAAATCGGCGACGCCGGCGGGCGTGTAATTGGGCACAAGCGATTCTGGTACGCGGCCGTCGCGGCGCCCGACGACGTAAGAGGTGGAAAGGTGCAGCAGCGCCGCGTGATCCGAAGCGCGCAGAAAATCGGCCAGATTGCGCACCGCGCGGACGTTTGCCGCGAGCGCGTCGCGAAGGTCGGGATTGAAGCCGGTGTGGCCCGAACTGTTGACCACCAGATCCACGGTGCGTTCGAGCCGCTCCAGAATTTCCGGAGCGAGGCCGAGTCCGGGCTCGCCGGCGTCGCCTTCCACCACTTCGATGCGCTCGGCCAGGAAATTCGCCAGATTCTCGCCATGCCGCTCGGCGAGCGGCTCGAACACCGGCGACTCCGCCACCAAGCGCTCGAACCGCCGAAGCGCGATCGAGGAACGCTTGCGGCGCAAAAGCACCGTAATGCGGCCGACCGACGGCAGCTCGCTGAGCAGGTCCGCCAGCCAGACCTTGCCGATGAAACCGGTGGCTCCGATCAGCAGAACGTGCTTGCCTTCGAAGGCGCGGCGAACGTCGAGCCGAGCCGGCGCGCGGCGGCAACTGAAGCACACCAGCGGACGCTCGAAGCGAGGCCGTTCGCGCACGGCGGGCCGCGAGGCCTGACGCAGAAGCTCAGTCCGTGAGGCGTAATCCAGGTCGCGCGCCAGGCGCTCGAACGGCACACGGCCGTCGGGATGTTCGCCCAGAATCAGCGCCAGCGCTCCGCGCGGCCGGATGACGGGATCGAGCAGGCGCCCGGTGGCTTGGCCATCGCGAAATTCCAGCCGATTGCCAATGATTTCGCCGACGCCCAGATGGCGCGCCATCGGCACGAGCACATGGTCGAGCGTCTGACTGACCAGCACGACGCGCGCGCCCGAATCGAGCGTGGCCCGCAACAATTCGAGCGATTCGGGTCGCAGACGCGGCTTCAGCACGTATTCGAAAAATTCCTCGCCGAGCAGGTCGAGGCGGTCGCGCGAGACGCCGCGCAGAACGGTGTGGAGCGCGCGCGTGGCGAACCCACGATGCGCGGCGTAGAAGAACGGCCGAACCAGCGCCGAAACGGAGATCAAGCCGCGACGCGTCCAGCGCTCGGTGAACGTCTGCGCGTTCCAGGTGAAATAGCCCAGCGCGCGCACCGGGCTCA
Source organism: Acidobacteriota bacterium (assembly GCA_021818865.1). GTDB lineage: Bacteria > Acidobacteriota > Terriglobia > Acidiferrales > UBA7541 > JAKASX01. Next base: position 3,453 of record JAKASX010000016.1, read on the forward strand.
GATCGAGCAGGCTGCCCTCGACGCGCCAATACACCACATCGCCCGTGGGCGTGCTGTCTGCGACTGGACCTCGATCCGGCATGGTCATTTCTGCCAAATTGGCGGAATCGGGGCTCAAGTGACTGTTGATTCTATGCGGGGACATGCCTCAAGGCAAGATTTTACGCGGCCGCGGCCCGGCACCGTCGAGCCTCACTCCCCACGCGCGCCGAAGCGGGGCCACACGCCGTCTTCGACCTCAGAGGAGCACCACGCTCTGGCCGGAAATTTCGAAACGCTTCCGGCAGCGGATATTCCGGCAGGCGACCAGGTCGTCCACGCGAACCATGTAGGTGCGCGCCTTCGCGAAACGCTTCTTATCCTCTTCACTCGCGCCGCGCGGCACGCTCGCCTTTTTCGACCGCACTTTCCAGCGGATCGGATAGGAACCTTCCTGGCGGCAAAAGGGGCAGACGAGCGGAATCTGCTTGGTTTCCTCGCTCTCGTCGTAGAAAAAGCGGTCGTCCACAGTTCCTCCTTGGCGGCTCAGTTCGCCGCGGCCGGGAGCGGCGGCCGCGCAAGATCGTCAATCGTTGGAAACTCAAATCCGTCATCGGCCCAGCGAGGCAACCAATGTTCGAGCGACCGCAGCACGTGGCTGCGGTCGGAATTCTGGATGCGGTGATCGCCATCGTGCATCAGCAGCATTTCCCCGCCTCGCACGCGCGCCATCCTGCCGATCATTCGCTCGGGCGGTTGCGGCTTCCAATCGAACATCGCGCGCGTCCACAGCGCCATGCCCGCCCACCCGCCGCGGCGCAAAACGCGCGCCAGTTGCGGGCCGCGAAAACCGTACGGCGGACGCATCCAGCGCGGCGCCATTTTCGTTGCGGCGGAAATCGCGTCCTGGCAACGGGCGAGCTGCTCCTCGATTCGCGCCGGAGAAAGCCAGATCAGGTTCGGATGCGTATCGGTATGATTGCCGATGGCGTGGCCGCGCGCGGCCACTTCGCGCACCAGATCGGGAGACGATCGCGCGTGGCGGCCGATCATGAAAAACGTGGCGCGCGCCCGATACCGATCCAGCAAGTCGAGCAGAGCGGGCGTGACGGCGGGATTCGGCCCGTCGTCGAACGTGAGCGCAATCGCGCGCGGCGAACCGGCGCGGCGCACGGCGCGGCCGAAAAGGTCGGAACTCGGGCTGACAGCGGCCCACGTGCATACGCCCGCGCCGCCAAGGACGAGCCCTCCTGTCGTCAGCGAAATCGCCGTCTGGCCGCTCATGGCGGTTATTCTCTCATGGCAGGATGGGAACTGTCAGTCGCAGCTGGCTTGGGGCACAGGAAAAGCGTGGCGCAGGCGTCCCTGCTGCTGCCGTCATTGCGCCGGCGCGCCTTCCCGGTTGGCGCATGAAAACGAGCCGGATAGTGTAGGATAACCGTGGACAAAACGGCCGGAAATGGCGCACGCAAGCGCCAAAATCACTCGCCATCGGGCCGGGGAGATCCGAATGAAACTGGGAAACAAGACGGGAATCGGCGCCGAGCTGGCGCTTGTGGGTCTGCTGAGCATGGGTGCGGCAACCGCAGCGGCCGCCCCGCGGCCCCCAGCCGCGCGTCCAGTGGCGGATAGTCCGGCGGTCGAGCAGGCCATCCACGACATGTTTTCCGTGCACGAATTTTCGCAAGTGGCGATTTCTCCCGGCGGCAGGCGGGTGGCGTGGGTCGAGTCGCTAAACAAGAAAAGTGGCGCGCCATCGCCGAATTCCGCTATCTACGTGGAAAACTGGGAAACGCGCGGCAAGCCGGTGCGCGTGACGGCGGCTCGCAATGGTGCGGTTGCTTCCGAAAATAGCATCGCCTGGTCGCCCGATGGCAAGCAGATCGTGTTTCTTTCCGACGCCGGCCATTCCGGACAGAAGCAGCTTTACGTCGCCACGCCCGGCGAACCCGCGCGGCAACTGACGCATCTTACCGGCGCACTCTCCGACCCCTCCTGGTCGCCCAGCGGCCGCACGATCGCCCTGCTTTATATCGCCAACGCGCCGGGAGCGATGGGACCGCTCGCCGCCGAGCAAGAACGCACCGGCGTGATTGGCTCGAAAATTTACGAACAGCGGGTTGCGCTCGTCGATGTCTCAACCGGGCGCGTGAGCGAGATTTCCCCCGCCAATCTTTACGTTTATGAATACGGCTGGGCGCCGGATGGCAAACAGCTGGTTGGCACGGCGGCGCACGGGCGCGGCGACGACAATTGGTGGATCGCGCGGCTCTACGTTTTCAATCGTGCAACCGGAGTTGCGCGCGTCATTTATCGCCCCCCGGCTTCGCTTCAGATGGGCCATCCTACATGGTCGCCCGATGGGCGCACGATCGCGTTCATCGGCGGAATCATGAGCGACGAAATCGCCGTCGGCGGCGACGTCTACACGGTTCCCGCGTCGGGAGGCGAAGCTCGCGACGCCTCGCCGGGAATGAAAGCCACGGCCAATTCCATCGTTTGGGCGCCTGATTCGCGCTCGCTCACCTTTGGCGAAATCGTGGACGGTGAAACCGGCATCGCTTCGCTCGATCTCGCTTCCAGCGCGATTCGCACACTGTGGCGCGGCCCCGAGCACATCAGCGCGAATTTCTTCGGCGTCGGCCTTTCGCTTTCGCGCAACGGCGCGGATTCGGCGATCGTGCGGCAGTCGTTCAGCGAGGCGCCGGAAGTCTGGGCAGGGCCGGTGGGCCATTGGCGCCAGGTGACTTTCCGTAATCGCTCGCTGCGCCCGGCGTGGGGCGAGGCGAAAAGCCTGCATTGGACGACAGGCATCGGTACCGTGCAAGGATGGCTGGTCTATCCGCGCGATTACAATCCGTCCAAACGCTATCCGATGGTCGTTTCCGTTCATGGCGGACCGGCGTGGGCGAATCTGCCGGGTTGGCCCGGCCGCGGCAGCTACCAGATGGCACTGCCCGCTGCCGGCTATTTTCTGCTCCTGCCGAATCCGCGCGGCAGCTACGGCGAAGGCGAAGCGTTTACGCGCGCGAACGTGAAGGATTTCGGCTACGGCGATTTTCGCGACATTATGGCGGGCGTCGACGCCGCGCTAAAGGCCCTGCCGGTCGATCCGAGCGAACTCGGCATCACCGGCTGGAGCTACGGCGGCTACATGACGATGTGGGCGGTGACGCAGACAGACCGCTTCCACGCGGCGATGGCCGGCGCGGGCCTTTCCGATTGGCTCAGCTATTACGGCGAAAATCAGATCGACCGGTGGATGATTCCCTATTTCGGCGCGTCCGTTTACGACGATCCCGGCGTTTACGCGAAAAGCGCGCCCATCGACTTCGTCAAGAACGTGAAAACGCCGACGCTGATGCAAGTGGGCCACGACGACGGCGAATGTCCCGCTCCGCAATCCTATGAATTCTGGCACGCGCTGCGGACGCTCGGCGTGCCGACCGAACTCGTGGTGTACGCGGACGAAGGCCACGGATTCGTCAAGCCGGCCGACAACCGCGAAGTGGCGCTTCGCACGCTCGCCTGGTTCAACAAGTACCTGCTCTCGGCTCGGTGAATCGAGGACCAGGAAACAGCGAAAGACCGGCCTGGGGCCCGCCCCCCCGGGACCCCTCGAGAGCGCCAAAAATGTGTTGCCCCCCCCCCCCCCGCGAAGAGGGGTAGAATCGCGCCAAGACTCCATCAGGAGGACGCACATGGTAAGAGTCGTGTCCGCGCTTGCACTTCTCGGCCTGTTCGTTTTATCCGCTCCCAAAACTGCCTACGCACAGGACAACTGCGGCCGTCTGTTCCCCAACCAAATCGGGATATGCACCAACCCCGAGTGCGGTCAATGCACGGTCATGGTGAACTCCTGCGCGCTCGGCTTCTCGCGCGTTCGCACCTACGTCTTTCCCGGCGTCCAGTGCCCGTGCAACATCAACGAATACGTCGGCACCGCCGAAAAGGCGGGTACCTGCAGCCAGTTGGCGAGGCCGAGCGTGAGGGTGGCGATTGATCCGGTCGCGGCCCCCCCGCGCTCGTTCTTCATCTACCTGCCCAACTGCGCGGCTGACTTCAGCGTCGAGGAGGTGCTCGCGTGAGATTCGCCAGGGGCCTTCGGCGCTCTGCGACGCTTGCCGCAGCGGGCGGCCTCTTGCTCGCGTTATGCGCCAACAGATCCGCAAGGGGCCAAACCAAGCTGGCGCCCGCACCGCCGCCTTCCGTCCCCGAATATAGGCTGAGCGTGGGGAGGGGGACTCCGCTTAATTCGGCAGCAATACCCAACTTCGGCGCCGTCAAGTGCGACAGCCGAGGCAATGTTTACCTCCGGCTGCTTCTGCAGAACTTCGTCAGCTTTTATACTCCAGTGACCGAATTCTCCCGTGATGGCTCCCGACGGGCGGCGTTTTCGCTCTCCGCCGCGCCGAGATGGGTGCCGGGCGATATCATGGACTACGCCATCGGACCCAACGGCCGCGTCTACCTGCTCGTCGATCACCTCAACAAGCAACGAAAGACGGAAGACGGAATTCTGGTCTTCGGCCAGGATGGCGACCTTCGCTCGACCATCCGCCTCCAGCTTGGCACGCCGGACGTTGACAGGATCGGCGTGTTCTCGACGGGAGACTTCCTCGTGCTCGCCACGAAACGCGCAAAGCAGGCCCAGCCGCTCATTCCCGGAACGCCTGTCCATGGCAAAATCACGGCGGAGCACAGGGCGCCGGTCAATCCCGTCGCGTACCTTGTCGGCCACGATGGCCGGCTGCTCAAAACGATCTTGCCGCCAGAAGGGCTGGTCCTCACGCGCGACCATCACGCCGGCCCGCCGCTCGAAATCAGTGCAACGTCCGGCGATACCGCGCAACTCGTGATGAGCGAGTACGGTCATACGGCGTATTTGATGTTCGAGAAAGGGGTGCCTGTCGTCTATGCCATCTCGTCGTCGGGCGACGTGCTCCGGAGCTTCCCGATTGAACTTCCGTCCGGGGGGTTCACGCCGATTATGATGACGTGGGCGAATGGCCTCGGCCTACTGCTCGAGAGTGCTCATGTTGTTAACCATGGATTCCCGGCTTCGCAGGTGCGTTTCTCTGTGATAAATCCGCAAACGGGCGAGCGGCTAGACGACTATCGAGTCGGTCCGCGTCTCGGCACGGACCTGGCGTGTTTCTCGCGCCAGCACATCACCTTCCTCACCTCCCCGAAGGGCAAGCTGACGCTGACTGACGCTACGATTCACTGAGCGGCCTGGCGAACCGAGACCGGCAGCCGGCGCATCCCGCACGCCCTCGCCACGCCAGAGGGAAGCTTCTGGTCCAGGATTCGGCTCGAATCCTCGGATCGAGGTACCCGTTTGCACCCTGGGCGCATCCAATCGGGAAGTATCGTTCGAGGGTGAGCCCGTCATGCCTTTCCGTGTGGCCGCGCGATTCTGCACATTTGGCCCTTTGCTGGCCGCGATCGCGCTGCTACCCCTAGCTATCTGTGCCGCGCCTGCATCGGCGCCCGCGCCGACTGTCGCGATTTCTCCCAACCGCTTGATCCAGCTTCTCTCGCAGACGATCGCGCTCGATCGCCAGGCCGCACTGGAAGAGCAGGCCGCCACGACTCCTCAGGAACAGATGCTCCTGTACGACAATCGCCGCATCGCCGATCAAGCCCTCGGGCTCGCGTTCGATTTCGCCCGGGCCCAACTCGCCGTCATGGCTGCCCAGCCGGCGCAAGCTGCCGCATCGACCACCGGTGCCGTCATGCCGCAATACGCCGCGTTGCAGCGGATGCTGGCGAAGCTCGACAAGGATCTGAAGGACACCCAGGCGGAGTCCAATTCCGACCAGCAACGACTGGCCCGCGCGACCGGCGCCCGGCGCGTGCTTTTGCAATCGCAGATTTCCGAATTGCAGGGCGAAATCGCCCTCGCGAGGGCGCGCAGAGACGCCGTGCGCAGCATGCTGGAATACGCCAGCGGCTCGGCCGCGAACGAAATGAGCGTGAGTGGCCTCAAGGCTCAGATTGACGCATTGGCCGCCTCGGTTCCCGCCGAAGCCGCGGGATCGGCAAGTTCCAGAGGGACCAATCGAGCCGCCTCTCCCTTCGCTCCCGCCCAGCTCAAACCCGCTCCCTCGGGCATGTGGGGTCTGGCTTCCGATCTGTTCGGCCTTTCCTCAAGAATTCACGCTGTCAATTCCGCGGTCGCACAGACCGACGCGCTGTTGAGCATTTCACAGGATCTGCGCGCGCCCTACATCTCCCACTTGCGCGCCATGTCGAAGCAAGGCGACGAGCTCGCGGCGCAGGCCGATACCGCCAAGCCGGCCCAATTGGCGCAGGAAAAACAGCAACTCGACGCCCTCGCCGCGCAATTCAAGCAGATCGTCGCGGCCATGACGCCGCTCAGCAGGCAATACGTCCTGTTGAACCTGTACCGGAAGAATCTGGCTGCGTGGCGCGACTCGATTAACGCCCGTTACGCCTCCGATTCGCGCAGCCTCGGCATTCGCTTGGGACTTCTCGCTCTGCTTTTCGCCGTCCTGTTCGGATTGTCGGAAGTCTGGCGGCGGGCCGTCTATCGCTACGTATCCGATACCCGCCGCCGGCACCAGTTCCTGCTCATCCGCCGGTTCACTCTCTGGCTCGTCGTCGCTCTGGTGATTGCGGGAACGCTTGCGGGCAAGCTCAGTTCGTTCCTCACCTTCGCCGGCTTGCTCACCGCCGGACTCGCGCTCGCCCTGCAGAGCGTCATCCTATCCGCCGTCGGTTATTTCTTCCTGATCGGGAAATACGGCATTCGCGTGGGCGATCGGGTGGAAGTCAGCGGGGCGGTGGGCGAGGTGATCGATATTGGCCTGGTCCGTTTCCATTTGATGGAACTCGGCGCGGGGTCGACGCCCACCGGCCGCGTGGTTGCGTTCTCGAATTCCGTCGTTTTTCAGCCGGCCGCCGGTTTGTTCAAGCAGATTCCCGGCGCGAGTTTCTCGTGGCACCAACTCGCGCTCACGCTGCCGCGCGACGCGGATTTCGCCGGTATTCGCAAAAGCCTGCTTGGGGCCGTCGAAAACGCCTTGCTCGAATTCCGCCCGGACATCGAGCGCGTCTTTCGCGAGATGGAAAAGCGCGGAATCCTGTTTTCCGAGCGCGGCCTCCAGCCCAAGCTTGAGCTCCGCCTCACTCCGGACGGAATCGAAGCGATCGTCCGCTATCCCGTCGATCTCCATCACGCCACGGAAATCGATTCGCGCGTCTCACGCGAGCTGCAAGCCGTGCTCGAGCGTGATTTCAAAAACCAATCCGCCGCGACCCCGGATATCCGATTGAAAACAGACGCTTCCGGCACGCCCGCCGGTTAGGCCAGATTTCTCGCGACGAATTCCGGGCCGCCGTTTTGAACGCTTTTGGCTGGGTGACCGGCAGTCTCGAATGGATGACGCCGTGCCAGCGCGTACGCCGAGATTCTTCGCGCATCCTGGCCGGATGCGCTCAGAATGACGCCGTTTGTTCGCGGCGCGGCAAATTCCTGGCGAGAAATGCTGACTAGGCCTGCGGACCGGAATCGGAACCATCCGCACGCGCGGCGAGCGGAGGCGGCGTTTGCGCCGCTTCCATGCCCAGGAGCACCGCGTTGCGCAGCTCGCTGAAAAATTCCGAAAGACCGCCGGGAGAATGCGGCGTCATGATCGTGTTCGTTCGCGAGTTCGCCCCGATTTCCTTCAGCGTGTCCAGATATTGCGTCATCATCACCAGCGTCAGGACGTCGGTGGGCGTGGCGCCGGGCACGCTCTTCTGAAAGAGCTCGACGGATTCCTGCAAACCGGAAATGATCGCCTTGCGCTGGTTCGCGATGCCCTGCCCTTGCAGCGCCTTGCTTTGCGCGTCCGCTTCCGCCTGCTTCACCTTCAGGATTTTTTCCGCCTCGCCGCGCGCGTTCGCGGCCACCTGCTCGCGCTGGGCCGCGTTGATGTCGTTCATCGCCGCCTTCACCTTGTCGTCCGGCTTGATGTCGGTGACGAGCGCCTTGGTGATGTTGTAGCCGAAATCGGCCATGATGGCGTCGAGTTCCGATTTCACCGCCATCGCAATGTCGGCCTGCTGCAAAAACGCCTCGTCGAGGTTCATCTTCGGCACGTGGCCCAGAATCACGTTGAAAACGAACGACTGGATCTGCTGCGAGGGATCGTTCAGCTTGTAAAAGGCTTCGTACACCTTGTCGGGCATCACGTGGTATTGAATGGAAACCGGAATCCGAACGAAAACGTTGTCCTTCGTTTTCGTCTCGATTTCCATGTCGAGTTGCTGCACGCGCAGGTTGATGCGCGCGGTGATCGTATCGAAGATCGGCAGCTTGAAATTCAAACCAGCGTTGGCGACGCGGAGAAATTTTCCGAATCTTTGCAAAACCACCGCCTGCGCGGTCGCCACCGTGAAAATGGAATCGAACAGCAGGAACAATACCAGAACGAGAACCACCCCAAGCACGATCAGGACCACCGGCATCGGAGCACCTCCGGAGGCATGCGCTGTGAGTATATCAGCGTGAAACAGCGGGAACGAATTCGCGCACTTCCAGCTCGACCCCCGACCGCACCGCTGTTTCCGCGTCCTTGAGGAGCCTGTCGCTTACGCTGGCATCCACGTAAGCCTCTCCGCAGTTCTGGCAGACCTCTGCCGGCACCCCCTTGAACAACAGCGTCATGTTGCCGCGCTCTAGAACGACCGTCGTCCTCCCGGGTTGTGTCTCGCCAATCTTGCAAATGACGCACTTCATGGCTTCCTCCTCGTGAAGTCCGCTTCCCACCGGGCCGGATCTGGCTCGTATACTGTGATCACAATCCATTCGTTGCCCGGCGCGTTCTCGGCCACAACGACGTGGAGTGGTCGTCCTTCGCGCCAACCGAGCAGCAGGCGGCTCGGATACGGTTTGTCATCCGGATAATCCTCGACAACCTGTGGCCAGCACCTAACGGCTTTCCGCGCCCTCGCCTCCTCCTCGAGACTGAGATTCTCCCCGGCGTCGCCTGCCACCCGAACCACAAGCGCAACGTCACTCACCGCGATTCCTCGCTCGAACATTCGCCGCAAGGCGTGGACGCGGAACGTGATCTTGCGCTCCATTTTCCGGGTGCCTCCGTTTGCGGCTGGGCGGGCTTACCGGCGCCTTCGCTGAACCGTCCGGTCTAGCGGATTCACGCCTTGGGCGCGAGGCCGCGAATAGGGCTCTGGCTTCGGCGTGGATTATATCGCGATGCGGCGGCCATTTGCCCTGCTGTCTGGGGCCGCCTCGTTGGATTCGCCGAGCAAAGAGGAAGGCATGGCGGGCCCGCCGTTGGCAGTGGTCGGGGCGAAAATTGCGCAGTCGGCTATAATCGCGGCGTGAGGCGGTGAATGTTCCACGGGTCGAATTGGAAGATCGGGCGGATACTGGGAATTCCGATTCTGGTGAATTGGAGCTGGCTGGTGGTCTTTGCGCTGATCACCATCATGTTCGCCGGTCAGTTTTCTTCCGATCATCCGCACTGGACGACGGCCGAGCAATGGTCGCTGGGCGCGCTGACCAGCCTGCTGTTTTTCGGCTCGGTGCTCTTCCACGAACTGGGCCACAGCCGCGTGGCGCAACACTACAAAATCCCCGTGCTCTCGATCACGCTGTTCATATTCGGCGGCGTGGCGCAGATCGCGCGCGATTGCGAAGGCCCGATCGAGGAATTCAACGTCGCCATCGCGGGCCCGGTGGCCAGCGCGCTGCTCGCAGGCCTCTTCTACGGCATTTCGCGGCTGTTCGCGGCGGAATCGGCGATTTCGATGACGGCCTATTGGCTCTTTTTCATGAACGGCATGCTGGCGGTTTTCAACCTGGTGCCGGGATTTCCCCTCGATGGCGGCCGAATTCTGCGCGCCATCGCCTGGGCGCGAATGAAGGATTACAACCGCGCGACGCACCTCGCCTCGCGCAGCGGCCAGGTGATCGCGTACCTGCTGATTCTGGCGGGAATCGTGGTGGCGATCAAAACCGGATACTGGCTGAGCGGATTGTGGTGGGTGCTCATCGGATGGTTTCTGCTGACGGAAGCGCAGCGCGGGCACGCGCAAGTGGCCGTACGCCGCGCGCTCGAAGGACTGCGCGCCGCCGACGTAATGAGCGCGGAGCTGCCGACGATCGATCGCTCGCTTTCGCTGGAAGATTACCTGGGCGAAGTTCTGCGCACCGGACGCCGCTGCCATCTGGTGCTCGGAAACAACGAACTGGTGGGCCTGATCACGCCGCGCAACGCGGGCGCGGCGCCGCGCGACGAATGGGCGCACACCTCGATTCAAGCGGTGATGCAGCCGCGCGACCGCATCGAATGGGCGCAGGCGGATGAATCGGCGTTGCGGATTCTGGAGCGCATGCGACTCAAGGACGTGAACCAGATGCCGGTGCTCCAGGATCAGCAAATCGTGGGGATGGTCTCGCGCGAAGGCATGCTGCGCGTCATTCAAACCCGGCTCCAACTCGAGCGATTCGCCCACGCCTAATTCCCCTCCCTCGCAAACCCCGCCGTTCGCGGGTCTATAATCTGAGCGTTGCCATGCGCGTCCTTGTGGTGGAAGACGAACGGAAAGTGGCCAGCTTCGTCGCGCGAAGCCTGCGCGAAAAGGCCTGGGCGGTGGACGTTGCGGGAACGGGCCGGCAGGCGCTCGAATCGGCGCAAGCCGCCGAATACGACCTGATCCTGCTCGATCTGCGACTGCCGGATATCGACGGCCTCGAGGTTTGCCGCAAGCTGCGCGAACGCGGCGTCGAAACACCGATCCTGATGCTGACGGCTCGCGGACTGGTGGACGAGCGCGTGCAAGGGCTCGACGCCGGCGCTGACGATTATCTGGTGAAACCTTTCGCCCTCGCCGAGCTCCACGCGCGAATTCGCGCGCTCGGCCGCCGCGGCCTGAATCGCGGCGTGGTGCTGCGCTTCGCCGATCTGACGCTCGACCGCCGTCGCCGCACGGTCGAGCGCGCCGGCGAGCCGCTCACGCTCACGCAGAAAGAGTTTGCTCTGCTCGAATTTCTGCTGGTTCGCGCGCCGGAGACGGTCCCGCGCAGTGAAATCGTCGAGCACGTTTGGGATTCCTCGTTCGACAGCGGAAGCAACCTGGTCGAAGTCTACGTGAATCGGCTGCGGCAGAAACTGGATCACGACCGCGCGGTGAAACTGCTGCACACGGTGCGCGGCGTCGGCTACCGCCTGGGACTCGAATCGTGAAGCGTCCGCTGGGCCTGCGCACGCGAATGATGCTGCTGTTTTGCGCGGTGGTCGGCGTGCTGCTGGCCGCGTCGTTCGCCACGCTGTACGCGTGGCTGGCGCGGAAAACGCGCGCGCAATTCGACCAGCAGGTGATCGAGGCCGCCGCGCCGGTGGCCGCCGATATCGCGAGCGACGGCGACGCCGACGACGTCTCGCAACTGAATCTGCCGCAGGAATATTTCGAAGTGCTGGACCCCATGACCGCGGGCCGGATTCTGGCGCAGTCGCTCAATCTGACGTCGGGGCCGCTGCGGGTGGGAAGCCAGGTGCTCGCAACGAGCCGGCTGTGGCTGTTTGACCTCACGCAGCCGCCCTATGGCCGATTGCGCGTGGTGGCGCAACCGGTGGAAATCGGTAAAACACGCACCGTGATGCTGCTGGGAATGCCGCTCCAAGGGCGCGACCAAACGCTTTGGGAGCTACGGCATGGGCTCGGCGCGCTTCTGCTCCTCAGCCTCGGCGTGATGGCCCTGGTTTCCACCTGGTACGTCGGCCGCAGCCTGCGCCCGATCGCCGCGCTCACCGAACAAACGTCACGCCTGGCCGAGCGGCTGGAAACAGCTGGCAGCGCGCTACCGAAAGAACCGCTTTCGGCAGGCCTCGCGGAGCGAAGAGATGAAATCGGGCAACTCGCCGAGGCATTCGATCATTTGTGGGAACGAATGCGGGCCGCGGTTGAGCAGTTGCGGCAATTCGTTTCCGACGCCTCGCACGAGCTGCGCACGCCGCTCGCCGTTTTGCGCGGAGAAACGGAACTGGTGCTGGGCGAGCCGCGCAGCGAAGAGGAATATCGCCGCGCGCTCGAAGTGATCGAAGACGAATTGGGAAAGCTCAGCCGGATCGTGGAGGGCCTGTTCACGCTGACGCTCGCGGATGCCGGGCAATTGCGGCTGGCGCGCGAGCCGCTCTATTTGAATGAAGTGCTCGAGGAAGCGTGCGCGATCGAGGAATCGCGAGCGCGGAAAAAGAGCATCGCGATCGAGCGCTCGCTGGGCGCCGAATTGCCCTACGAAGGCGACGAAACGTGGCTGCGCCAGCTTTTTCTTTCATTCCTCGACAATGCGGTGAAATATTCCCCGCCGGAAACGCGCGTACGGGTGCGCCTCGCGGCGCAGGACGGCGCGGGGCCGCGCGTGGAATTCGAGGACGAAGGGCCCGGAATTGCGCCCGAGCATTTGCCGCACATTTTCGAGCGTTTCTACCGCGCCGGCGGCGACGAAGCACAAAGCGGCGGTTTGGGTCTGGCGATCGCGCAGGCGATCGTTGGCGCCTGCGGCGGCCGGATCGAATGCTCCAGCCAACTGGGAGTGGGGACGCGTTTCGTGGTTCATCTGCCGCCGACCGAACCCCGTGCAAACCTGAACGAGAATTAATCCTGGTTTCATGCGTGCCGCCGCGCGCCCCTTCTAAACTGGTATCGCGCTGCGCGACGAAGTGACGTAGCATTCTCCCCTTGGGCGTCTGGCCATCGCGCTTTCGGGCCCGGCATCGCACCTCACGGCCCGGCGAGGGTCTGGAGATGCGAAACCCAAGCGGCTTCAGTTCACATCAGCCGTCACCCCTGAAGAACAACGCGGGGTTTTGGAGAGGCGAAGATGAAGCGTAAAAACATGCCGGCAACGGGGATGCAGGAATCGCGGCGCGGTCTCGGCGGCAACGCGCGCGGGCGATTCATGACGAACGCAAAGGCGCGACGCAAGTTGCTCAGCGGCGCGGCCGCGGCGGCGTGCGGCCTGATTTGGCTCGGCGTGGCGCGGGCGCAGGCACAGGCGCTAAAGCCCGCGCCGGTCGCGCTCGCACCGCAGACCCTTTCGATGGCTCAGCCGAAAAGCACCTCCGTCGGTCCGCCGCAAACGCTGAGCCTTTCCGACGCGATGGCGATGGCGCGCAAGAACAGTCCGCAATTCCAGACGACGGCGACGACGGCGAAACTCGCGCACGAAAACCAGGTGCAGGCGAGCGCGGCGATGAAGCCGTCGTTCAGTTACCTGATGCAATACCTGAATACGCAGGGCAACGGGATTTCTCCCGTCGGCCGGTTCGTCACGAACGACGGAGTGCACGTCTATCGCGCGTGGGGAGTGATGCATCAGGATATGCCCGGGAGCTTTTTCATCAACGCGGGGCCGCGACTGGCCGCATACGAAAAGGCGCTGGCGGACGCGGAAGAACAGGTGGCCGCGCGCGGATTGCGCGTGACGGTGACGCAGGATTATTACGCGCTGCTCGTGGCCGAGCGCGAATACGCGACGGCGCAGCAGAGCCTGCGCAGCTCCGAGCGATTCCTGGCCATCAGCGAAGCGCTCGAACAGGGGGGCGAAGCGGCGCACACGGACGTGATCCGCTTCCAGCTCGACGTGAATCAGAAACAGCAGGCGTTGGCGGATGCCCAGCTCGCGATGTCGCAGGCGCGCCTGAATCTGGCCGTGCTGCTGTTCCCGCAGTTCAACGAGAATTTCACGGTGGTGGACGATCTGGATACGCCGCCGCCGCTGCCGGGTTTCGCACAGGCGGCCGCGATGGCGAAAACCCGGAATCCGGTGTTGAAGGCGGCCATGGCCGCCTATCACGCGGCGGGCGTGAACGTGGCGATTGCGAAATCGGCGTTTTTCCCGTCCTTGGCGATCGATTTCGACTACGGCATCGAGGCCAACGCGCTCGCCCTGCACAGCGTCAACACGACCGTCACGCATCCGGCGGGGGTGGTGCAGCCGAACCTGGGCTATTTCGTCACCTATTCGCTCAACATGCCGATCTGGGACTGGGGCGCACGATGGAGCAAGCTGCACGCGGCCGAGGATCAGAAGGAACTGGCGCAGGTGAACCTGTCGTACGCGCAACGACAGGTGCTCGCGCAGCTTTACAGCTTCTATAATGAAGCGGCAGTCGCGTGGAACAATCTGGGCAAGCTGCGGCGCGCGGTGGATCTGGCGGCGCGGAATTTGCAGTTGGTGACGATGCAATACCAGGCGGGTGAAACGCAAGTGCTGCAAGTGCTTGACGCCGAAAACTCGCTGGAACTGGCGCGCAATGCGGACGCCGCCGGCGCGGCTCGCTATCACGACGCGCTGGCCGTGCTCGAAACGATGACGGGGAGGTTCTGAAGGTGGACCGAAGCCTTCGCGCAACTTTGGCAGCTGGATTGGCCGTGGTCGCATGTCTGGCCGCGGCCGGTTGCGGCGCCGCGCCCGCGAAACCCGCAGAGCCGGTGGTCGAAGTGCAGGCCGCGACCGTCGAACGGAAAACGATCCAGGACGTGATTTCGGCCGACGCGGTGCTCTACGCGCGAACCGAAGCCACGATCGTCCCCAAAATCAGCGCGCCGATCGAAAAATTTTACGTGAACCGCGGCAGCCCCGTGCGCGCAGGCCAACTGCTGGCGGTACTCGAAAACAAAGACCTGGAAGCGGCGGTCGAGGAGGCCAAAGGCGCGTACGAACAGGCGCAAGCGGCCTACGCCACCAGCACGAAGGAGAGCCTGCCGCAGCAGATACAGGCGGCGGAACTGAACGTGAGAGCGACGCGGCAGGCGCAAGCGGCGCAACGGCTGATCTACGAAAGCCGGTCGAAGCTTTTCCGCTCGGGCGCGATCGCGCGCAACCTCATGAACGAATCCCACGTTGCCTACATTCAGGCGCGCAATCAATACGAAATGGCGGTGGCGCAATTGAACGGCCTCAAAGCAGTGGGACGCAGCGCGGCGCTGCGGTCCGCCGCCGGGCAACTGGCTTCGGCGAAAGGCCGATACCAGGCCGCGCTCGCCAATCTGCAATATTCCGAAATTCGGAGTCCGATCACCGGGGTGGTGACCGATCGCCCGCTTTACGAGGGCCAGATGGCCACGGCCGGAACGCCGATGATGACGGTGATGGACCTGGCCGACGTCATCGGGCGCGCCTACATTTCGCCGCAACAGGCAGCGCTGCTGAAAGTGGGCGACGCGTCGAGCATTGATCCGGGCAGCGGGCTCGCCGCAGTCCCGGCGAAAGTGACAGTTGTGAGTCCGGCGCTCGATCCAGGCAGCACAACGGTGCAGGTATGGGTTGAGGCGGCGAATCCGGGCGACCGGTTGAAACCCGGCGAAACGGTGCACGTGAACATGGTGGCGCGAACGATTCCGAATGCGCTGGTGGTGCCAAGCGCCGCGATTTTGACCGCGACCGACGGAACCACATCGGTGATGGTGATTGGGCCGCAGGACCACGCGCACCAAACCACGGTGCAAACTGGCGTGCGCTCGGGTGGCGAAGTGCAGATCATTAGCGGGTTGCGTGGGGGCGAGCGCGTGGTCACAACCGGCGCGTACGGACTGCCGGACGGCACCAAAGTGCTCGTCACCGGCGTGGCGAAGCCGACCGCCGGACCCGGCGAGTGAGGACGGACCGGCGATCCATGGCAGCCTCCAACAGTCCTCACACTCCGACGAAACAGCAGGCGCCGGAAAAGGAATCGGCCGCCTACTGGTTTGCGCGCGAACACAAATCCATCATTTTCCTGATCGTGACGCTGGCGCTGGTGGGCGGGTACCTGGCGTTCAGCATTCCGATCGCCGTTTTTCCGTCGACGGATTTTCCGCGAATCATCATCGGCGTGGACAACGGCGTGATGCCGATCGATCAGATGCTCGTGACGATCACGCGGCCGGTGGAAGAAGCGGTGAGCGGGGTGCGCGGGATCGAGGACGTGCAATCGATCACCAGCCGGGGATCGGCGGAAATCGATCTGTATTTCAGTTGGCGCGTGAACATGTTTCGCACGCTGCAGCGCGTGAACGCGGCTCTGGCCCGCGTCGAAACGACGCTGCCAGCCACGGCACAGGTATCGGCGCAGCGCCTCGAATTTTCGAGCTTCCCGATTCTGGGCTACGGGATGACGTCGAAAACGGTGCCGCAGACCGAGCTGTGGGAGCTGGCGACCTACGTGATCGAGCCGCGCCTGGCCAGCCTGCCCGGCGTTTCGACCATCCTGATTCAGGGCGGAAAAGTGCCGGAATTCCACGTGATTCCCGATCCGGCGAAGCTGCGCGTGGCCGGCGTGAACGTCTCCGACATTCTGGCCGCGGTCGAGCGATCGAATATCGTCGAGTCGCCGGGGCTGCTCGAGCAGAAGCATCAGCTGTTTTTGGGGTTGATCAGCGGACAGCCGCACGATCCGAAGGAAATCGCGCATATTTTCATCAAGAACTCGCCCGACGGCACGCCGATTTACGTCGGCGACGTCGCCAAGGTGGTGCCGTCCGTCCAGCCGCAATACACCATCTGCACCGCGAATGGGAAGCCCGCGGTTTTGATCAACGTGAACCGGCAGCGCGGCAGCAACACGGTGCAGGTGGCGAACGAAGTGAATGCGGAACTGGCGAAAATCGAAAAGACGCTGCCGCCCGGCATCCATTTCAGCACGTTCTACGACCAATCTTGGATCGTGCGGGAATCCATCAAGAGCGTTCGCGACGCGATTCTGATCGGGCTGCTGCTGGCTTCGGCGGTGCTGGTGCTGTTCTTGCGGGACTGGGGCACGTCGTTCATCGCCGGGATGGTGATTCCGATCAGTTTGCTCGTCACGTTCATCGTGCTGAAGTTTCTCGGCCAGAGTTTCAACCTGATGACGCTCGGCGGGATGGCCGCGGCGGTTGGGTTAATCATCGACGACGCGATCGTGGTGCTGGAAAACGTCGTGCTGCATCGGGAAGCGGGCGAGCCGCGAATGCGCGCCGTGTCGCTCACGCTGCAAGAGCTGTCCGTGCCGCTCATCGGATCTACGCTGACGCCGATCGTCGTGTTTTTGCCGCTGATCGCCATCACGGGCGTCACCGGCGTTTTCTTCCGGGCGCTCGCGCTGACGATTGGCGCGGCGCTATTCACTTCGCTCGCATTAGCGCTCACTTGGACACCGACCCTCTGCCTCTACCTGTTGAAGCCGCAGGCAGGGCGCGGGGAAAGCGGTTCGGCGGCCGAGTCGGGCACGGAATCGAAGCTCGCGCCCGCTGCCGGTGAAACGGGCGAGCCGGCAATCAGCGAAGAAGAGCGAAAACACCAGGAAATCAGCCGCCTGCTGCAAGCCGAAGAAGCGCACTTGATGAAAGGGCAATTCGGGCGAATCATTCGCTTCTACGAGCGGTGGTTCCGACGCAGCCTGCGCAAGCCGGTCTGGGTTCCCATTCTTGCGGTGGGGCTGATTTTGATTTCGTTCGTGTGCTACCAGCGGATCGGGTCGGATTTGCTGCCGAAAATGGACGAGGGCAGCTTCATTCTGGACTACGTGACGCCGCCGGGCAGTTCGCTGACGGAAAGCAACCGGATGATCCATCAGATCGGGAACATCCTGCGGACGATTCCGGAAGTGAAAGCGACTTCGCGCCGCACCGGGCTGCAATTGGGCCTGGCCGCGGTGACGGAAGCGAATATCGGCGATATTTCCATCAACCTGAAATCGAATCGCAGCCGCGATATATGGTCCATCATCAACGAAGTGCGTCATCGCGTGGAGGCGGCCGAGCCGGCCGTGGAAGTCGACTTCACACAGAAGCTGCAGGACATGATCGGCGACCTGACCAGCGCGCCGCAGCCGATCGATATCATGATGTTTTCGCCGGATGCGAAGCTTCTCGATTCGTGGGCGCCGCGCGTGGCCGACGCCATCAGCGCGATCCAAGTGAACGGGAAGCATCCGGTGGTGGACGTGGATAACGGCATCGATTCGACCACGAGCGGGCCGGCGATTTCCTACCAGGTGCACGCGGCGCGTGCCGCGAATGCCGGATTTTCGCCGCAGGAAATCGCCGACGAGGCGAAGGCGATGCTCAACGGCGTGGCCGCTCCGCAGCCGATCGTGGTGAACGACCGGCCGTACCGGCTGCGCATCCGGTACCCGGAGCGGATTCGCGCTTCGCTCGACGCAATGAACAACACGATGATCGTCAGCCCGAACGGGCAGACGGCGAATCTGGGATCGCTCGCCTCGATGACCGATCTGCCGGGGCAGACGGAAATTCTGGAGGATCACGAGCAGCGATACGTCGCGGTGACGGCGCGGCTGAACGGGCTCGACATGGGGCACGGGATCGAAGCGGTGCAGGCGGTGCTCGCGAAATTGCACATGCCGCCATCAATCCGCATCGAATACGGCGGACTGTACAAGACGCAGCAGAAATCGTTTCACGACCTGTTGCTGGTGCTGGCGCTGGCGATCGTTTTCGTGTTTCTGGTTCTGCTGTTTGAATTCAAGAATTTTTCGGCCCCGATTTCGATTCTGGTTTCGGCGGTGCTTTCAACGACGGGGGTATTTCTGGCGCTGTTCCTCACCGGTGTCACGTTCAATTTGTCTTCGTTCATGGGCCTGATCATGGTGATCGGGATCGTGGCGAAGAACGGGATTCTGCTGCTCGACGCGGACGAGAAATTCCGCGCGGCGGGTTTTTCGCGCGCGGAATCCATTTTCCAGGCCGGGCGGCGGCGGCTGCGGCCGATCACGATGACGGCGATTGCAGCGGTGCTCGGGATGCTGCCATTGTCGCTGGCGATTGGTTCCGGATCCGAGATGCTACAACCGCTGGCGATTGCGGTGATTGGCGGATTGCTGATCGCCATGGTGCTATCGCTCTTCGTTACGCCGACGATCTACTACTACATGACGCGCGGGGACGACCGGACGCCGCTCTGACGGCTCTGCCGGGAATTTTTTCCCGCAGCTGGCGTGGAGGAGCCCAACCTACCGCAAGGCCTTCGAGCGCACCTTGCATCAGATCGGCCTGGCCCTCCTGGTTCGCGAAGTGCGAGAGAACGCAGGTCTGACTCAGGTCGAGCTTGCGAGGAAAGTTGGTACCATTAAGCGGTATTACCGTCTCGCGAAGATTCCAAAACCCCAGGCTGCCACGATAAGGCTGACAAACATAAACGCCATCAAGATGAGCGTTCAGAGCAGAA
This sequence comes from Acidobacteriota bacterium, assembly GCA_021818865.1. GTDB lineage: Bacteria > Acidobacteriota > Terriglobia > Acidiferrales > UBA7541 > JAKASX01. The sequence continues at coordinate 22,618 of JAKASX010000016.1, forward strand.
GCTGCCCGCCCGGGTAGAACCGTTTGTATTCACGGTTGAGTCTCAGGCGCTTGGCCAGGTACCAGCCTAGTTGTCCGAATTTTTCTGCCTCTGGCAATTTTTCATTTACCTTGTCGACCATTTCGAAAGTGAGAAAAGTGGACAGGAGGCCGCAAGCTGCGACACACGCAACGGCAACTACTCCGACGACGATTCGGACGGTCATTGCAAACGCCAATAGGCTACCCCAGGTCGGCTGTTGCAGTCGCCCTTCTTGAACTGACTGTCAGAGCAAAGTGAGAATGTCCGGTCTCGTCGGCCCTCCCCACCCCGACGGAACCGGACATTTCTACTTTGCGTTGATATGGCCAGGCCCTGGCGATTTCCGTGGAAGGCGCGCTCATGGACAGCTCCCACTCTGCGTGGGCCGAAAAAAGACGCCAGACGTGGCCGCTTTTGACGGCAAATTCCGCCTATACCAGCGGGGGAGAGCACGCTCTCAGGATGTTCTCCTCAAGAAGGGGGAAAACATGCGTATCATCGCGAAAGCAGGTCTCTGCATGGTCGTGCTGCTGCTTACCGCCAGCGCGGCAATCGCGCAGAGCGGATCGAGTCAGGTCGTGTTCAGCGATACGGGCAGTACGATGGCTCTCTCGGGAAACAGCAAACAAACGTCCACACCGTTCGGCTTCTGGATCTGGTGCGACGCCCAGGCAGCGCCCGGCAGCAATGGCACCTACACGGGCGCCTGCAACGGAAGTATGTATTTTTACAAGCTGCAAACTCAGGCAACGTCCATCGTTGGGTTTGTGACAGAAAACTCCACAGACCCCGTGACTTACACGATGAACGTTTTCCAGGGGACGTTTGCAGAGTTTATGCACGGCAAGCTCAACCCGCCGTACATGTGCACTGTAACCAATACCACCCCGGTTGTGAATGGCCCTGGAAATACGGTGCAGGTGAGTTGCATGTTCGCCAATTCTCTTGGCGGAGGAACGGGCTCTTCGACGGATACCGGCACGGTAGTGAACATCACCGGCCCGTCCAACTAGCACTGGGCCGGCGTCTGAGGCTCGGGAGGCGCTTCGAGAAGCGAGCGCTTGCGTCCCTCAACCGCGAGAACCGGGGTCGGGGCAAGGACGCCGGCTTAAGGCTCCCGGAACGGACGCGGAGCCGCGTCAGTTTGGCGAACCGTAGGGGTGAATGCGCCTGCAACAATGTTGTCCCGGTAGAAGCAATGCGCCGTGTAATTCGCAGGGCGAGAAGACCCGTGGGATGCGGGCGCGCGGAAAGGCGGGACGCAGCGTAAGAACTGGCCGGCTACCGCAATCTGGCGTATTCCGCCTTGGCTTGCTTCAAGATGGGGACGTTGGGATCGGCATTTTTCCAAAGCGTGAGGAAAGCTTTATAGGCGGCGCGACCCTTCGCGTTCTCGCCTTCCATGGCGTACGCGCGGCCAAGTTGCAGGCGCGCGAGCGCGCCAATGGGTTCATCCACAACGATTCCGCGATGGTCGAAGATTTCCTGGAACTCGGCGGCGGCTTTGCCGCCCTGATGAGCGGCCAGATAGGCCTCGCCACGCACGTAAACAGGGTACATGGCTACCCAAGGGTAGCTGCTGAACGTGGTCTGTCCCAGCTCATAGGGCGCGGCGGGCCTGAGATCGTCAAGAGCCTCGGCAGGATTCCCTTCCCTGACGGCTAGTTCGGCGCGGAGGGTCGGAAGGTAATTAAACTGCACGAGCGTATCTTGCGGAAACCTGTGGGCCAAGCCGGCGGCGAGAGCTTGCGCTTGCTTTTCGTCTCCCGCGAAGGCCAATGCAAGCGCGGCGCCGTATTGCACATCGTGGCCCGCGGGGTCCTCCATGGCCAAAGCGGCGAGGCGTCGCGCTTGGCCGGCGTTGCCGAACAGGGCTTCGCGCAGAGCGGACACGGCAGAGTAGGTTGCTACAGCTTCCTTTTTTCCCAACCGCTGGGCTGAATCCATCGCCTGGCGGGAAAACCCTCGCGCCTTCCTGAGTTCACCGGAATAGGCGGCTGTATCGGCTTCCGCGGCCAATATTTCGTCTTCTACTTCCGTCTTGCCCGCCGACTGAGCCACTTGCCGCGCCATGCCCGCCACATCGTTCCGCAAAAAGGCAATCCCGTAGAGGGCCATGAGGTAGAACGGGCTGTTCAGTTTTCGTGCGAGAGCTTTCTGGTAGATGGCCTTCGCGTCATCGAGACGATCCAAGGCGATGTAATCGGACACGAGGAATTGATACGTAAAGGAACTCTCGGGGTTTAAACGCACCGCCTCTCTGGCTTGTTCAGCCGCCTTCTCATATTCTCCGAGAGCCGGGTAGATGGCCGCCGACAAGTAAACGTGCGGCATCGACGCGCGGGGATGTGCGAGACTCCACTGCTGGCAGGCCTGTTCGGCCTCTTCCATGTTGCCTGTGGCTTCCTTGTAGTAGACAGCCGAAATGAAATACTTCTCCGAGTCGCTGGCCCGGTCGCGGAATTCGTAAGCCTTTCGGGCGTAAGCCGCGGCGAGGCCGGATTCTCCCATGTCGGTGGACTCGATGCCCAACCATGCGTAGGCGAGCGCAAATTTCGGGTCGAGTTTGATTGCATGCTTGATGAACGGGATGGCCGCGTCGCCCCCGTTCGTAATGTCATATCTAAGGCCCAGGCTATAAGCTTTGAGGGCCTCGAGCGACGGCGTGGTGGCTTGTTCGAGAGGCGTATTGAATTTCTGCACGGTGCCGATCGACTCGCCCAGTTTGTTGCGAATGCCCGAAGCCAGCTTTCCGAGAGCATCGAGAACATGATTTTTGTCGCCGGCCTGAGCCTCCGCGCTCGCTAGCGTTTCCCCATTCGCGCAGTCGACCGCCTTGAGAGTCAGCAGGTAGCGCGTTCCAATCTGCGCGATCGAACCTTCGAGGTCGGCCGCACTGCCGGTCCGCTGACAGATTTCGCGCGCAACCGGCGGCGTGAGCTTCGTATCCGGCTTGCGATCCATCAATTGCAAGGTCTGCTGGATTCGCTCATCCGAGATGAGGCTCAAGAAAGGCGACTGTGCGAGCTGGATGGAGAGCCCTTGCCTGAGTGTGCCGTCGAAGACCGGGTCGCCGGTGGAATTGGTGAAATCGGACAGGACAATGGTGTCTTTGCTCGTGAGCTTCGGGGCACGATGGAGATAGAAATACGCAACGGCTAACAATGCAAGCGTAGCTGCGGCGGCGGCAATGATGAACTTCCCGCGGAGTCGGGTGGCGGGCGCGGTTGAGAGCTCCTGGTCGATTTCGGCAACGGATTGCCAACGGCGCGCCGGGTCCTCTTCCAAACAGCGGTTGATGATTCCCTCGAGTTTCGGCGATGGGAGGCGCTTGCGGAGAGGCGCGATCCGCGCGCCAGCGAGCATTTCGTAGAGGACGCAGCCAAACGAATAGATATCCGAGCGCGCATCGGCCGGCTTGCCTTCCCTTTGCTCCGGCGCCATGTAGGCCGGCGTGCCCATCACCATCTGGCTGGCGGTGAGAGTATCGTCCTGTTCCGATTTCGCCAGACCGAAATCCAGCACCTTTATGCCGGTCTTCGCGATCATGATGTTGCCCGGCTTCAGATCGCGGTGGGTGATGCCCTTGCCGTGCGCTTCGGCCAGCGCGGCCAGAATCTGAGAGGCGTACTGAAGTGCCGTTTGTACGGGAAGAGGACCGTCTTTCAGACGAGCTGCGATCGTTTCGCCCTCGACAAGCTCCATCACCAGATAGTTCGGGCCAACGTCGTAGAGAGTGCAGATATTGGGGTGGTTCAGCGAAGCAATGGCGCGCGCTTCGCGCTCGAATCGGGCGCTGAACTGCTCGCGAGCGGTTTTGATCGCGACGGCGCGGCCCAGACGCGTATCTACCGCCCGATAGACCTCGCCCATGCCGCCCGCGCCGAGTTTGCCTTCGATGCGGTAAGGCCCCAGGCTCACGCCTGAAGCCGTTCCGGTGAGAGTCGGGTCACCGGGCAGTTGCGTCGCGTTCTGGATGGCCGGGCGATCGAGAAATTCGCCGCCGGAGCGCTGGGCGAGAAGGGATTCGACTTCGCTGCGCAAATCGGGGTCCAGCTGAGCCAATAGGGCAGCGCGTTCTTCAGCGGTCTTCTGGCGAGCTGTATGGTACAGCTCTTCAATCCGCTGGAAACGCTCAGGGATCATGCTTAGCTGGTTGGCTAATCCTACGCCTGCCGGCGTAGCTCCCGCAATAGCGAGGCCCCGGGGGTTTCCCCAGAAAGTACGCCCATGAACAGCCCCACTCCTCGCGGGCCGGAAAAAGATACCAGACGTGGCCGCTTTTGGCGGCAAATTCCGCCTACACCAGCGGGGGAGAGCACGCGCTCAGGATGTTCTCCTCGAAGAAAAAAGGAGGCAGCCATGAAACGCCTGGTAACCGTGATACTGATGTTCCTGTTTAGTGTCGCAGCGGGCTACGCGCAAGACAGTTCCGTGAAGATGCAGTCTTCCGGGCCGGAGATGGTAACGGCATACAACGTACAGGTGAACACAACCACCTGCGAAGAAAAGTTGGCAGGGAACGGGAGCCTGGGACAGTTCACCTACCGCGAGCTGCGGGTGGACTCGAACAATTTCACGGTTACCGACGCTTGCCCCAACGGACATCTTCAAGTTACGGGCGGTGAGGGCATATTCCGCTTCAGTGACGGAAGCCTGATGTCGGTCAACATCACAGGAGGATCCATCTGCATAGATGCCAACCAGTTTGGCCACTTGACCGAGACGTATCAGGTGTCAAGCGGCACAGGGCGTTTCCAGAAGGCGACCGGCGAGCTTAGCCATACGGCGACGCTCAACGTGGTGCTCTCCGACGCCTCGGGCAATCCGCTGCTCTTGACGCATACGGGAACATTCGACGGAACCATTATCGGCGTGGCCGGGAGCAAATGAAGAAAGTAGAAGCTGTTGCATAACCCAACTTCTTGCAGGCGCGGCTTCCGCCATGACGTAAAGGCGGCCACTAAAGAGCGCTTTGGCCTTCGCGGCCGATAGCAAACAGGTTATGCAACGGCTTCTACCGGCAGCAATAGGCCGACCCTTTGATCGTGGCCCATCATGAGTTTCCGGATGCGACAGCCGAGGCTCAAGGCGAGCCGTGTAATTCGCAGCGTGCGAAGACCGGTGGGATGTGGGTGCGCGGAAAGGCAGGACAGGGCGTCGGAGTTGGCTGGCTATTGCAATTTGGCATATTCGGATTTGGCTTGCTGCAAGATGGGGATGTCAGGGTCGGCGTTTCTCCAGAGCGTGAGGAAATCTTTATAGGCGGCGCGGGCCTTGGCGGTTTCGCCTTCCATGGCGTACGCGCGACCAAGCTGTAGGTGCGCCAGTGCGCCAATGGGATCGCCGAGGACGATGCCGCGATGATCCAGGATTTTTTGGAATTGGGCCGCAGCCTCCCGGCCCCGCCCGGCGTCGAGGTACGCCTGGCCGCGCACATAGGCGGGATAGAGGCCTCCGAACTTGGCGAAGAACGCCGTGCCCGGCATCGCGAGGTCGTAGGGAAGGGCCATTTGCAGCCGCTCGATCGCGTCCCCCGGGGCGTTCTTGGCGAGCGCGAAAAGCGCGCGCAGCGTGGGAAGATATTCGAATTGGACCGGAGTGTCTTCCGGGAATCGTTCCGCGAGATCCCTGGCGAGCGTTTGCGCGCCGGAACCGTCGCCGGCGAGCGCCAACGCAAATGCCGCGGCGTACTCCACATCGCGGCCCCTGCCCAGCTCGAGCGCCTCCCGGGCGCGCTCTTTCGCCCGATCGCGGTTTCCGCAGTGGGCTTCGCAGACCGCTTCCGCAGCCTGGTAAATGGCGACTTTTTTCTCGCGATCGCTGGTCTGTTGGGCGCGCTCGATTGTATGGCGCCAGTGGATTCTGGCATCGCGCATCTTTCCGGAACGCGCCAGGACGAGGGCCTGGTTGTGCGACATCCAGTCCTCCGTCTCCAGATTTCCGCGGGCCCGCTCGAATTCGCGTTTCATCCCCGCTTCGTCGCCCTCGAGAAACGCGAGATAGTAACGGTTGACCAGGAAGGCGGGAAGTTCCAGTTTGCGGTCGGCGGCCCGATCGAGCGCGGCCTCGGCTTCCGCGAACCGGCCGAGGCCGAGGTTGTGGTCGAAAAGACTGACGTAGGCTAATGTGAGGTCTGGATTGAGTTGGAGGCACTGCTCGGACGCCCGGATTCCCCTCTCATACTGGCCGGTGCCCCGCGTGCCCCATCCGGACAGCAAACTCCAGGGCCTCCAATCGCCGGGATGGGCTTGCGCCCAGGATTCGAGAGTCTCCAACTCTTTCTGCAAGTTTCCGGTTACTTGGCGGTCGTAGAGAAAGAGGATGAAGAGCCGCTCCGGGTCGCTGACGCGGTCCCGCAGCTCATAAGCTTTCTGGACGTATTCGGCCCCCAAATGGGTTTGTCCCATGTTCCAGTAATAGAAGCCCATGTCGGCTAAGGCCAAAGCGAATTGAGGATCAATGGCGATGGCCCGCTGGAGGTGGGGGATCGCAGCAGAGAAACCGCGGGTGAACACGGCGTTACGGGCGGCGCTGTAAGCCTTCAGCGCTTCCAGCGAGGGTGTGGTCGCCTCTTCGAGCGGCGTCGAGTGCTCGCTGATGGCGGACAGTGACTCGCCGAGCCTCTCCCTGATCCGAGCGGCAAGCCCCGTGAGCGCATTCAAGACGTCTTCTTTCGTTGCCACTTGCGCTTGTTCGTAGGCGAGGATGTCTCCCGTGAGGCAGTTTCTGGCGCGTATGCATAGGACATACTGGCCTCCGAGGCTTGCGATCGAACCTTCCAGGGCGAGCGTGCCGCCGCTGCGCTCGCAAATCTCTTGCACCACCTCGGGTGTGAGCCGCGTCTCGGGCGGCCGGTTCATCAAACGAAGCACGTGATGGACCTGTTGATCCGAGACGAGAGTCAGCAACCGCGACTGCTCCAGTTGCACGAACAAGCCCTGACGCAGGATTCCATCAAACACCGAATCGCCGGTTTTGTTCTCGAATTCGCCTGCCACAATCTTGTGCTTCCGGGCGAGTTTCGGCGCGCGGCGAGGGGAGGATTGTTCGACGGCGCGCGGCCCGCGGCTCCCTTTAGGACCTGCCGCCAGTTCCCGCGCCAGGTCGGCGACGGATTGCCAGCGGCGCGCGGGATCCTCTTCGAGGCAGCGATTCACGATCGTTTTCAGCTTGCGCGAGGGAACTCGCATGCGCTGGAAGGCAACTCGCTCGCCGGTCACCATCTCGTAGAGCACGCAACCGAACGAATAGATATCCGAACGGGCATCAGCCGGCTTGCCTTCCCTTTGCTCCGGCGCCATATAGGCTGGCGTGCCCATCACCACGTGGCTGGCGGTGAGAGTCTCGTCCTGCACCGATTTCGCCAGACCGAAATCGAGAACCTTGATGCCGGTCTTCGCGATCATGATGTTGCCGGGCTTCAGATCGCGGTGGATGATGCCCTTGCCGTGCGCCTCGGCCAGCGCGGCCAGAATCTGCGAGCAATAGAGGAGCGTCGTTTTGACGGGAAGAGGACCGCTTTTCAGGCGCGCCGCGATCGTTTCGCCTTCGACCAGCTCCATCACCAAATAATTCGGGCCGACGTCGTAAAGCGTGCAGATATTGGGGTGATTCAGCGAAGCAATCGCGCGCGCTTCACGCTCGAACCGGGCGCTGAACTGCTCGCGAGCGGTTTTGATCGCGACGGCGCGGCCCAGTCGTGTATCTACCGCCCGGTAGACCTCGCCCATGCCGCCCTGGCCTAGTTTGCTTTCGATGCGGTAGGGCCCCAGGCTCGCGCCTGAAGCCGTTTCAGTGAGAGTCGGGTCACCGGGCAGTTGCGTCGCGTTCTGGATTGCCGGGCGATCGAGAAATTCGCCGCTGGAGCGCTCGGCGAGAAGAGATTCGACTTCGCTGCGCAGTTCGGGATCCAGTTCAGCCAACAGGGCCGCGAGTTCCTCGGCAGTCTTCCGACGAGCTGCATGGTACAGCTCTTCAATCCGCTGGAAACGCTCAGGGATCATGCTCAGCTAGTGGGCTAATCCTACGCCTCCCGGCGTAGCTCCCGCAATAGCCAGGCCCTCGAGAAGTCCCAGTCGCGTCGAACCGTGCGCACGGAGGTTCCGAGAGCCGCGGCGATTTCCTCCTCGTTCAATCCGCCGAAATAGCGCAACTCGACGACCTGAGCTTGGCGCGGGGCGATCTGGGAGAAAGCGGTGAGGGCATCGTCGAGAGCCAGAATGGAGCGGTTTCGCGCGCAGGACAGAATGGCCGATTCGTCGAGGTTCACTTTGGGAATCTGGGCGCCGCGCTTGCGCGCGCCACGAGCGCGGGCGGCGTCCACGAGGATGCGCCGCATCATTTGCGCCGCCATGGCGAAAAACTGGGCGCGCTCGTGCCATTCGACCGTGCTCACATCGATCAGGCGCAGGTAGACCTCGTGCACCAGTGCCGTGGCCTGGAGGATATTGGCCTGGCGTTCATTCCGCATGTACCGGCGCGCCATTTGGCGCAATTCGGGATAGACCTGCTCGGCCAGGCGATCGAGGGCAGCCTTGTCGCCGCCGCTCCAGGCTTTAAGCAAAGTGGTGATTTCCGTTGAGGGTGCGCCCATGGACAGCCCCCACTCCCCGTGGGCCAGAGAACTATACCAGAGATGACCGCTTTTGCCATCCCTTTACGCCTGTACAGGCAAGAGGGGAACAGGCTGGAACCGAAGTCTCCTCAGGGGAAAAGGAGGCACACCATGAGATGGATACGTTCGTTACCGATTGTCGGCCTGCTGATGCTGACCGGCGCGATGCTGGGAACGACGGCTCGCGCACAGGAAATCGATGCACACGGCACTTTCGTTCTGCCTTACCAGGTTCAGTGGCAGAAGGGTACGCTGCCGGCGGGCAAATATTCGTTCATCGTCGAGAGCGGCTCCGAGTGGAACACAAGCTTGGTTTTCGTCCGAGGTCCTCGTGGCATCCGGGGGCGCTTGATCGCCGCTCCCATATCCACCACGGATTTCTCCGGCGAGAGCTCGCTGGTCATCGACACGGTCAACGGCAAGCGCTATGTGCGCTCGCTCCGGCTCGAGCCAATGAAGATGGAGCTTGAATACTCAGTGCCGAAAGCGAAGGGCCAAAGCTTGCGCGCGGCCGTCGCCAACACTGTTCCGGTTCGCATCGTGGGCGAATGAACACAGCAAGGGCGTTTTGAAGAGAGTGAGGACGCGAGGGCCCGCTTTCGGCCCGAAGCGATTGCGGGCTCTGCCCTCACCCTTGATGCACGGCTTCCGGATTGAATGACCGGTTCGGATATCCAAGCGCTGGCTCGATTCGAGGAGGATCGGCGTACCAACAGGCTTCGAGAAGATAGGAGGGGACATGAGACTCAGATCGCTACCTTCGGCATTGCTGGCGAGCCTTTTGGCGGCTCTGACGATTCCGTTTCTCGGGTGTGATACCGCCGGGGTCCACGCGGAACAGGCCCCGGTAATGACGTACTCGGGAAGCAATGTGGCCACGACGATCAACCTGGAGAACAACACCGTTACCGACGAGGAGCTTTTTTCGGGCGACGGCCCGCTGGGAACTTTCACGTACCGCGAGCTACACGCCGAGCTGCAAATTCCGCAGCCTTCCGACAGTTGCGCCTCCGGTCCGCATTCTCCCATTATGACCGGCGCGGGCGTATTCCGTTTCCAAGACGGAAGCCTGATGACCGTCAACGTGACCGGGGGACAAATTTGTGCGGATCTGACTACCGGAGTGAGCACGCTTTCCGAGACGTACCAAATCACCGGCGGAACTGGGAATCTCCAAGGCGCGTCAGGCACGCTTACGCTGACCGGAACATTGAACGTGGTGCTGAAGGACGATTCCGGCAACCCCAGGCTCTCGTCGAATTCGGGAGAATTCAAGGGAACCATTTTGCAGTGACCAGAGCGGAGAAAGGGCAAAGCGTGCATGGGCAGACTTGTCTCAACCGCCCCAGGCTTTGAGCAAAGTTGTGATTTCGGCAGAGGGTGCGCCCATGGACAGCCCCCACTCCCCGTGCACTGGACCGGACCTTTCCGGAGCGCGTCCGGCACGCTGACGCTCACGGGGATTTTGAACGTGGTGTTGTCCGACGCCTCCGGCAACCCACACCCTTGATGAATACAGGAGAATTTCAGGGAGCAATTTCGAGGTGGCCATCGTGTGGGCAGCGTATGTCCGCGAGAACGACAACACTGGAGACCGGTCGAGGAACGATTGGGCGTATGGCAAACCGGCCGAGGGCCGCAATCCAGGAGCGTTTGGGCCACGCTGACGCTTAGCGGGACGCGAGCGGGCTAGGCGCGGGAGTGGGAATGGCTTGGCAGATCGTGGCCGAGCGCGAGTTCGCGCTGCGGCGCGAAATCCTCGGCTGACGCTCCGCGCCAGGCGTGGCGACGGCGATATATGTAGACGAAGATGGCGATGAAGAGCAGAACCGGGGGAATGCCGATCACGAGAATCGCTTTATCGAGGGCGTGGATGCCTTTCTTGTTGAGAGCGGAAGCATTGTCGTAACAGAGAATGCAGCCTTGCGCCCAGGCGGATTGACCGAAAGCCACCAGCGCCAGAAATACCGCGGCGGCTCGCGCCGCCAAAACCGGGAAACGTGCTCGCATGGTTCGCCTCAACTCACGCTCATGTGCATCAGCCGGACGCTGTCCGGGTAGAGGAAAATGAGAATCATGCAGATGATGAAAACCACCACCGGCACGATCATGAGAAACAGCCCCATGCGCTCGAAGCGCAGGTGCATGAAGTAGGAAAGAATGAAGCCCGTCTTGATCACCGAGAGCCCCATCAGGAGGGTCAGCATGATCAGAATGGCCATATCCTCGTAGGCGAGGAGGGTTTCGAGACCCGTCATCACGAGCAGGGCGACCCAGACCCATAGGAAAAGCTTGGTGGTGCCGGGAACGTGCTGTTCGATGGCTTCCGTTTTCGCGCTCATGGCTCGGTATTCGTCCTTTGCCTATTTCGGCGTCACGTTGATCAGGTAGATCAACGGGAAGATGAACATCCAGACCAAGTCAACGAAGTGCCAGTAGAGGCCGCTGACCTCGACATCTTCGGCGGCGAAGCGCTTGGTGCCGAAGCCCCAGGCGATGACGCCGAGGTAGATGACGCCAATCGTCACGTGGAGCATGTGGAGGCCGGTGAGGCCGAAAAAGGCTCCGCCGAAGAGCGGACTGCCCCAGGGATTATGGAACGGCGTGACATGCTCGTTGAGGATGAGGTTGATCCATTCGCTGATGTGGATGACGTCGAAGAGGATGCCGCCGAGCATGGTGAACAGGATGTATTTCACCGCGCGGGACCGCTCGCCCTTGTGCGCCGCGTGGACGCCGAGCACCATGGTGAGGGAGCTGGTGAGCAGGATCACCGTCATCAGCGTCGCCTTGACGATGGCGGGATAAAATTCGAACGGGCGCGGCCAATCGGGGCTGGCGAGGCGCACGTAGGAATAACCAATCAGCAGGCAGGAAAAGGTGATCGAGTCCGACAACAGAAAAAGCCACATGCCGAGCTTCTTCTTGTTGACGGCGAGCGGAGATGGGCCGCCGGCCCAGGTGATATTGGCAATCGGTTGCGCTTCGGCTTCGGTATGGTTCAAGTCACTGCCCCAGCTTCAGAAGTAGGAACAGGAAAATCCAGAGCCCGTCCAGAAAATGCCAGTAAACCGCGGCCATCTGCGTCGCCGTCGAGCGCGTGACGCGGGCGCGGTCCCAATTCCAATAGGCGATCGCGACCAGCGCGACGATGCCGCCGAGCAAGTGAATGCCGTGCGCGGCGGTGAGCACGTAGAAAAAGCTGCTCGAAGGATTCGAGGCCAGATAGACGCCGGCGTGGACGAGCTGGCGCCAGGCGATGAGCTGGCCCGCGAGGAAGAGCAGGCCGAGCGCTGTGGTCATGAACCACCAGTGGCGGAAACCCTGCTGATCGCCGCGGTTGAGCTTGCGGCGCGAGGCTTCGATGGTGAAGCTGCTGGCCAGCAGAATCGCCGTGTTGACCCAGAGAATCGGTGGGAGCGCGAAGGCGCGCCAGTCGTTCGAAAGGCCCTGGCGCACGATGAACGCGCTCACGAGCGCCATGAAAAACATCAGGATCGCGGCAAGGCCCATCGTGAGACCGGTCAGGTAGGTGCGCTGCGCCACCGCGCCGTGCAGGTCACCCGGACCGCCGCCGCTGCCGCCGCGACCACCCCCGCCCGCCTGGAAACCGCCCGTGCCGGCGCCCGCGCCGCCAACGGCGACCGGAACGACCGAGGGTTCCTCGATGATGGGATTGCGAGCCATCAGGATATCTCCGCGCTCCTCAAGATCCCGCCTCCGCCGTTTGCGCCACCTGCTCGGGCGTCAAATGTTGCGGCAGATAATCCTCGGTGTAGCCGGGAACGCTATATTCGTAAGGGCCGCGATAGACGTGCGGCGCGGCGAGAAAATTGCCGTGCGGCGGCGGCGAAGGAATGCTCCATTCGAGCGTGGTGGCGTGCCAGGGATTTTCGTCCACTTTTTCGCCGTGGCGCAGGCTCCAGAAGAAATTGAAGTAGAAGAGGAGTTGGGCGGCGCCGGTGACGAAGGCCGCGATGGTGATGAAAATATCGATCGGGGCCATGCGCGCGACGAAGCCGAGGCCGCCGGGGCTGGCGTAACGGCGCAGCGCGCCCATGATGCCCATCCAGTGCATCGGCATGAAGGTGAGATAGGCGCCGACGAACGTGAACCAGAAATGGGTCTTGCCCAGTTTTTCGCTCATGCGCCGGCCGAACATCTTCGGAAACCAATAGTAGGTGCCGGCGAAGATGCCAAAGATGGCCGCGACGGCCATCACCAGGTGGAAGTGGGCGATGACGAAATAGGTGTCGTGCAGTGGCAGGTCAATCGAAGGCTGGGCCAGGAACAGGCCCGACAAACCGCCGGTGACGAAGAGCGAAACGAAACCGATGGCGAACAGCATCGGAGTGGTGAACTGAATCTTGCCGCCCCAGAGCGTTCCCAGCCAGTTGAACGTCTTGATGGCCGAGGGAACGCCGATGATCAGCGTGAGGAACGAAAAGGCCAGCGCGGAATAGGGGCTCATGCCGCTGACGAACATGTGATGGCCCCAAACGGTGAAGCTGAGGAAGCCGATCGCGCAGAGCGAATAGGCCATCGCTTTGTAACCGAAAATCGGCTTGCGGGAGAAATTCGAAAGGATGTGGGAGGTGATGCCCATCGCGGGAAGAATCGCGATGTAGACCTCGGGATGGCCGAAGAACCAGAAGAGATGCTCCCAAAGGAGGGGCGAACCGCCGGCGTGAGCGAGGGCGGGCTGCGTGTCGTTGAAGACGAGGCCGCCGGGAACGAAGAAGCTGGTCATCGCGAGGCGATCGAGCAGGAGAAGGATGCAGGCGGCGAGAAGAACGCCGAAGGCAAGCAGGCCGAGCACCGCGGTGACGAACCAGCCCCATACGGTGAGCGGCATGCGCATGAGCGACATCCCCGGCGCGCGCATTTCAATAGTGGTGGAAATGAAATTCAGCGCGGTGAGCAGCGAAGCGAGGCAAAACAGCCCGATGCTGATGACCCAGAGCGTTTCGCCCATGCCCTGCCCCGGCCCGGAAACCGAGCCGACGGCGGAAAGCGGCGGGTAGCTGGTCCAGCCGTTGATCGGCGCGCCGCCGGAGGTGAAGAAAGCGGAAATCAGGACGAGGAACGCGACGAGGGTGATCCAGAACGACAGCATGTTGAGCGTGGGAAACGCCATGTCGTCGGCGCCGATCTGGATGGGCAGGAAATAATTCCCGAAGCCGCTCTGGGGCGCGACGGTGAGCACGAAGAACACCATGATCGTGCCGTGCATCGTGACCAGCGCCAGATACTGCTCGGGACGCATCTGGCCGCCGAACCCGGGAATCACCAGATGTGGCCAGGCGAGGTGCGCGCGGAAAAGCCAGGAAAGCACCATGCCGACGGTGACGGCGGCGAGAGCGAGCAGCCAGTACTGAACGCCGATCACCTTGTGGTCGGTGGAAAAGATGTAGCGGCGGATGAAGCTTTTCGGAGCCTCCGAGTGGTGCGTAACGGAATGCGGTTGCGCGCTCATCGGCCGGATCCTCGGGTCACCGGGGTTCTCATTGCTGGTTTTCCGCCTCCTGCTTCTTCAGCCAGGCCTGGAAATCGGATTCGCTGACCACGCGCATCATGCTGTGCATGCGGTTGTGGCCCAAACCGCAGAGCTGGGCGCACATGATGTGGTAGTCGCCGATTTTGAGCGGGGTGAAATGGATCGGGATATTCATCCCCGGGACGATATCCTGCTTGATGCGCAGCTCGCGAACGTAGAAATCGTGAATCACGTCCTTCGATTCCAGGTGCAAAACGACTTCCTGATCGACCGGAACGACGAGGATGGGCGAGACGATGTCGTCGGTGTCCTTCGAGTTCGGGTCGATGCCAAACGGATTGCCGTTGGCGTCGCTGTAGTATTTCGGCGCGGTAGGCGCGAATTTGCCGTCGGGACCGGTATAGCGGAAATTCCAGGTGAACTGCTCGGCCATCACGTCGACTTGTAGCGCGCCGGGAACGGCGGAGATGAAATGAACCTGCGCCCAGGCGCGAACGGCCATGGCGCCGAGCGTGGTGAAGAGAACCAGGGTCGCGGTGGTCCAGACGATTTCGAGAATGTGGCTGCCGCGAACGAAACGCGCTTTCTGGCCGTGATCTCTGTAACGGAAGACCATCCAGGCCAGCGTGAGCTGCGCCAAGATAAAGATGATGCCGGTGACCCAAAGCGTCAGATGGTACTGCTCGTCAATCCAGTGACCGACGCGGGTGATCGCCGGCGGCATCGGCCAGATGTGCGCCGCGAAAATGTACACCGTGGAAACAACGAGAAGGACCAGCAGCAGCGCGTATACCGCGGCCACCAGGCCCGAGCCACGCTCCGTTTCCCGAGAACGCATTCGCTACACCCCACAATACGTCAAATACGATATTGGCGGGTTCGGCAGAAGCCCCACGCCTCCGGTCCAAACCCTTCATCATATACATCCGCGCGCGAATTTCAAGGCGAGTTCAGCGGACCGAGAAGAAATCCACAGGCACCGGGGCAATTTTGGCCTCGAAAGCGGCGCCAGCGAGGCGGCCGGCGAGGTTTTCGAGGCCCGGAACCGGCTGGCGCGCGACGCCGGCCGGCGGCTGCGCTTAATTCGGCGACGGAGGGACGTAGAGCACGGGAATGTTGTGCTGCTGCATTTGGCGATTGATAGACGCGAGGTCGGTGCGCTCAAGGGCGCGCCAGCGCTGGATTTGATCTTCGAGGCGCGCGAGGTACAGCTTCGCCATTTCCTGGAATTGGGCGGTGGGCGCGCCGTCGCCGAAATCCACTTCGTCCTCGAGGTAGGCGATTTTGCTGTTGAGTTCGGTGGGGAAATTCAGGAGTTCCTCGCTGGTTTTCGCGTGCGACTGGTAGAGAGCGTTTTCGATGACGCTGGCTTTGCGATCGAGAGCGGCCATTGAGGCGAGAAGAGGTTTGGCGCTGGGATCGCCGGCGAGGCGATGGCTCATCTGCTTGAGTTCGGCGCGGAGATCGAGAATCTGGTCCGCGGTCTGGTGGTCGCGAGCGAGCGCGTCCATCAGAGTGGTCGCGAGATCGTATTCGGCGACCAGATCGGCTTGCGGAACTTTAGAGCGGAGATCGTTCGCGACGGTGAGCGGCTGCGTGTAGGTTTTGCCATCAACGGTGAGGCGGACGGTGTACTTGCCGGGCAGCGCCATGATGCCGCGCGGATAGCGTTCGTCGTAGGCCGAACCGCCCTGAATATCCGCCGGAACGGGATAGCGCAAATTCCAGTTCACTCGATGCATGCCAGGCGCGACGTCGAGTTTATTGGGGCCGGCAGTGGAATAAAGAACGCCGATTTTTCCTTGCGCGTCCACGACGGAAAGCGCCACGGGGCCGGAGGGTTTCGATTTCAGGTAGTAATCGAGGAAGGCTCCGGTGGGATTGCCGAGACGCGAACGAATGGCGGTTTCCGGACGGAAGAGATAAACATCCGCAGCGGACGCTTGCGCTAATTGGCGGAGCGGAGTGATGTCGTCGAGCACCCAGATGGCGCGGCCATGCGTGGCGACGACGAGATCATTGCCGTGAATGGCGAAATCGCGCATGGACGTCGTCGGCAGATTGAGCTGAAGCGATTGCCAATGGTCGCCGGCGTCGAAGGAAACGTAGACGCCGGTTTCCGTGCCGGCAAAGAGAAGATTCGGATCTTTCGGGTCCTGGCGAATCGCGTGGACGTAAGCGGGAGTGGAAATGCCCTGATTGATCCGCGTCCACGTTTTGCCGTAATCGCGCGTGCGAAAAATCCAGGGCTGGTAATCGTTGTTTTCGTGATTGTCCACGGCGACCCAGGCGGTTGCGGCGTCGGTATCGGACGCGGCGATCATCGAGACGCGGCCCCAGGCGGGCATTGCCGGAGGGGTGACGTTGTGCCACGATTTGCCGCCATCGCGCGTGAGCTGAATGAGGCCGTCGTCGGTGCCAGCCCAGATTTGGCCCGCGGCGACGGGCGAGGGAGCGATGGCCCAAACGGTGTCGTAATACTCGATGCTGGAATCGTCCTGGTTGATCGGGCCGCCGGAGCTTTGCTGCTTGCTCTTGTCGTTGCGCGTGAGATCGGGGCTGATGGCGTGCCAGCTCTTGCCGAGATTGTCGGTTTCGAGAAGGTATTGCGAGCCGATGTAGAGCACGTTTGGATTTTGCGGCGAAAGAGCGATCGGCGCGGTCCAGTTGAAGCGGTAACGCAATTCGGCCGCCGCGTGGCCGCCATTGTTGTTGGACCACGGCGCGATGTCGTGGAGCTGGCCGGTGGTTTTGTCGTAGATCGTGATCGCGCCGCCGTAGCCGCCGGCAATCAACAGATTGGGATTCGCGGGATCGACGAGGACGTAGCCGCATTCGCTATCGTCGCCGCCCATCCAATACATTTTTCTTTCCACGCCGCCGCGATCGTCGCTCACGACGCCGAGCGCGCCTTCATCCTGCTGCGAGCCGAAGATGTAATAGGGAAATTCGTCGTCGGTGACGATGTGATAGAACTGGCCAATCGGAAGATTATCGCGATTGCCCCACGTTTTACCGCCGTCGTCGCTGATGGCGATGCCCTGATCGTGGCCGTTGATCATGTGGCGCGGGTGAAGCGGATTCACCCAAAACGCGTGATTATCGGCGCCGAACGGGTAGCCGTCGAAACCGGGAATCGGGAGGGCCTTGAACGTGCGGCCGCCATCCACGGAACGAAGAAAGCTGTTGTCGGCGACGTAGACGACGTTGGGATTGTGCGGATCGGCGAAAACGTTGCTGAAATACCAGGCGCGCGTGCGCAAAATCTGCTGGCCGTTCACGCGTCGCCAGGTTGCGCCGGCGTCGTCGGAGCGGAACAGCCCGCCGTGCTTGGCTTCGATGAGCGCGTAGACGCGCTCGCCCTGGCTGCCGCCGGCAACGGCGACGGCGATGCGGCCGAGAACGCCCTCGGGCAAACCGTGGCCGGTCAGATGATGCCATGTCGAGCCGCCGTCGGTGGATTTGTAGAGACCGGAGCCGGGACCGCCATCGCTGAAATGCCACGGCTTGCGGTAAACCTGCCACAGCGCGGCGTAAAGAATGCGCGGATTCGTGGGATCCATCGAAAGATCCACGGCGCCGGTCTGCTCATTCAGATAGAGGACTTTTTGCCAGGTTTTGCCGCCATCGGTGGAACGAAAAACGCCGCGCTCGGCGTTGGAACCGTAGATATCGCCTTCGGCGGCGACGTAGACGACTTCCGCGTTGCGTGGATCGACCACGATCTTGGCGATTTGCTTCGTATCCTTCAGGCCGACGTTGGTCCACGTTTTGCCGCCGTCGGTGGATTTGTAAACGCCGTCGCCAAACGAAATATCGCCCCGCGGTGCTTCTTCGCCCGTGCCGACGTAGATGACCTGAGGATCGGAAGGCGCGATGGCGATGGCTCCGATGGAAGCCACTGGCTCGTGATTGAAAAGAGGCGTCCAGGTGAGCCCGGCGTTGGCCGTCTTCCAGACGCCGCCATCCACCGCGCCGATGTAATAAGTGTCGGGCTCGGTGGGAACGCCGGCAACCGCTTCCACGCGCCCGCCAGTGCCGGGGCCGACCAAGCGCCATTTCATTCCAGAGAATAATTGCGGATTGTATTGCTGGCTATGCGCCGGAACAGCGGCAAGAAATGTCGTGGCGAAAGCTACGGCCAGCACGGCCCTGAATCCGATGCGGCGAAATGCGACGGGGTGCTTGCGCAAGGTAATCCTCCAATAATGACGCTGGAGAGGATACAACGGCGGGAGGATCCTGCAAAAAATTTGCAGAGGCTCGCGCAATTCAGCGGCTGGTTCACGACGGGCGAAGGAACGCCTGAAGGCCTTCTCGCCATCGGCTCACCGCAATTCGTCAGGGCTAGCGGGGAGCTAAATCGAAGACGGCGAGACGGTTGCCGGACGTGCTGCCGAGGTATAGGAAGCCACTGTCTCCGTCGCTGCACGCGATGGTGCCGAGGAACGCGTTGCGCACCTTGGGCAGCGTGTAGAGGGCGTCGAACTGCCCGGATATACTATTGAAAACGCCTATAAACTCAGACGGGCCCTTTGACGGCCCCGAGGCCGCGCCGGGGTTGCTAGGCGGAGGCCGTAGGAAGTCAAGGAAGATTTCTCCCGGACGGGCGACTCCGAAACCAAAGGGTATCAGCCCAGGGGCCGGTGGCGAGATTTCGAAGTGTTGGATCACTTGGCCGGCTGAGTCGACGGCGTAGAGGCGGATGGGGCTGCTTGCCCTCAATATCCAGACATTTCCGTCTGGCCCGCTGAAAACGCCGCCCGTGCTGATGGCGGCCTCGAAACCTTGCGGAACCCTGGACGCCTGCGCCCTTGCCCTCCCCGCGGCCCGGGGCTTCCCCGCAACGCGTTCGTTAAAATTGTTCGTGACGTCGTGCGGCAGGGTCACTTCGCGGACGAAACGCCCCGTCGAGTCGTAAATCGCCGTGAGGGGTCCCCAGGATCCGAGGCTAGGCCGTTCCTTCGCGGTGGTAGCTTCCCCCACGACCAGGAAGCCGCCGTCGGGGAAGGGAACTAGCTGGTCTGCGTACCAGTGCGCAACTCCGGCAGGCGCGGGGACGGGTGTGATTGAGCCACTCGTACCGTCGTGTTTGAATCGCTCGACGTAATACTTGACAGCCGACAGAGGGTTTCCCTTGGATGTGATTCGGCGCGCGAACATGAGCGCATACAACTTACCACCCGGCGAAACACCGTATGAAATCACGGCCGCGTGCGGGTATTTGGATTCAGGCAGCTGCGGGGTTATATACGCTACAATCCGCTTCTCGTTGGGGATAACTTCGGAGATGGAGGGAAACGGCGCAAGGTGCATCGGATCTCCCACGAGGACCGTGAACTGGACGAAGGCATCGCCACGAGCGTCACACTGCACCCCGCCTCGGAAGCCGTTAGGAGCCGGGAAGGCAAAGACCCTGGTACGTTCTAATTGTAAGGTTTCAGTAGGGGGCAGACCGGCAGAAACACCAGAGCTCGCCCCGACCGCTTGAGGAGTTCCACGCATGGACCGAGCGCAGAGAAGCGCGGCAACCACGAGTGCCAGGATTGCCACCAGGGCGCGCAGCTGTCCTTTGCCCATACGCCCCCCCTACCCTCAGCCCAGGGCCATCGCCATCCGGACGGCCACGTAGCGCCCCGTGCAGTCCCTCACATATGCATTGACGTACATTGGCTCGCCACCGCCCGTGCCGCCGGCGCCCTGCGCGACTGGGGGAACTGTGCCGACCACGACGCCATCGTAGCACTCACCGGCAGGTGCGTACGTCGAAATCCTGTTCGGGCACAAGCCACAGTTCACCGTCACATACACCATAAACTGACTGCCGGACCCCCCGTAGCACTGGTACAGAACCTGATTCCCGCAACCACAGTCTATATGGTAGGGGAAGCTCAGCGTTCCACAGCATTGGGCGCGTGCCGGCCGAGCGGCGAGGCAAATGAAAGCGAGGCTAGAAGCCACCACCAAGAGAGTTTTCACGACCCACCTCCCCTCTTGCTGAACATTGGCGGGAAGCTACCCAAAAAAAAAGACTTGTCAAGCAGGTATTGGTGCATTTTGCTGGGCGCGTTTTGGGTGGTTGGCCGGTTTCCGGGGGGACGCGCGGGGGCGGCCGGAAAGGCTTCCGCGAAAGCTATGGCGAGCGCGGCAGTAATGGCAAAGCGACGAGACGCGACGGGGTTCACGCGCAAGAGAATCCTCCAATAATGACGCTGGAGAGGATACAACGCCCGGAGGGTTGGGCGAAAAATTTAGGTGAAAGTCCGTCGCGGCGGCGAGCCGGCCTGAGCGGCTTCTCGACAAAGTGCGTCGGGATGCAAACGACGCAGAGGCCGCGTGGGTGGAGCGGCGCCTACGGCCCGTCTCCCGCCTATGCCAGACCTTTGGCGGGCGGGGAAGCCGTGCCCTTCCGGTGCGGTGATAGAATCGCGGCAAGAGTCGCGGATGGCTATCGAAGCAAAGGCGGCGTATCGCATCGCGGGAGCGGCGCTACTAGCGGCGATCACTGGCGTGTGTGCCTTGGCCGCACCGCGTACCCGTTTGTCGAAACACGCCGAGCGCGAAAAAGCGATTCAAGGAATCGAAAACTGCCTCCAGCGGAACCGCGGGTGTAAGCACGAGCAAAAATACGCGGCGACGCTGGTGGCTTTCTACCAGCAGGGAGACAAGACGGTCTTGCCGACGCTCTTGTGGGTCGCGGGTCTTGGCCCCATGGCCGACGTCTACCGCGGCGCGTTAATCGGCGATCCTGAGGGTTTCCTCAATGCCTTGTCGCCACTGCCGAAGAGGAGGCAGTGGGTGGTCTGCACCATCTTGAGCGGGGAGTGGAAATTTATCCCGCGGGCGAGGTTCGAGGCGATGCGGACCGCTCTGCAGGACATTTCGGCTTCATCGCCAAATTATCAGCTTGCGCAGGCGTGTCTCCTTACGATAGACACGCAAAGCGCGTCGTTCCTTGTGCGATATTTTCCTCCGCACCCCTTCACCGGCGTGGACTCACACGTGCGTGTGCGCTGGTACTCAAGCGCGGTGTACGCCTTGCAGGACAAGCCGCTGTGGCCGCCGGCGTCGCCGAGCGAAACCGTCTATCGGGTACTGTGGATGCCGTCGCGTTTCGGAGATTCTTCGGTCACTCTGACCGTGGGGTCCGACGGCCGGGGGCAGATCGAGTTCAAGTGCACGGACCGGCGCCGGGAGCGCGTGGTCGAAGACACCAAGCATACGGCGACGCCGGAGCAGGTCGCCGAGCTCAAGGCAGCGCTGAACGAGACCCGATTTTGGCAGACGCCGACCGACCAGCCGCCAAGCTCCTTCCTCATAGAGGACGGGGCCTTCTGGGTTATGGAGGGCGTGCGGGACGGCAAATACCATATCGTCTACGACACGTCCCCCGGCCAGGCGGTCCGTGCAACGGCGGCGATGATGCTGCTTAGAATGGCCGGCCAGACCCCACCGGGCGGGTTCTGAAGCACGGCGCCACATCCAGGTTTCCGCCGGGATGGCGCACGTGCAACGTGCCCCTACCAGGAGGTTCGGCTGGTTGGGGGGCACGGCAGCGGGCGAGACGGGCGTCGCGTGTTGCCGCAAAACAGCACACAGGCTGGAAGAGTCCGTGTGGCAACCAGATTTTTCCCAAGGGCACGGCTTCAGCCGTGCCGTAAGTGCTTGGATGTTAGTGCGGCTTTCGCGTTGTTTGCGTCCCGACGCCTTTTGTCGGGAAGCCGCTGAGGGCTGCGATTGCGGGCCGCCACACAGACTCTAGAAGCCTGTGCCGCCACACGACCGCGCGGCGTGGCACGGACCCTCAGCGGAGAATTTGCGCGTGCGCGGCGGCGATGGCGGCCATATTCACGATTTCCTCGACGGTGGCGCCGCGCTGCAAGACGTGAACCGGTTTTGACAATCCCACCAGAATCGGGCCGAGGCCTTCGACACCGCCGATGCGAAGCATCAGTTTGTAAGCGATGTTCGCCGAGCCGAGATCGGGGAAAACGAGGACGTTTGCCCCGCCGCGGAGCGTGGAGAACGGATACTCCTTGGCCATCACGTCGGACATGAGGGCGGTATCGGCCATCACTTCGCCATCGATCACGAGCGACGGATGGGACTGTTTGACGAGTTCCGCGGCCCGGCGGACTTTTTCGGCGAGCGGATGGCGCGTGCTGCCGAAATTCGAGAAGGAAAGCATGGCGACGCGCGGCTCGAAATCGAAATCGCGCGCGACTTCGGCGGCGAGAGTGGCAATTTCGGCGAGGTCGCGGGCGTCCGGCTCGATGTTGACGGTGGTATCGGCGAAGAACAAGACACGGTCCTTGGTGAGGATCACGTAGACGCCGGCGACGCGATGAACGTTTTCGCGCGTGCGGATAATCTGGAGCGCCGGGCGAATCGTATCGGGATAATGCTGCGAAACGCCGGCGACGAAGCCATCGGCGTCTCCCATGTGCACCATCATCGCGCCGAACGCGTTGGGATTGAGCATGGCGTCGGCGGCTTCCGTTTGCGTGATGCCGCGGCGCTGGCGCAGACGGTAATACTCCTCGACGTATTCGGGCATGCGGGAGAACGACGAGGGCTCGACGATTCTGGCGTCGAGGCCGCCGAGGCCGATTCGATCGAGCGTGGCTTCGATCGCAACGTGGCGGCCGACGAGAATCGGGCGGGCGATGCGCTCGGAAACCAGGTGGCTGGCGGCGCGAATGATTTTTTCGTGTTCCCCTTCGGAGAAAACGATCTGTTTGGGCGCGGTGCGGGCGCGATGGCGGACGCCCTGCATGACTTCGTAGGTGCGGCCGAGGCGGCGCGAAAGTTCCTCGGCGTATTCATCGAGGTCCACGCGCGACTGCGCGACGCCGGTTTCCATGGCGGCTTTCGCGACCGCGACGGGTTCGCGAATCAGGACGCGGGGATCGAACGGCTTGGGAATGATGTAGTCGGGACCGAAACGCAAGGTGCCGACGCCGTAGGCGCTGAGAACGGCGTCGGGCACGTCCTCGCGAGCGAGAGCGGCCAGCGCGCGCGTGGCGGCGATTTCCATCTCGTGATTGATGGTGCGGGCGCGGACGTCGAGCGCGCCGCGAAAGATGAACGGAAAACCGAGAACGTTATTCACCTGATTCGGATAATCGGAGCGGCCGGTGGCCATGATGACGTCGGAGCGTGCGGCTTTCGCGTCTTCGTAGCTGATTTCAGGGATGGGATTGGCCATGGCGAAAACGATCGGGCGGTCGGCCATGGAGCGGACCATGTCCTGCGTCACGCAATTGCCCACGGAAACGCCGACGAAAACGTCGGCGCCGCGAAATGCGTCCGCGAGCGTGCGGGCCTCGGTGCGGGCGGCGAGGCGCTGCTTGTACGGGTTCATGCCTTCGGTGCGGCCGGCGTAGACAACACCCTTGGTGTCGCAGAGGATTACGTTTTCGCGTTTGACGCCGAGGCGGATGTAATGCTCGGCGCAGGCGATGCCGGAAGCGCCGGCGCCGTTGAAGACGACCTTGATTTTATCGATCGGTTTGCCCGCCAGTTCGACCGCGTTGAGGAGCGCCGCGCCGGAAATGATGGCGGTGCCGTGCTGATCGTCGTGCATGACGGGAATCGCGAGTTTCCGGCGGAGGGTCTCCTCGATATAGAAGCATTCGGGAGCCTTGATGTCCTCGAGATTGATGCCGCCGACGGTGGTCTGGAGCAGTTCGCAGAACTTGATCACGTCGTCGGGATTTTCGGAATTGACTTCCAGATCGAACACGTCGATGTCGGCGAAGCGCTTGAACAGGACGCCTTTTCCTTCCATCACGGGTTTCGCGGCGAGCGGCCCGATATTGCCGAGGCCGAGGACGGCCGTGCCGTTCGAGACGACGGCGACCAGGTTGCCGCGGGCGGTGTAATCAAAAACGGATTCGGGTTTCGAAGCGATTTCGAGGCAGGGCTCGGCGACGCCGGGCGTATACGCGAGGCTCAGGTCCCATTGCGTGCGGCAAGGTTTTGTGGCGACGACTTCGATTTTGCCGCGGCGCCCGCGGCGGTGGTATTCGAGCGCGTCCTGTTTGGAAATATCCATTGCTGCGTTCCCTCCCTGGGAACGGAGTTTTCCGCTGCGGTGAACGGGTAGGCCGCCAGCGCGATGCCTGGCGCGGCGCGAAAGGCTCTCGCACCGCGCCGTTTCTCAATTTGCGCTGCGCCGGGCCGCATGGCACGGAACGGCGCGCTTCCCTTCCCCGCGTTCAGCGCGAAGCCGCAGCTGCTTTGCCGGCGCGCTTTTCCATCGCCACGAATTTGCGCTCGTCGTGGCCGACGTAGATCTGCCGCGGCCGCGCAATTTTCTGCTCGGGATCTTCGATCAGTTCCTGCCATTGGGCCAGCCAGCCCACCGTGCGCGGAATCGCGAAAAGCACGGTGAACATTTCCGGCTTGAATCCCATGGCCTGGTAAATGATCCCGGAATAGAAATCGACGTTCGGATACAGCTTGCGCTGAATGAAATATTCGTCTTCCAGCGCGATCTTTTCGAGTTCGAGCGCGATGTCGAGTTTCGGATTGCGGCCGGTGACTTCGAAGACGCGATCGGCGGTCCATTTGATGATGCGGGCGCGCGGATCGTAGTTCTTGTAGACGCGATGGCCGAAGCCCATCAGCTTGCCGTGGCCCGCTTTCACGCGATCCACGTATTCCCGGACGCGATCCTTCGAGCCGATTTCGTCGAGCATCTTCAGCACCGCTTCGTTGGCGCCGCCATGGAGCGGGCCGCTGAGCGCGGCGGCGGCAGCGGCGGTCGAAACGTAAGGATCGGCTTCCGAGCTGCCCACCGAGCGCATCACATTGGTGCTGCAATTCTGCTCGTGATCGGCGTGGAGGATGAAGAGAACGTCGAGGGCGCGGGCCAGAGCCGGATGAGCCTGATATTTCGGCTCGACCATTTTCCAGAGCATGTTCATGAAATTTTCGGCGTAGTTCAGGTCGTTATCGGGATAGACGTAGGGATAGCCGAGGCTGTGGCGATAGGTGTAGGCGGCGATCGTGGGCACCTTGCCGATCAGCCGGCCGATCTGGAGGCGGCGCGAAGCGGCGTCGCGGACGTTGCGCGCTTCGGGATAGAGCGTCGAGAGCGCGGCGACGGTGCTGATGAACATGGCCATCGGATGGGCGTTGGGACTGAACCCCTCGAGGAACTTTTTCGTGGTTTCATGCAGCATCGTGTGGTGCGTGATTTCGTGCACCCAGCTCGCGAGTTCCGTTTCGCTGGGCAATTCGCCGAAGAGCAAGAGATACGCGACCTCGAGAAACGTGCAGTTTTCCGCCAGATCCTCGATCGGATAGCCGCGATAGCGCAGGATACCGCGATCGCCGTCAATGTAGGTGACCGCGCTCTGGCACGAAGCGGTGTTCAGAAACGCCGGATCGTAGCTCATCACGCCGAAATCCTTGCCGTCGGTCTTGATTTTCCGCAGATCCATGGCGCGAATGGCGCCCTTGAAAAATGGAACTTCGTAAGTTGCTTTCGTGCGATCGTCCAAAATTCTCAAAACATCTTCACCCATGTGAAAAATGGCTCCTTTCCGAAAAAATCCGCCGGCGGCCGTTTCACGCGCTCCCAAGCGCCACAAAGCCAAATAGGGGCGCAACCGGCGCCGAATGGTCGCAGTTCAGTAAGAGCGCCCGGTGCGAACCAGGGCCGCACCGCCTCGCCTGACACTCTCCCCTTTTCGTTTCCAGCACACAGATTGCCAGGAAGCGGAGCGGGCGCTGCGCTAAGCCCCGTCGGCGCTGGGATTTATGAGCGAGGCGCGCCGGGCGCGCTGCGCGTTTGCGCCAAATCGCCGAAACCCATGCGTAATTTCGCCCGTTCGCGCGCGGACGCTCGACAGGAGACGTGCGTGGTGCGGCGCAGACAGTGTTTCGTTTGTTGATTCCACAACTCTTATCCAAGGCGGAATTTCGGCCGCGCTGTGGCACGGGGCGTGCCACCAGGAAACATCAGATTCATCCGCACTCAGTCACTTCCCGCGAATCGCGCGGCCGGGCCATTCGAACAGCTGGGGCGTTTCCGCGCAATTCGCTACACGGCCGAGAAATGAAAATCGCCATCACCGGCAAAGGCGGGGTGGGCAAAACGACGTTTACCGCGCTCGTCGCCTATGCGTTTGCGGCCGAGGGCCATTCGGTGCTCGCGATCGACGCCGATCCGGCGCCATCGCTTGGCGCGGCGCTGGGATTTCCCGAGCAGGCGCTGCGCGAGCTGCGGCCAATCGCCGAAATGAAGGAATTCATCGCCGAGCGCACCGGGCAGAATCCGGACGAATCGGGCGGGTACGTGACGCTGAATCCCCGCGTGGACGATATCCCTGAAAAATT